>NZ_CP125957.1:3926666-4253333 GCF_030064125.1 Pseudomonas sp. G2-4 | reverse complement strand
TAATGCGGTCCTCCGGGTGTACCGCGCTTGATGCGCTCGGCGGTCATCTGCTCGTTGGTCAACGGCGTGGTGCTCACTTCCCACCAGCTCTCGATGGCTTCGTCATTGCTGGCTTGTACCTTCGGAATGCCGAAGCGATTCCACCACACCGTCGAGCTGCCCGGCGGGTAATAGTTGGGGATCCAGTAGTAATTCCATTGCAGCACGCGATCCAGGGCGTGGGCGTGGCGGAGCATGTCGGTTTTGGTCGTGGCCTTGACCAGCCCGTCGATCAGGGCGTCCACCGCCGGGTTCTGCAGGGCCATGTAGTTGTTGGCGCCCGGGTCGTTGGCCGTCGCTGAGCCGAAGTAATTGTAGAGTTCCATGCCTGGCGAAGTGCTGACGGGGTAGCCGGTGATGATCATGTCGTAGTCGCGACTCATCAGGCGATTGACGTATTGGGACGCGTCGATGCGCCGGATGCTCATGTCGATGCCGATTTGCGCCAGGGTGCGCTTGTAGGGCAGCAACAGGCGATCCAGACCGTTCTGGGTGTTCAGGAAGGTGAAGCTCAGTGGCTCGCCCTCGGCATTCACCAGGCGGTCGCCTTCGGGTTTCCAGCCGGCTTCTTCCAGCAGCGCCAGGGCTTGCAATTGCTTGTCGCGAATCACGCCGCTGCCGTCGGTCTTAGGGGCCTGGAAGACCTGGGTGAAGACTTCGTCGGGTATTTGTCCGCGCAACGGTTCGAGGATCGCCAGCTCGCCGGCATCGGGCAGTTGTCGGGCGGCGAGATCGGTGTTGGAAAAGAAACTCTGCTGACGCACATAGAGGTTGCGCATCATCTGGCGGTTGCTCCATTCGAAATCCCAGAGCATGGCCAGCGCCTGGCGGACCCGGCGATCCTGGAACTGCGGTTTTTGCAGGTTGAACACGAAACCCTGGGCGGTCTGGGGCGCCTCGGTGGCCAGGTGAGCCTTTTGCAGGCGACCGTCGCGCAGCGCCGGGCTGTCGTAGCCGATGGAATAGCCGGTGGCGGAGAATTCGCGGTTGTAATCGTAGGCACCGCCGCGCAGCACCTGGCGGGCCACATCGGTGTCGCCAAAGTACTCGATGCTGAAATGGTCGAAATTGTAGAGCCCGCGGCTGACCGGCAGATCCTTGCCCCACCAGTCGGCATTGCGTTTGAAGGTAATGCTGCGCCCGGAATCGACCTTGCCGACCCGGTACGGTCCGCTGCCCAGTGGTGCCTCGTAGCCGCCCCCGCTGGCAAAGTCGCGGGTCTTCCACCAGTGTTCGGGGAAGACCGGCAGGGTCGCGATGTCCAGGGGCAGGGTGCGGTTTTCGTTGTTCTTGAAGTCGAATCGGACGGTGCGCTCGGATTCCACCTCGACCCCTTTGACGGCCGCGAACTGGGAGCGATAGCGCAGGCTGCCCTGGGTCATCAGCAGCTCGAAGCTGTAGCGCACGTCCTCGGCGGTAATGGGCTGGCCATCGGCAAAGCGGGCCTTGGGGTTCAGGTAGAAGCGCAGGGACAGGCCGTCGTCGGCGCGTTCCATCTTCTCAGCCACCAGGCCGTAGACGGTATAGGGTTCATCCAGCGAACGCTGGGCCAGTGGCGAATACAACATCCCGTCGATCTGGCTGACGCCGATGCCTTTGTCGATGTATGGCAGCACATGGTCGAAATGGCCGATCTCGATGGCCGAGCGGCGCATGGTCCCGCCTTTGGGAGCCTGGGGGTTGGTGTAGGCGAAATGGCCGAAGCCCTCGGGGTACTTGGCCGGTTCGCCGTATACGGTCAGGGCATGTTGCGGTGCGGCATCCACGCCAACGGCGCCTGTCAGCAGGGCCACGGCAGTGAACAGCAGTGAAGGAAATGCCAGTCGCATTGTCAGCCTTAAAGCCGGGTGATCGATGAGCACGATTTGTACGCGAGCAGCGCGTGGATCGCCAGCCCCTCATGTGACCCAAACACAACGGCCCACCGAAGGGCGGGCCGTTATGTCGTTAAGTCGGGATCAGTCCTGGCGGCTGGTCACTTCCAGCAGGTGATAACCGAACTGGGTCTTGACCGGACCCTGGACCACATTGATCGGGGCGCTAAATACCACGGTGTCGAATTCCTTGACCATCTGGCCCGGACCGAACGAACCCAGGTCGCCGCCTTGACGGCTGGATGGGCACGAGGAGTTGGCCTTGGCGACTTCGGCGAAATCGGCGCCACCTTCGATCTGGGCTTTGAGTTCGTTGCACTTGTCTTCGGTGGCAACCAGGATGTGGCGGGCAGTGGCTTTGGCCATGGGGTAATTCCTTTCAATATTTTTAAAGGTGTTGAGCCTACCGGATTCATTAGCGGCTTGTTGTCAAAATTGCGTCAAAACCTTGAGCCTGGCGATCAAAGGCCAGCTTTGCGCAAGCGCTCGGCGTGACGCAGGTAAAGCTCCGTCGGGTCCATACCGTTGCGTGCTTGGCCAGCTCCAGGGGTGAGGGTGTCCATGTGGTCCATGGGATAGTCGGAACGAATGACCTTGCCCAGGTGCGAGCTGAAACGTCCGACCATGCCGTCGTTCTGCCCGGCTTCGGTAATGAAGTATTCGGAAAAGGCGCGGCAGAAAGCATGCACGGGGTCCATTGCCTGGCGTCCTTCTCCCGGTGCGTCCGGCAACGTGCCGCTCCATGAGTAATAGCGCACACCGTTGACCCTGTTCGGCCCACTTTCCCCCCAGTTCTTCGGCAGGCCCTGGGGATATTTGTCATTGAATGCGCCTACGCCCTCGGTGGTCAGCGCTGTCAGTGCCGCGACGGCGGCGGGGGGGAGCTGAGTCTGACCGCCGAGCAAGGAGATGAAGTCGGCGAAGAGCGTGGCGATTCTACTGGCTACCGGCCCCGGCAACCGTCCCGGGGTGAGGGCCTTGTGCAGGAAATCGGCGAGTTCGGAGCCATGGTTAGGGCCGCTGACCGAGGTTACCGAGGCAACCCTGTCGGGCGCCACGGCGGCGGCATAGCGGGCGGCCAGCGCACCTTGGCTGTGGCCGATCAGGTTGACCCTGGCCGAGCCGGTATCGTTCAGGACCCGATCCATCTGCGCCAGCAACTGCTCGCCCCGGGCCTCATTGCAATGGGTCGCCGACAAGTAGGGGATAAACACCCGGGCACCGGCGAGGCGCAGTGCCTGTTTGATGCCGTGGAAAAGTTCGAGGCCGCCGACCCTGTCAAACCCGAACAACCCATGGACCAGCAAGATGGGAAATTGAGTGGTTGCATTCCGTTGCATGTTCGTACCTTTTTCGAAGAGGTTCACGTTGAGATTGCGACCTCACTCTAATGCAGGCTTTTGTTGGGTGGTGTAGGAAGAAACCGCAGTGACTTATTGAAACTGGACTAATAAAAGTGGGAAGAATCGTCCTGGAAGCCGAGCGGAGCCCAAGGTATCTGGATACTTCCGATAGCCTCTGTAGTTTGCAGCTACAGCTTCAAGCGCCAGGGACCACTGCCCTTGTTGTCTTGTCTGACTGTGGGGTTGGGACGGTCGGGTTTTAATGGCTTTGTCGGGCGCCGTCATGTGAACGGTGCCTCTTATCCAAGGACTGGAGCCTATACATGACCACTTACCGATCCCCCCATAAAACCCTGCTCAGATCGCCAGCGAGGCTGCCGGCACCTTCTCTGCCTGCTGCCAAGGCAGGCGTGATCAACCCCGCCTGGAGGAAGGCGGTCATCATCGTCAAACCCTATCCGATGATGGCGTGTGGGGATGAACTGGTGTTGTGTTGGCACGGGCTCAATTCAGACGCCCAGCCCTACCGGCATGAAGAAAGTCGGTTCGTGACGGAGCGCCAGGTTGGGCGAGACGTGGTTTTCGTCGTGCGCGAGCCGCATATCGCCGAGCTGGATGGCGGCTCGCTGGAGATATCCTACCGAGTGACTGGCAAACAATTGCCGGCCACGCTGGTTTCGCAGTCCCTGCAACTGCAGATCGGTGACTTGCCCTTGCTACTGCTGGCCGCCGTTGCCGACGACGCGGTGGGTGGCAGCCTTGATCCGGCTCGGGTGCCGGAAGGCACGCGTTTGACCATCCGGCCCTATCCCAGAATGGCGGTAGGAGACCGACTGATCCTGATTGCCAGCCGGGAGGCCAAGGCGCTCTGGCGCGATGTGCTGGAGATAGAGGCCCACGCAGTCGGCCGTGAGGTATCGTTCTGGGTCGATCATTCGCAAATCGCCCCCCATGTCGGCCACGAACTGGGCTTGGCTTATGTTGTCCGGCACGGGCATTCGGTACGCCGCGCCGAGCCCTTGTCGTTGCACATAGGCCCGTTGGTGCGCCCTGCGCTGAAGGCGCCTCGGATCCTGGGAGTGGCGGAGGGGATGTTGGATGTCGATGAGCTTCAGGGTGGGTTGACGGTCGTTATCGACGGCGCCGGACTGGAGGCCGGCGAATTGGTCTGGTTTCAGTGCAACGGCAATTACGTCCATGTAGACGAGCGGGAAATCACCTAGGCCACGGCCGGTCAGCCGCTCAGCTTTGTGGTGCCTGCGGCGTATTGGCAGGACCAGCGCGACCGATCGGTGCGCGTGTTTTATCAGGTCGAACGCCTGGATGATGTCACCCAACAATCCGGAGAGGTCACGGTCCAGGTGCGTTCCAAGGTGCAGCGTTGAACAGATGAAGAGCCTGTGGCGAGGGAGCTTGCTCCCGCTGGGCTGCGCAGCAGCCCTTCTGTGTGAGCGCACTCAAGCGGGAGCAAGCGCCCTCGCCACATAACCCAGGAAAGTCTCAAGTGGACAGCAATTTCCCATGGGCCTGGCGCAACAGCTGCTCGGTGGCTTCCCAACCCAGGCAACCGTCGGTGACCGATACGCCGTAGCGCATCGACGGGCCCAGCGACTGGCAGCCTTCGAACAGATGACTTTCCAGCATCATGCCGATGAGGGCACGGTTGCCTTGCAGGCGTTGCTCCAGCACGTCATTGAACACCTGCGGCTGGCGCAATGGGTCCTTGCCGCTGTTGGCGTGACTGCAATCGACCATGATCCGCGCGGGTATCTTCAGGCGGGTCAGATCGCTGTGTATCTGGGCGACGTTCTGGCGGTCGTAGTTCGGTCCGCGATGGCCGCCGCGCAGCACCAGGTGGGTGTCGGGGTTGCCCGGGGTCTGAATAATCGCCGGATGGCCCTGGCTGTCGACACCGAAATGTCGATGGGGGTGGGCCGCCGAGCGCATAGCGTCGCAGGCAATGCCGACCCCACCGTCCGTGCCGTTCTTGAAACCCACTGGCATGCCCAGGCCGCTGGCCATTTCCCGATGGATCTGTGATTCGGTAGTGCGAGCACCAATGGCAACCCAGCTGAGCAGGTCATCGAAGTAATTGGCAGCCATGGGTTGCAACAGCTCGGTGGCGACTGGCAGGCCGAGCTGCAGCATCTCGCGCATCAGCTCCCGGGAGAGCGTCAGGCCGGCGGCCATGTCATCACTGCCATCCAGGCCCGGATCGTAGGCCAGGCCTTTCCAGCCCACGGTCGTGCGGGGCTTTTCCACGTAGGCACGCATCACCAGCAGCATGCTGTCGCTCACGTCATGGGCAACACGAGCCAGGTTGGCGGCGTATTCGAGGGCGGATTTCGGGTCGTGGATGGAGCAGGGGCCGACGATGACCAGCAGACGGGCGTCTTCACCGTCGAGGATCGCGCGGATGGCCTGGCGATGGGCGCTCACCTGTTGGCTCAGCGCGGTGCTGAGGGGCAGTTGATGCTTGAGTTGCAATGAGCTGGGCAGACGCAGGGTCAGGGCTTCATTGGCAGGGTTGAGCGTGGACAGCGGCAAAGCAGAGACGGACGAATTCATGATCAGGCTTCCTGGACGAGCGGCGGGTTCGTTCCCGCGCACAGGTCCTATTGGGGTGTTCGACAATTGGCCGTATTGGCCCGCAATTGAGGCTTGCCACCGGTAGGTGACCGATCGGAGGCGGCAGGCTGTCCCGAGCGGTGGCTGGTAAATCGCCAGGCGGAAAAACTGTCGTAACGGTAATAAGTGGCGTTGTTCATGGCTCAATCCTCAAAATGTGTAGGTGTTGCAAATGTTGTGGCCGGAAAAAACAAAACCCCCGGTCGGGAGGCCGACCGGGGGTTTGGAAAACTCTGGAAGGCGACCCGTTTAAAATGGGCGCCGGTTGGGTATCAGGCGCGCCAGTGGCTAAACCAATACCCAAAATAAAAGCTGACCGGAGTGTGCACGCTGTTCGCCCAGGCAGCCGCAACCGAGCGCGGGGCGCTGGCGGTTTGAAGCAGTGTGAGGGCGTTGAACATGGTCTGTCTCCGATGAATGGACCCGAGCTTACTAGAGGGCGGGGCGTCGGTTCAATCAGAAAATTCTATCGCCGACATGCAATTGTTCATCCTGGCTTGAGTCCGGTGGGCTTTATGACAAACTTCAGGCTTGCGCCGCCTTCCAGGGATAACCATGACCGTTCCAGCCTTCGCCGCCGCCCAGTCGATTTCCATCGCAGGGGATGTCCACGCCAATCTCTTGCGTCATCAGCGTTTCATGCAGGCTGCCGCTGAACAGAACGTGCAGTTGCTGGTATTCCCCGAGCTGTCACTCACTGGCTACGAACGTGGCCTGGCGGCGGACTTGGCCATCCTGCCGCAGGATCCCGTACTGCAACCGTTGCGTGAGCTGGCACGTGAGCTTGGTCTGACCGCAGTGGTTGGCATGCCGATTCGCCTGGCGGCTGACGCGCCGGTATTGATCGGTGCGTTGGTGCTCGGCGCCGACGGCTCCCTCGGGGTGTACAGCAAGCAGCATTTGCACCCTGGGGAAGAGGTCGCCTTCGCCCCGGGCCATGGCGGCTCGATGTTGGAGATGGGGCAGGATCACATCGCACTGGCGGTGTGTGCCGATTTCTCTCACCCCAGCCATGCCGCCGCCGCAGCCGGGCAGGGCGCTACGGTGTATGCCGCAGGTGTGTTGATCACCGAAGGTGGCTACCTGCCTGATACGACGTTGTTGCAAGGTTACGCCAAGCAACATGCCATGACGGTCCTGATGGCCAATCATGGTGGAGCCACTGGTGGCTGGGCGTCGGCCGGCCGCAGTGCGGTCTGGGGCCCGGACGGCTCGCTGATCGCGGCAGCCCCAGGCACGGGTGAGGTGTTGGTGATTGCTCGCCGCGACGCTGATGGTTGGGCAGGGCAAGTCATGCCGGTGGCAACGCTTTGACGAGGTGCGCATGAGCTTTGAATGGCGTGCGGCAACGACCGACGACATTGACTTCGCCCGGCAACTGACCTGCGACAACATGCTTCCCTATTACCTCAAGCATGATTTGCTGTGGCAGGACGAAGCCTTCGACCTGGCGTGGATCATCCGCCAGAACTGGATCATCTGCCGTGGGGACCAGAGGCTGGGCTTTGCCAGCCTCAGCCGGGACGCCCGGGCCTTGTATATCCGGGAATTACAAATCGACGAAGCCTTTCGCGGGCAGGGCGCCGGTACCTGGGCGATCGGACAGGTTTGGGACATGGTGACGCTGGAACGTCGGCCGGCGCTGCGGTTGACGGTTTTCAAGAATAATCCGGCCAGGGCCCTCTACGAACGCATGGGGCTGCGCGTCGTCGGCGAGGATGAGTGTTTCCTGAGGATGCAGCGAGATACCGGTGCTTGAGGCCTTGAAGGGGGCGACGTATGAAGATGCGTTGTAACTTTTATCTGTCCCTTTGCGCTAGGTCTGTCGATTGCTTTTTTGCTAAGGTGTGGGGCAACCCAAATAAGACCAAATCGTGAGGTGTCTGCTTGATTAGGGTGTTAGTGGTCGACGACCACGATCTCGTCCGTACGGGCATTACACGAATGCTGGCTGATATCGACGGTCTGCAGGTAGTTGGCCAGGCTGAATCCGGTGAAGAGGCGCTGATCAAGGCGCGTGAGTTGAAACCCGACGTGGTGTTGATGGACGTCAAGATGCCTGGCATCGGCGGTCTTGAAGCCACGCGTAAACTGCTGCGCAGCCACCCGGACATCAAGGTGGTCGCGGTAACCGTCTGCGAAGAAGATCCGTTCCCCACCCGGTTGTTACAGGCTGGCGCGGCGGGTTACCTCACCAAGGGCGCCGGTTTGAACGAGATGGTCCAGGCCATTCGTCTGGTTTTTGCCGGGCAGCGCTACATCAGCCCGCAAATCGCCCAGCAGTTGGCGATCAAGTCGTTCCAGCCGACCAACGATTCGCCCTTCGATGCGCTGTCGGAGCGGGAAATCCAGATTGCCTTGATGATCGTTGGTTGCCAAAAGGTGCAGATCATCTCCGATAAGCTGTGCTTGTCGCCCAAAACCGTCAACACCTACCGTTACCGTATCTTCGAGAAACTATCGATCAGCAGCGACGTCGAGTTGACACTTCTGGCGGTGCGCCACGGCATGGTCGATGCCAGCGCCTGAAAATGACTGAATTGTTTGATCCAAGCGCGTTCCTGTCCACTTGCAGCGGTCGCCCAGGCGTGTACCGCATGTTCGACAGCGACGCGCGCCTGCTCTATGTGGGCAAGGCCAAGAACCTCAAGAAACGCTTGGCGAGCTACTTCCGCAAGACGGGTCTCGCACCGAAGACTGCTGCCCTGGTGGGGCGTATCGCACAAGTCGAAACCACCATCACCGCCAATGAAACCGAGGCCTTGCTGCTCGAGCAGACGCTGATCAAGGAATGGCGCCCGCCGTACAACATCCTGCTGCGTGACGACAAATCCTACCCGTATGTGTTTCTGTCCGACGGGGCGTTCCCGCGCCTGAGCATTCATCGAGGGGCGAAGAAGGCCAAGGGTCGGTATTTCGGTCCTTACCCCAGCGCCGGGGCGATTCGTGAAAGCCTGAGCCTGTTGCAGAAGACTTTTTTTGTGCGCCAGTGCGAAGACAGCTACTACAAGAACCGCACCCGCCCTTGCCTGCAATACCAGATCAAACGCTGCAAGGCGCCCTGTGTGGGGTTTGTCGAGCCCGAGGTCTACGCCGAGGACGTGCGTCACTCGGTGATGTTCCTGGAAGGTCGCAGCAACGCGTTGACCGACGAGCTGTCAGCGGCGATGGAAGACGCGGCGGTCAACCTTGAGTTCGAGCGCGCCGCCGAGCTGCGCGACCAGATCGGGCTGCTGCGGCGCGTGCAGGACCAGCAAAGCATGGAGGGCGGCAGTGGCGACGTCGATGTGGTCGCCGCGTTCATCAACCCGGGCGGCGCCTGTGTGCACTTGATCAGCGTGCGCGGCGGTCGTGTGCTGGGCAGCAAGAACTTCTTCCCTCAAGTGGGTATCGAGGAAGACGTCTCCGAGGTCATGGCGGCTTTTCTGGGCCAGTATTATGTCAGCAGTCCAGAGCGCGACCTGCCTGCCGAGTTGATCGTCAACGTGGTCCATGAAGACTTTCCGGCCTTGATTGAGGCCATCGATACGCTTCGTGGTCGTGAACTGACCATCAGCCACCGCGTTCGCGGCACCCGGGCGCGCTGGCAGCAATTGGCCGTGACCAACGCCGAACAGGCCTTGGGTGCTCGTTTGGCCAACCGCCAGCACGTGGCGGCGCGGTTCGATGCCCTGGCTGAGGTCCTCAAGCTGGACGAGCCACCGCAACGGCTGGAGTGCTACGACATCAGCCATTCCAGTGGCGAGGCCACCGTGGCTTCCTGCGTGGTGTTCGGTCCGGAAGGCCCGATCAAGTCCGATTATCGCCGTTACAACATCGAAGGCGTGACGGCAGGCGATGACTATGCGGCAATGCACCAGGCGCTGATGCGGCGCTTCGGCAAGCTGAAGGACGGGGAGGGCAAGCTGCCGGACATCCTGCTGGTGGACGGCGGCAAGGGCCAGATGTCCATGGCCCGCGATGTGCTCAATGAGCTGATGGTCCCTGACTTGATCCTGCTGGGTGTGGCCAAGGGCGCAACCCGCAAGGCGGGCTTCGAGACCCTGTACCTGAACGATGCCGCCCATGAATTCACCCTCAAGGGCGATTCGCCAGCGTTGCACCTGATCCAGCAGATCCGTGACGAAGCCCACCGTTTCGCGATCACCGGGCACCGCGCCCGTCGCGGCAAGACCCGCCGTACGTCTACGCTGGAAGGTGTGGCGGGGGTCGGCCCGACGCGGCGACGTGACTTGCTCAAACATTTTGGTGGATTGCAGGAGCTGTCTCGTGCCAGCATCGAAGAGATAGCCAAAGCACCCGGTATCAGTAAAAAGCTCGCTGAGTTGATTTATGCAAACCTGCACAGCGAGTAGAATGCCCGTCAACCTCGTAGCCAGTTGTGCCGATGAATATCCCAAACCTGATTACCGTTCTACGCGTCCTGCTCATCCCGATCTTCATATTGCTGTTCTATTTGCCGTACCACTGGAGCTACACGGCCTCGGCCTCGGTGTTCGCCTTCGCCGCCGCGACAGACTGGCTGGACGGCTACCTGGCCCGACGCCTGGAGCAAAGCACGCCCTTCGGCGCCTTCCTCGACCCGGTGGCCGACAAGCTGATGGTGGCAGTGGCCCTGGTGCTGCTGGTGCAAGAACACGGCAATCTCTGGCTGACCTTGCCGGCGGCGGTGATCATTGGTCGCGAAATCGTCGTATCGGCACTCCGGGAGTGGATGGCCGAACTGGGCGCCCGCGCCCAGGTTGCCGTGTCGAACCTCGGCAAATGGAAAACCGCCGCGCAGATGCTGGCCCTGGTGATCCTGCTGGCCAACTCGTCGGACTTCAGTTTCTGGGTGCTGCTGGGCTATGCGCTGCTGCTGATATCCGCAGGCTTGACGCTGTGGTCGATGGTCCAATACCTGCGCGCCGCCTGGCCGCATCTGCGGACTGACGTGGACCCGAAATAAACTTTTTTGAATCAAAGGGTTGACGGCGTATTCTGAAGCTATAGAATGCGCCACACCAAGACGCGGGAATAGCTCAGTTGGTAGAGCACGACCTTGCCAAGGTCGGGGTCGCGAGTTCGAGTCTCGTTTCCCGCTCCAAGATTCACAAAAAACGCCACTCAATGAGTGGCGTTTTTTTGTGCGTGACATTTACAAGCGGCATTGTCATTACTGTCGGCATCTGCCCATGCATGCTCAGAACGGAATTTCGTCTCAGCATGCATGGCCAGTAGGGCGGCAGCGTCAGCGCGTTGTCACAGCCGTAGCCAGACCTCAATACTCTTGCATTGCATCCTCCAACGCCTCCCGAAAATACTCCCGCGACGCCCGGTCACAAAGGATGTGCAAGCTCCTTTGTTGCACGGTGTCTGAATTGATCACGATCACGTTGATCCGCGCCGCGGAGGTTTGCGCCACTGTACCCGGGCCGAACGCCTGCAAACTCAAGTCGACGCCGCATAGTTTAGCCATCACCTCGCTCAGGTGTTCTCCCGATAGTTGAAAGCAGGCGTGACTGTCTTGGCGCGGCAGCAGATAGTTGGCGCGGTGGTCCAGTTCCCACTGGGCTTCCTCATCCGCCATTCGTTGGCCTTGATCCTTTGGACTGCCGAGCAGCAGGTATTCGGTCTGTGACAGCCGCGCTACTTGACTGCCATCGGCTTGAATCACCGCACGGTTGGGCGCATCCGGCAGCACGAAGCCGCGGCTGCGCAGGTACTCGGCAGCATGGGCACCGCGAAAACCCACCCGTGGCAGGTCGGTGAGGTCCGCCAGGCAGCACCCCGGCAACGGCGTCAGGGGTTGCCGGGCGATGCTGTGTTGTTCTCTCAGACTGGTCATGACTCAAAGCTCCTGGCGTTGGTTGTCTGGATCAAAGAAGGGCAACGGCACCACCTCGGCCTGGACTACGATGCCACCTTCGACACGGATCGGGATTTTTTGCCCCGGAGTACTTTGGTCGATGCCGGCGTAGGCCAGGCCGATGATCTTGCCAAGGGTGGCGGAATATTCGCAGGACGTGACATTCCCGCTGATGTCCGGGCCGTTGAGCACCAGGTGTCCCTCAAGCGGTTGCGGGCTGTTCCTTGGCAGGCTGAAACCCACCAGTTTGCGTTTCAGTGGCTGAGCTTCGAGGATGTCTACTGAGCGGCGGCCGACAAAGAACGGCTTGGTGCGACTGATCGCCCAGCCCATGTCGATTTCCGCCGGGTGAGTCATGCCGTCGGTGTCCTGGCTGATGATCACATGGCCTTTTTCCAGACGCAGCAGGCGCTGTGTTTCGACGCCGAAGGGGCGGATGTCATGTGCTTTGCCGGCCTCAATCAGTGCGTCCCAGAGCTTGAGCCCATGACGCGCGGGTACGTGGATTTCATAGCCCAGTTCGCCGACAAAACCGACCCGCAACAACCGAGCCTTGATGCCGGCCACGGTGCCTTGGCGAACGCCCAGATAAGGGAAGGCATCGGCGCTCAGGTCGAGGTCGGTGCAGACCTGTTCCAACACCTTGCGCGAGTCCGGCCCGGCAAGGTTCACCGCGCAAATGGCCGCGGTGACGTTGGCGACATCCACGTCGAGGCGCCATTGCGCGTTCCACTTGAGCATTTGCTGATAGATCCGGTCGACACCGCTGGTGGTGGCCGTGACGTAGAAATGGTTCTCGGCAAAGCGCGCACAGACGCCGTCGTCGATTACCACGCCGTGCTCATTGGTCATCAGCGCGTAACGGGAGCGGCCGATCGGCTGCTTGAGGAACGCAAAGGTGTACATCCGATTGAGCAGTTCGGCCGCATCCGGGCCGCGCACATCAAGGCCACCGAGGGTCGAGACATCGATGATGCCGACCTTGTTGCGCACGTGCAGGGCTTCGGCCTGCATGCATGTCTCGCGATCCTTGGCGTTGCCGTAATAGGCCGGGCGCTGCCAGATGCCGGCGGGCATCATCTTCGCTCCGGCTTGCAGGTGACAAGCGTGCATCGGCGTTTGCCGGTATGGGTCGAACGCGCGACCGGCGACATGCGCGAGCTTTTCCGCAACAAACGGCGGTCGCGCGGTGGTTACGCCGGTTTCACTGATGTTGCGCTGGGTGGCCCAGGCGACCAACCGCGCGGTCGGCAGCGCCGAGTGACGACCCTGGGACGGGCCCATGCCGACGGTGGAGTAGCGCTTGACCAGTTGCACGTCGCGATAGCCGATCCGGGTGGCGTTGACGATGTCGGCTACTTGCAGATCCTCGTCGAAGTCAACGAAGTCCTTGCCTTTGGGGTGCGGGAAGATTGGCCAATTAAAGTTGACCCGAGCCTCGCCGCTCAATGGCGCGCGTTGCGTGCCGACTGCCAGACCCAGCGCGAGGGCGGCATCGGCACCGGCATTCACACCATCGGCAATCACGTTATCGAGCTGGTGACGACCGTTGACCGAGCCGGCGACATTCAGATTCTTTGGTAGGCCGCTGAGCGTGAACTCGGCCCGCTGATCGTCGTAGGCCAGTTTGCCGCCGGCCTGGCACAGCAGTTGATAGACCGGCATGTAACCGGCGGACATACACAGTAAATCGCACTCCAGGTGTTGCCCGCTCTCGGCGACCTGGCCTTGTGCGGTGATTTTGCGCACGTCGACGCCGTTGATATGGCGCATGCCTTTCTCGTGCAGGGCTTCATAGACGGTGCTGTTGCTCTGATGGTAGATCTTGCGTTGCGCCAGTGCGCGCAGCAAGGATTCGTCCGAAGGACCCTGGCGCAGGTCCACCACGGCGACGACCTCCACGCCCTGATCATGCAGATCCAGCGCGGCGAGGTAACCGTCATCGTTGCCCGTCAGCACCACGGCGCGTTTACCCGGTTTGACCGCATACAGTTTCATCAGTCGTTGCGCGGCGCTGGTCAGCATCACGCCCGGCAGGTCGTTGTTGCGAAAGATAACCGGCTGATCGAACGCGCCGCTGCACACCAGGCACTGGCGGGCGCGGACCTTGTACAGGCGTTTGCCCTGAATCACCGGCAGGTAGTTGTCGGTGAACCAGGCGTTGCACGTGGCCTCGGTCAAGATCTGGATATTGGCGTGTTGCTCGACCGCAGCGAGCAGTTCGCGACGTAGGTTTTCAGCCTTGTTACCTTCTATATCGAAGCGGGCATAGGTGAGGGAACCGCCGAGAATCGGCTGTTGCTCGATGATCAACACCTTGGCTCCCGCGTTGGCTGCCGTCAGCGCCGCATGGAGCCCTGCGGGGCCTGCGCCGATGACTGCCAGGTCGGTGAAAAGGTAGGCCTTGTCGTAGTATTCAGGCTGAAACTTCAGGTCAAGCACACCGAGGCCGGCCTTCTTGCGAATGATCGGCTCCCAGACCTTCCACATGCCTTTGGGCTTGTAGAACGAGCGGTAGTAGAAGCCCACTGGCATGAATTTGGAGAACTTGCCCAGGTAGGCGTCGCGGTCGTTATCCAGCGAGCCGTTGACGTTCTGCGCCGTCACCTGCAACCCAGCGGACAACGCGTGTGCATCAGCCAGTACGTTGGGTTCTTCGGGCAATTGCACCAGGCTGTTGGCGTCCTGGCCGGCCATCGTCAGAGGGCCACGCGGGCGATGGTATTTGAACGAGCGGGAGATCAGGAAGCGTCCGTTGGCCAGCAAGGCACTGGCGATGCTGTCGCCCTGCAAGCCTTGATAGCGCTGGCCGTCGAAGCTGAAATCCAGCGGCTGATCACGGTCGATCAGCAAGCCCATGGGGGCGGGGAGGCGATTCATCCTGCGATCTCCTTGGCGGCGGCGTTGAATTCGACACGGGTGCTGAAGAGCTCTTTGGGGTCGAAGGTCCGCAGGATTTCATCGGTGACGGTGTGACGCTCCGCCAGAAACCAGTAGCTGGATGGCGTGTGCATCCACCATTCGCGCACCACACCGGCGAGGTTGTCGGTGTTGAACACGTAGTCGGCCCATTCGGCATCGCTGCAACTGACCGGGTCAGGCATCGGCTTGAATTCACCGCCATAGGTGAATTCGCTGATATTGCGCGGCCCGTTGAGCGGGCAAGTCATGATTTTCATAGTCCGCTCTCCGTCAGTGACTGGCCGCCGTGGCGCCCATTTCGTTGACTTGCTGGAAGGTCGAGAAACGTTCGAGGCCGAAAGGTTTGATCAGATCCGGCACCTTGCCGCCGCTGGCCACCAACTCGGCCATGGTCTTGCCGCAGATCGGCGTGGCCTTGAAGCCCCAGGTACCCCAGCCCGCGTCGAGGTAGTAATTCTTCACCGGCGACAAGCCCATGATCGGACTGTAATCCGGGGTCATGTCGGTGATCCCGGCCCATTGGCGCATCAGCTTGGCGTTGGCCAGGAACGGGAACATCTCGATCGCATGGGCTAGCAAGCTTTCCTTGAGGTCCAGCGTCGAGCGGGTGTTGAACAGCGGATAGGGATCGGATCCGCCGCCGAACACCACTTCGCCACGGCTGGTTTGTTGCACGTAGCAGTGCAGGGCGGAGGAGCTCACCAGCGGATCAAGAAACGGCTTGAACGGCTGGGTGACCATCGCTTGTAGCGGGAAGGTCTGGATCGGCGAACGGATCCCGGCCTTGGTCATCAGCAATGAGCTGTGCCCGGCAATCGCTTGCACCGCGCAACCACATTTGATCGTGCCGCGATTGGTTTTCACGGCGATGATCGCCCCGTTCTCGATGATCAGGTCCTGGACTTCGGTGAGCTGATGGATTTCCACACCGCGCTTGGCCGCCTGCTTGGCGTAACCCCAGGCCACGGCGTCGTGGCGCGCGGTGGCGCCGTCGATATGCCACAGGCCGGCGATCACCGGCAAGTGGCCGGGATCGAGGTTGAGGCTGGGTACCAGCTCGCGAATCTGCTGGCGATCAATCATTTCGGTACGGCCGCCGAAGTGTTTGTTCACCTCGGCGCGCTGACGGAACGAACGCACCGTGGCATCGGTGTGGGCCAGGGTCAGTTGGCCGCGCTCGGAATACATGATGTTGAAGTCGAACTCGTTCGAAAGCCCCTGGAACATCCGCACCGATTCGGCATAGAAACGCACGCCTTCGCTGGTCAGGTAGTTGGAGCGGATCACCGCGGTGTTGCGCGCGGTATTGCCGCCGCCCAGGTAGGACTTCTCCAACACCGCGACATTAGTGATGCCATGGTACTTGGCCAGGTAATAAGCGATGGCCAGGCCGTGGCCGCCGGCACCGATGATCACCACGTCATAGCTCGACTTGAGTTCCTTCGGTGGCGGCAAATCCACTTCCACCGGGTACTCCGAACTCAGCCCGTATTTCAATAGATTGAATGGCATAAGGCCTCCGATTGGCTGCGTAGGGCCCGGTGTTGTGCAAGGGCTGCGGTGACAGTGTTTTTCATCAGGAAGGCAATGGTCATCGGGCCGACACCACCGGGCACCGGGGTGATCGCCGCGACGTGTGCCAGGGCGCTGTCGAAGTCGACGTCGCCCACCAGGCGACTGCGGCCATCCTCTTCGATGCGGTTGATGCCGACGTCGATCACCACTGCGCCAGGTTTGAGCCAACTGGCGTCGATCAATCGTGGGCGACCCACGGCGGCGATGACGATGTCTGCCTGGCGGCACAGGGCCTGCGGATCCGGGCTGCGCGAATGCAGGACGGTCACCGAGCAGTCGGCCTGCAGCAACAACGCGGCCATGGGTTTGCCGACGATGTTCGAGCGGCCGATCACCACCGCGTGCTTGCCGCGTAGATCGCCGCAGGTTTGTTCCAGCAGATACAAACAACCACTGGGGGTGCAGGGCGCGAGTACCGTGCGACCCTGGCTGAGACCACCGACGTTCTGACTGTGAAACCCGTCTACATCCTTGTCCGGAGCGATAGCCTCCAGTGCGCGTAATTCGTCGATATGCGAAGGCAGCGGCAGTTGCAGCAGAATGCCGTGGATTGAGCGATCGGTATTCAGTCGGGCGATCAGAATGAGCAACTGTTCAGTGCTGGTGTCCGTGGACAGCCGATGTTCCAGCGAGCGGATACCCACTTCTTCGGCGCGCAGGATCTTGTTTCGCACATAGACCTGGCTGGCAGGGTCGCTGCCCACGAGAATCACCGCCAAGGCCGGTTGAATGTCTTGCTCGCGCAGGCGCTCCACGTCCTCGCGAACCTGCACCAGGACGCGGGCGGCAGTGGCCTTTCCGTCGATCAGTTTGTATGCGTTCACCGGAAGATCACCGTTCTGTCCTGGTTGAGGAAAACCCGGTGCTCCAGGTGATACTTGACCGCCTTGGACAGGGCCACGGTTTCGGTGTCACGGCCGGTGGCAACCAGGTCGTCGGGTAGGTAGACGTGATCGACGCGCTGTACTTCCTGCTCAATGATCGGTCCCTCATCGAGGTCGCTGGTGACGTAATGAGCGGTGGCGCCGATCAGTTTCACACCACGCTGGTAGGCTTGGTGATAAGGCTTGGCTCCTTTGAAGCCGGGTAAGAACGAATGGTGAATGTTGATCGCCCGCCCGGAGAGTTGCTTGCACAGGTCATCAGAGAGGATTTGCATGTAGCGCGCCAATACCACCAGTTCGGTGCCGGTGTCGTCGACGATCTTCATCAGCTCGGTTTCCTGTCGAGCCTTGGTTTCCTTGGTCACCGGCAAGTAGATGAAACGAATGCCTTCGCGTTCAGCCATGGGCCGCAGGTCGAGGTGGTTGGAGACGATGGCGGTGATGGTCATGTCCATCTCGCCTTTGTGGTAGCGATAGAGCAGGTCGGTCAGGCAGTGGTCGAACTTGCTGACCATCAGCAGGACACGCATCGGCTCGCGGGTGTCGTGCAATTCCCAGGTCATGTCGAATGCTTGGGCGACGTCGGCGAAGCCGTCCTTGATCTGTTGGATGTCGCCCTGATGGCTGTCGTTGAAGCGGAACACCGCACGCATGAAAAAACGGCCGCTGAAATCGTCATCGAATTGCGCCATCTCCCCGATGTAGCAACCATTGTCCGCTAGGTAGGTGGTGACGGCAGCGACGATGCCGGACACCGCGGGACAGGTGATCTTGATGATGAAATGGTTTTTTTCGTGTTGCATGACACGTCCTCGGGATGATGGCGGCAGCTCATCGCATAGCGAAAAAAATCATCGACGGACAGCAGGCTCATCCATGAGCGTATTTTCTTGTTGGGAATAAATTATTCCTGGTTGTGGCTTTATAGGGGAATGGTCGCGCCGCGTCCAGAGCTTTCAAGAAAGTTTTTTAACTGACAGGAAAATTCGTGAGGCCGACGCTGGGTCGGCCTCAAGACAGGGCAAAGCAAGGGAAGTGGGGGCGTTATTCTTTGTCGTTGCCGTAATTCATGATCGACAACAGGCGGATCGGCACCTGCACCAGCTGCTCGGGGCCGTGGGGGATTTCGCCTTCGAACGTCAGGCTGTCACCAGCTTCCATTCGGTAAAGCTGATTGCCGTGGCGATAGATCAGCTCACCTTCCAGCAAGTGGAGGAATTCGGTGCCGGGGTGGGAGAAGGTCGGAAACTCTTCACTCGCATCATCCATGCTGACCATATAGGCCTCAAAACTTTTCTTCGGCCCACGAGTGTGATTGAGCAGATGATAGGTATGACCCTTCTCGGTGCCTCGTCGAACCACTTCCATCCCCTGATCAGCCTTGACCAGCAACGCACTACCGTCTTGCTGGTCGTATTCGCTGAACAGCTTCGACAGTGGCAGGCCGAGCACGTCGCACAGACGGCTCAAGGTGTCGAGGCTGGTGGACACCTGGGCATTTTCGATTTTGCTCAGCATGCCCTGGCTGATATCGGCAATCTTGGCCACGTCAGATAATTTCAGATCCTGAGCCTGGCGCTGGCGCTTGATCTGCAATCCCAGGTATTGCTCAAGCTTGAGGCGCGGGGCGGTTTCGGTCGACATAGTCATCAGGTCCTGCACACTTTCCGTTCAGTAATATTTGTTTCGCACTGAGAAAGTGCAAATGGCACTGCTTGGCGCCTTGCCTGTGGGCAGTATTCTCACAGGGAAAAGAATATTCCCATATATACAGCACAAAAGCGCCTGTCACGGCGTTTCTGCGTTCACTCGCGAATCTGGCAAGGGCTTTGCATTCCTATTGGGAAAATAACTTTCTTTTTAGGAATAAAAAGACGGTCAAGGCCCATTCAAGATGTTTTGCCTTTCGCGAGGAGTGACGAGCAATGTTGCCAGCAGAAACCCAGCGCATCATCGACAAGCACGGGATCAAATACGTACTTGCGCAATTTGTGGATATACACGGTGCGGCCAAGACCAAGTCGGTGCCAATCTGTGGGCTCAAGACCGTGGCTGAAGAGGGAGCAGGTTTTGCCGGGTTTGCGATCAGCGGCATGGGCATGGAACCCCACGGCCCTGACTTCATGGCTCGCGGCGACTTGTCCACCCTGACCCCGGTGCCCTGGCAGCCGGGTTACGGGCGGGTAGTGTGCGTTGGCCACGTCGACGGTAAGCCGCATCCGTATGACAGCCGTTATGTGCTGGGGCAGCAAGTGCAACGCCTGGCGGAAAAGGGCTGGACCCTCAACACCGGTCTGGAACCGGAGTTCAACCTGATGCGCCGCGATGAGAGCGGCAAGCTGCAACTGGTCGACCCCAGCGACAACCTGGACAAGCCTTGCTACGACTATAAAGGCCTGTCGCGTTCCCGGGTGTTTCTCGAGCGCCTGACCGAGGCCTTGCAGGCGGTGGATTTCGAGGTCTATCAAATCGACCACGAGGACGCCAACGGCCAGTTCGAGATCAACTACACCTACAGCGACGCCATGACCTCGGCGGATCGTTTCACCTTCTTCCGCATGGCTGCCGGCGAGATCGCCAATGACCTGGGCATGATCTGCTCGTTCATGCCCAAGCCCGACCCGAAGCGCGCCGGTAATGGCATGCACTTTCACCTGTCGATCAGCAGCGCCGACAATAAAAACCTGTTCCATGACGCCAGTGATCCGAGCGGCATGGGGCTGTCGAAAATGGCCTATCACTTCGCCGCGGGTCTGCTTGCCCACGGTCCGGCGCTGTGTGCCTTCGCCGCGCCGACGGTCAACTCCTACAAGCGTCTGGTGGTGGGTAATTCGTTGTCCGGTGCGACCTGGGCGCCAGCCTTTATCGCCTTCGGCGCCAACAACCGTTCGGCCATGGTGAGGGTGCCTTACGGGCGCCTCGAATTCCGTCTGCCGGACGCTGGTTGCAACCCCTATCTGGTCAGCGCCGCGATCATCGCCGCCGGCCTGGATGGCATCGATCGGCAGCTGGAAATCGACCACGTCTGCAATGAAAACCTCTACAGCCTGAGCCTGGAGCAGATCGCCGCGCGGGGCATCAAGACCCTGCCGCAATCGCTCAAGGAAGCCTGCGACGCGCTCGAAGCCGACCCGCTGTTCGCCGAGATGCTCGGTCCGCAGATCGTAGACGAGTTCATCAAGCTCAAGCGTATGGAATGGGTGGAATACAGCCGCCACGTCTCCGACTGGGAGATCCAGCGCTACACCGAATTTTTCTGACTGTGTGTTTTGACAACCATTCGGGCACGCGGCGCGGCGTCGGGTGTTCAGTGCCTTCGAAGGAGACTTGATATGTGTGGAATCGTAGGTCTTTACCTGAAAAATCCGCAGCTGGAATCCCAGCTCGGCAAGCTGTTTGAACCGATGTTGCAGGCCATGACCGATCGTGGCCCGGACAGTGCCGGCTTCGCCATTTATGGCGATGAAGTGGCGGACGGCTGGGTCAAGCTGACCCTGCAGGCGACCACCGAAGGCTTCGACTGGAAAACCCTGATGGGTGAACTGGAAGGGCGCCTTGGCTGTTCGCTGGATTGGTTCCAGAACGCCAGTGCCGCAGTGCTCAAGATCCATGCCGAAGAGGCGCCGGTACGTCTGGCCCTCGCCGAACTGGCCCCGAGCGTGCGCATCATGAGTGCTGGCCAGAGCATCGAGATCCTCAAGGGCATGGGCTTGCCCGAGGAAATTTCCCAGCGTTTTGGCTTGGCCAGTATGAAGGGCAGCCACATCATCGGCCACACGCGGATGGCCACCGAAAGCGCGGTGACCATGGAGGGCAGCCACCCGTTTTCTACCGGCGCCGACCTGTGCCTGGTGCACAACGGCTCGCTGTCCAACCACTTCCGCCTGCGTCAGGAACTCAAGCGCGAAGGCATTCACTTCGAGACCGACAACGACACCGAGGTGGCCGCCGGCTATCTGACCTGGCGCCTGCAGCAAGGCGACTCGCTGAAAGAGGCGCTGGATCATTCGCTGGAGGATCTCGACGGTTTCTTCACCTTCGCCATCGGCACCCGCAACGGTTTTGCGGTGATCCGCGATCCGATCGCCTGCAAGCCGGCGATCCTCGCCGAGACCGACGACTACGTCGCCATGGCTTCGGAATATCAGGCGCTGTCGAGCCTGCCGGGCATTGAACACGCCAGGGTCTGGGAGCCGGCACCGGCCACTATGTACATCTGGGAACGCGAGTCAGCTTAAGGAGCGCACATATGAAAACTATCGATCTTTCCACTGCCACCGTGCGAGACCTCAATCAGGCGCTGCATGACCAGGTCAATAACGTGACCGATCACGAGTGGCTGGTGACTCATTCCAACGGCAAGCACAACCTCGCGGTCGGGGTGAACGAAGCCGTCTCCATCGATATCCAGGGCCACGCCGGTTACTACTGCGCCGGCATGAATCAAAAGGCCTCGATCACCGTCCACGGCAACGTTGGTGTCGGTTGCGCCGAGAACATGATGTCCGGCTACGTCCGGGTCAAAGGCAGCGCCTCCCAAGCGGCCGGTGCCACGGCCCATGGCGGGTTACTGGTGATTGAAGGCGACGCCGGGGCGCGTTGCGGGATTTCCATGAAGGGCATCGACATCGTGGTCGGCGGCAGCATCGGCCACATGAGCTGCTTCATGGGCCAGGCCGGGCGCCTGGTGGTCTGTGGTGATGCCGGCGATGCGCTGGGCGATTCGTTGTACGAAACCCACATCTACGTGAAGGGTACCGTCGAGTCCCTCGGCTCGGACTGCATCGAAAAAGAGATGCGCGCCGAGCACCTGGAAGAGCTGCAAGGGCTGCTCAACCGCGCTGGTTTCGAGCATAAGGCGGCTGACTTCAAGCGTTACGGTTCGGCCCGTCAGTTGTACAACTTCAAAGTCGATAACGCGTCCGCGTACTGATCCGCGCGAGGAGAACAGATATGAGCGACCCGATTAACCAAAAAGCAGCCACTCCAGTGCTGCGCGAGTCAGCCACCTTCGACCGCCTGACCATCCAGGAAATCCAACGTGCCGCCGAGACGGGCATCTACGATATTCGCGGCGGCGGTACCAAGCGCAAACTGCCGCACTTCGATGATTTGTTGCTGCTCGGTGCCAGCGTTTCGCGTTACCCGCTGGAGGGCTATCGGGAGAAATGCGGCACCGATGTGATCCTCGGCAACCGCTTTGCCAAGAAGCCGATCCACCTGAAAATTCCGGTGACCATCGCCGGCATGAGTTTCGGCGCCTTGTCGGCCAATGCCAAGGAAGCCCTCGGCCGTGGCGCGACCATCGCGGGCACCAGCACCACCACCGGTGACGGCGGCATGACCCCGGAGGAACGCGGCCAGTCGCAGCATTTGGTTTATCAGTACTTGCCGTCGCGCTACGGCATGAACCCGGACGACCTGCGCAAGGCTGACGCCATCGAAATCGTCCTGGGGCAGGGCGCCAAACCCGGTGGCGGCGGTATGTTGCTGGGCATGAAGGTCACCGAGCGTGTGGCCGGCATGCGCACCTTGCCGATCGGTGTCGACCAGCGCAGCGCCTGCCGTCACCCGGACTGGACCGGCCCGGATGACCTGGCGATCAAGATTGCCGAACTGCGGGAAATTACTGACTGGGAAAAACCGATCTACGTGAAGATCGGCGCCAGCCGGCCGTATTACGACGTCAAGTTGGCCGTGAAGGCCGGGGCGGATGTGATTGTGCTCGATGGCATGCAAGGCGGGACGGCGGCGACCCAGGAAGTCTTTATCGAACACGTGGGGATTCCGATTTTGTCGGCCATTCCTCAGGCGGTACAGGCTTTGCAGGAGATGGGCATGCACCGCAAGGTTCAGTTGATCGTTTCCGGAGGGATTCGCAACGGTGCCGATGTCGCCAAGGCGATGGCGCTGGGGGCGGATGCAGTGGCAATCGGCACCGCGGCGCTGATCGCGTTGGGCGATAACCATCCACGCCTGGACGAGGAACTGAAGAAAATCGGCTCGGCCGCCGGTTTCTACGATGACTGGCAGAACGGCCGCGACCCGGCGGGTATCACCACCCAGGATCCGGAACTGTCCAAGCGACTGGATCCGGTGGAGGGTGGCCGCCGCTTGGCCAACTACCTGCGCGTCCTGGTGCTGGAAGCGCAGACGATGGCCCGGGCTTGCGGCAAGTCGCATCTGCACAACCTCGATCCCGAGGATTTGGTCGCACTGACGGTGGAGTCGGCCGCCATGGCCCGGGTGCCGCTGGCGGGGACCAACTGGGTTCCGGGCTCCGGTACCGGTTACTGACAAAAAACGGTGGGGGCGAGCTTGTTCGCGATGAAGGTGGCACAGTCAAAACCGACGCAAGCTGACCCACCGCTATCGCGAGCAAGCTCGCTCCCACAAGGGATTTGTGGCGTGCGCAATGTAAGTGAACGCCCCGAAAAATTGTGGGAGCGAGCTTGCTCGCGATGAGGGTGGCACAGTCAAAACCGACGCAAGCTGACTCACCGCTATCGCGAGCAAGCTCGCTCCGACAAGTCCTGTTCATGGCATTTATATTCGAGAGGCCGAAAAGGCCCGTATCTCATTCTTTATTGCTCGCTGCCCGACACCCACCTTTCTTCGCAGGAGCTTTGAACATGGTCAATCGTCTTCTCGGCAAATCCCTTCTTGGCTTACTGGCGTCCAGCGCGCTCGCGCCGCTCGCCCAGGCAGCCGACGCCCCCACTTTGAACACCGGCAGCACCGCCTGGATGGTTACTGCCGCGGTGCTGGTGCTGTTTATGTGTCTACCGGGTCTCGCCTTGTTTTACGGCGGTCTGGTGCGGGCGAAAAACATGCTTTCGCTGTTCACCCAGTGCTTCGGCATCGCCGGCCTGGTCGGCGTGCTGTGGGTGATCTATGGCTACAGCATGGTGGTCGACAGCACCGGCATGATTGAGGGGCAGGTGACGTTCAACAGTTTCGTCGGCGGTTTGAACCGGGCTTTTCTGGTGGGCATGACCCCGGAGAGCCTGGTGGGGGATATTCCAGAGGGCGTGTTCGTGACCTTCCAGATGACCTTCGCGATCATCACCCCAGCGCTGATTGCCGGTGCATTCGCCGAACGCATGAAGTTCTCGGCAGCGCTGTGGTTCATGGCGCTGTGGTTTACCCTGGTTTATGCGCCCGTCGCCCATATGGTCTGGGGTGGTTCGGGCGCTTTGATGCATAACTGGGGCGTTCTCGATTTTGCCGGTGGCACTGCGGTGCATATCAATGCCGGCGTCGCTGCATTGGCGGCGTGCCTGATTCTCGGCAAGCGCAAGGGCTATCAGAACACGCCGATGCCCGCCCACAACCTGAGCCTGACCATGGCCGGCGCGGCAATGCTCTGGGTAGGCTGGTTCGGCTTCAATATCGGTTCCGGCGGCGGTCTCAATGGCACTTCGGGCATTGTCATGCTCAATACGCAACTGGGTGCCTGTGCCGGGGTTCTCGGCTGGATGTTCACCGAGTGGTTCAAGGTCGGCAAGCCGAGTGCTTTGGGCCTGGCCAGCGGTGCTTTGGCCGGTTTGGTCGGCATTACTCCGGCGTGTGCGTATGTGGGCGTAGGCGGCGCGTTGGCCATCGGTCTGCTGTGCGGGGTGTTCTGCTACTTGAGCGTCACGGTGCTGAAACGCCGCTTCGGCTATGACGACAGCCTCGACGTGTTCGGCTTGCACGGCATCGGCGGAATGATTGGCGCGGTGTTGACCGGCGTGTTCTGCGTGCCGTCCCTGGGCGGGTTGGTGGAAGGCGTGAGCATGGGCGCTCAGGTCGTGGCGCAGATCAAGGGCGTGTTGCTGACGACGGTGTACTGCTTCGCCATCAGTTGGATCATTCTCAAGGTCATCAACGCGGTGATCGGCTTGCGCGCCGATGAGTCGGTGGAGGAGATGGGACTGGACCTGGCCGAGCACAATGAGCGCGCCTACAACCACTAATCGTTACTGTTCAACGACACGGCCCACCTTCGAGTGGGCCGTTTTCGTGGTGCTCAAATCTCAGCCAGGTGGCTGGCAGATTTCTCCTCACGGGCCTGAGCGGCACGCTGCAATTGACTGGCGATCAGGGTGTTCTTCAGCAGATACGCAATGGTCATTGGCCCCACACCTCCCGGAACCGGCGTGATCGCACGGGCGACGGTGCGCGCACTGGCGTAGTCGACATCGCCCACCAGATGGCTGCCGGATTCGTCAGTAATACGATTGATCCCGACATCGATCACCACCGCTCCAGGCTTGAGCCAACTGGCATCGATCAGCCCAGGACGGCCCACTGCCGCGACGACGATATCGGCCAGTCGACACAACGCCGGGGCATCGACGCTGCGTGAGTGCACCACGCTGACCGAACAGTGAGCCTGCAACAGCAAGGTCGCCATGGGTTTGCCGACGATGTTCGAACGCCCGACGACCACGGCGTGCAAGCCGCTCACATCACCACAGGTTTCGTGCAGCAGGCGCATGCAGCCGCTGGGCGTGCAGGGTGTCAGGACTTCGATGCCTTGCACCAGGCCGCCGACGTTTTCGCGATGAAAACCGTCCACGTCCTTGATCGGATCAATGGCATGGATCACCGCTCCTTCGTCGACATGGACCGGCAATGGCAGCTGCACCAGGATGCCGTTCACCGTGGCATCGGCATTGAGCTGCGCAATCAGTTCCAATATTTGCACCTGGCTGGCGGTTTCCGGCAGACGGTATTCAAGGGAGCGGATCCCGACGTCCTTGGCCCGCAGCAGTTTGTTGCGCACGTAGACCTCGCTGGCCGGGTCTGCACCGACGAGTAGCACGGCCAAGGCGGGGTAAATCTGCTGTGCGGCCAGGAGCAGAACCTCTTCTCGAACTTCGTCGAGAACCTGGGCAGAGATGGCTTTGCCGTCGATAACGCGGGCAAGTGCAGGGATGGTGCTGGTCAAAAGAGTCACCGTCGTTTGATTGATAGGGGCGCGAAGTGATCATCGAGGCGTCGTTGCGCCCCGATGATCCATCAGAGACCTGCTGGCAAGGGCGCTCAGGCTACCAGTTGATGGCAACCGTACACCACCAGCACACCCGCGATCAGCGTGGCATAAGGCAACCAGCCGGCGCGTTTTTGACCGGCATCGTCCTGAATGTACAGGTCACTGAGCACCGCGTCCGGGAAGCGCCCCTTGTCCTGCACATAGTGGCGGTAGCAGAACACCGGCAGGATCAACAGCGCCAGCAGCAGGCCGGTCATCAGGGTTCCCGCGCCCCAGATATCGGCGCCCAGACCCATGCATGCCAGGTTGACGAAACTCAGTACGCCACCGGCTGCCAGGAGCACGGTAGGGGCCTTGTAGGGGCGGATCCAGTCGGGACGATCCAGGCGATGGATCCAGCCAGCGTTGAGGTTGAGGAAGTTGAAGATAATGTAGCTGACGTTGGACGCGGCGAGCACGAAGACATAGTCGGACATCAGCAACAGCAGCAGGTTGAACGACAGGTCGGTCCACATCGCGGCGGTGGGCGCGCCGTGTTCATTGGTGCGGCCCAGGTACTTCGGCAGCCAGCCATCCACCGACGCTTGGTATAAGGTGCGCGACGAGCCGGACATCGAAGTCATGATCGCCAGCAGGGTGGCCAGGACCAGCATGATCAGCACGATGTTGGCGACCAGTTTGCCGCCGCCGATGCTGTCCGCCATCACCTGGCCGACGCCCATGCCGCTGTAGATCGCGGGTGACAGCAAACCGCTGTAGACCGCTGGTGTGACCACCGCGCCGCTGGCATCGAGCACCGCCGGGGTCACCAGTTGCCCGAGTCCCAGACTGCCTTGAAACGCTAGGGGCACCAGGGTGAACACCAGAATGCACAGCAGGCCGGCGTAAAAAATGGCCTTGAAGGTGTCGCGCTTGGGGTCCTTGAATTCGCGGGTGTAGCACACTGCGGTTTCGAAACCGTAAGTGGACCATGCGGCCATGAACAGACCGCCGGCCATCAACGACCAACCGGACATGTCCCAAGGCCCGTCGATCACTTGCCCGGCCGAGTCATGGGCAAGCGGGTACAGGGGCAGGAAGTTGGCTTGGGTCGAATCCCCGGTGAACAACGGCACCACACCCACCAACAACAGAGGAATCAGCGAGGTCACGCCAAGCACCAGAGTCAGGCGTGCCGAGCGCAAGATACCGCCATGCTGCACGGCGAACACGGTCAGTAAAATCAACAGGCCGATGGCGAACGTTGCGTTGATCCGCAGTGAAAGGCCGCTCTTGACCCAGCCCAGGTCAAGCAGGGTCAGTTGCCAGGTGTTGATCAGCGCATCAGCAGGGAACAAGGCGGTGAGGATGTAACCGGCCGCCAGCCCTGAACCGATCGACAGCACCGGCGACCAGGCCAGCCAGTTGCACCACACCGAAACCGGTGCGATCAGCTTGCTGTAACGCACCCAGGCGACTGCACCATAGACCGAGGCGCCACCGGATTTGTGTGGGAACAGCCCGGCGATTTCAGCGTAGGTGAAGGCTTGGATAAACCCGAACAGGATCGATACGATCCAGACGATCCAGGCCGGTTTGCCCACCGTGGCGGCAATCGCGCCGATAGAGAACAGCACCAACGCGGGCACGCCACTGGCAACCCAGAAAGCCCCGCGCCAATCGATCTTGCGGTGCAGGCTGCCCACTGAGCTGGCGGCCTGCGGTACGGCCTCGAACGTAGTCGCTTCCATCTTCGTATTCCCATGTCTGAGTAGCGTGGTAGTGGGGCAGTCAAAGTCGGGTGGCGCACAGGCTCGTGTGATCGATCAACTGCGTACCCGGCTCTTGTCCGGGTCGTAGAAAATCGCTGCGGTGACCGTGGCGCTGATGCGCTTCTGAAGGCCATCGACTTTGCCGATCTCAAGCGTCGTGCCGACGTCGGCGCAGGCCACGTCGACCCGGCACAGCGCGATATTGCTGGCCAGCAGCGGCGAGCGGCAGGCACTGGTGATGACCCCGACCTGGGCTCGGCCGCGGTACACCGGGTCGCCGTGGTGGGCGCCTTCATTGCCACTCAGTTGCAGACCCACCAGCTTGTGAGCGGGGCAGGCGCTGCGCCGCAACAGCGCATCCCGGCCGATGAAATCGTCGGTTTTGCTTTTCAGCGGCACGGAAAAGCCGATACCGGCCTCGAACGGATCGGTCTGGTCGCTGAACTCGTAGCCGGCGAAAATCAGCCCGGCTTCGATGCGCAGCATGTCCAACGCTTCCAGGCCCAGTGGCACCAGGCCCAAGGGTTGGCCCAGTTGCCAGATCCGGTCCCAGACCTGCTCGGCATCCTCGGGCTGGCACCAGACTTCGTAACCCAACTCGCCGGTGTAGCCGGTGCGCGAGATCATCAGCGGACAGCCGTCGTAACCGTCCAGGCGGCCCACCAGGAAACGGAACCAGCCCAGGGTTTCCAGGCTCGGTTGGGTCGGTGGGGTCCAGACCATCTGTTTGAGTAGTTCACGGCTCATCGGGCCCTGGACCGCCAGGTTGTGAATCTGCTCGCTGGCGGATTTGACCCAGACCTTCATGCCGAGCTTTTGCGCCTGTTCGCGTAGCCAGACCCCGGCGTAATCCTCGCCGCAGATCCAGCGGAAATTGTCCGGGCCCAGGCGCAGCAGGGTGCCGTCGTCGAGCATGCCGCCGTGCTCGTGGCACATCGCCGAGTACACCACTTGGCCCACCGCCAGGCGCCGCACATCCCGGGTCAGGCAGTACTGCAGCAGGGCTTCGGCGTCGGGGCCGATGATTTCGAATTTGCGCAGGGCGGTCAGGTCCATCACCGCGACGCGTTCGCGACAGCCGAGGTATTCCTCGATGGCGCCATAGCCGTCGTAGCGCAGCGGCAGCCACCAATTGCGGTAGTCGGTAAAGCTGCCGGTCAAGGCGCTGGTGCGTGAGTGGAACGCGGACTCACGGGTGAGAATCGGGTCGGCATCGGCCGTGGTTCGAGTGCTCATGGCGATGGAAAAACGCTCCTTTTCGCTATAGATGCGGATCTGGATATCGGTCGGGTTCCAGCCGTTGGCCGGGTCGATGTCGTCCGGGCACGAGGTGCTGCCACACAGCAGATCGGTCATGGCCCGCAGCAGCACGTAATCGCCGGGACGCGACCAGGGCTCGTCCAGCGTCATCTGCTGGTGGGCGTCGATCCCGGTATTGAAAAAGAAATTGATCGCCGGCCAGCCATTGCAGGCCTTGACCCCATGGGGCGCGAGCACTCGGTTGAGGTTGTCGCTGCAGTTGTCGTGCCCGAAGTAGCCATGGCTCTCGTAGTAGCGCGCGGCGCAGGCCAGGGCGAAGGAATCGTGGCGGCCGACGGTGTCACGCACCACCTCCAGCATCGGCTGCATCTGCCGGTCGAAAAACTTCGAGAACATCCCCGGTGCCGGGTAGGCGCTGCCGTTCAGGGTGCGGGTCACGGTCTGGTCCAGGTCCAGTTCCTGGCCGCGATCGAGAGCCCACCGGTCCAGAGCGACGAAATCCGAGCACTGGCGGCCGGCGACGTCCAGCACCTGCACGTACTGCCCTTTGCCGACGGTGTAACTGTGGGCGGTGCCGGCGCTAATGGTGAACTCGTCAATTAATTCACCCAACGGTTCTGGCAACGCGGGGAGTAGCAGGGGCGAGGGATTGGCCCGTGTCACCCATGACCTGAGTTCGCTAGGCCGATATTGCCGGTCAACGGCGGTCGGTCCGGCGGGCGCCGCGATGATCACCAGTAGCTCATCGCTGGCGACGAAGCGGCGGCTGAAGCCGGCGGGGCTGTCCTCGTCCCAGAGTGACGCGGCGCTGGGCAGATGTTGCGGATCAATCCCGCGTCGGCTCAACGCCTGGTTGATACGCCGAGCCTGCAAGGTCGGTTCGGCGAGCCGTGCGCCGATAAATCCGCAGGCCGTCGAACCGCTCAGTGCCCAGGCTGCCAAGGCGCTGCGACCGAGCCTATCCACGGCCAGCAATTGGCAAGGTTGCCGACCTTCGAGATCGATCACTTGCAGGCTGTCGCCGGGCTGTAGCGCGACAAGGGTCAGGCCGCCAGCGGCCACCCGATAGCGCTCCAGGGCCGGTGCCCGGGCAAAGAGTCCGGGCTCCCGCGGGCTGGAAACACGAGGTGCGTTCATGGTGAGGCTCCCGGGTCAACCGATCGACTTGACGGACATCGGCGGTTCAGCGAGGTACGCCGCCATGGAGTCGTCAAGGGCATGCAGCCAAGGCGTGTGGTGGGGGGGCGACTGGGTGCCAGTCATCAGCGATCGGTAGGACTTGTCGCGGTAACCCATGATGTTGTGGGCCTTGTCGTGCTTCCAGTGCAGGAAGGTGTCGTTGACCGCGGCGATATCGAAGTTCGGATAGTCGGTGGCGTCCACCAGTTGTTGGATATAGGCGCCCTGGTATTCGAACATCTGCTGATTGGTTTCAAGCTGCTGTTCACGGGCATGCCATTGCTGACTATCGGCGGCCCTTTGTGCCTGGTCGGGTAGGGCGATGCGTTGCAGGATCACGTCTCGGGCGTACCAGGCCTGGGCGTCGAACATGTTGAACGAGTACCACTGGTCCTGCATGCCGAGGTAGATCAGCTGCGGGTTGGGCTCCCAGAAGATGCCCTTGTACAGGTTCATCGGCCATAGCCGGTTGTCGGTCTTGAGGCGCAGTTCGTCCGGTAGGAAGGGGAAGTGATGTTTGTAGCCGGTGCACAGGATCACCGCATCGATGTGCTTGTGGGTGCCGTCGATAAAGTACGCGCGGTTTTTTTCCAGGCGCTGTAACAGCGGTTTTTCTTCCCAGTTGGCCGGCCAGTCATAGCCCATGGGTGCGGTGCGGTAGCAACTGGTGATGCTGCGGGCGCCATATTTGTAGCACTGGGAGCCGATGTCTTCGGCAGAATAGCTGCTGCCGACGATCAGCAGATCCTTGCCCTTGAACTCCAGCGCATCGCGGAAATCATGGGCGTGCAGGATGCGCCCGCCGAACTGCTCGAATCCGGGGAAGTACGGCATCATCGGCGTCGAAAAGTGCCCGCAGGCGTTGATCACATAGTCGAACTCTTCCGAGGTCTGGGTATCGCTGCCGTGGTCCTGGGCGACCACCGTGAAGCGGCGAGTCTCTTCGTCAAAGGTGACCTGGCGCACCACGTTGTTGAAACGGATGTAGTCGCGAACCCCGGCTTTTTCTACGCGGCCCTTGATGTAGTCCCAGAGCACCTCCCGTGGCGGATAGGAGCCGATGGGGCGGCCAAAATGTTCTTCGAAGGTGTAGTCGGCGAACTCCAGGCATTCCTTCGGGCCGTTCGACCACAAGTAGCGGTACATGCTGCCGTGCACCGGTTCGCCGTTTTCATCCAGACCGGTGCGCCAGGTGTAATTCCACATGCCGCCCCAGTCGTGCTGTTTTTCATAGCAGACCAGTTCCGGGATGGGCGTTCCCTGGTCCCTGGCCGATTGAAATGCCCGCAGTTGAGCCATGCCGCAAGGGCCGGCGCCGATGATTGCTACGCGTGTGGTCATGGTCGTTTCTCGTGGCTGTGATTCGAAAAAGGGTTCGCTCAGCGAAAAATCACCGTCTTGTCCTGGTTGATGAATACCCGGTGTTCCAGGTGGTATTTCAGGGCTTTGGAAAGGGCGACGGTTTCGGTGTCGCGACCGATGGCAACGAGTGAATCGGGCAGGTGGGTGTGGTCGACGCGCTGGATTTCCTGCTCGATGATGGGCCCCTCGTCGAGGTCGCTGGTGACGTAGTGGGCGGTGGCGCCGATCAACTTCACGCCACGGTCGTAGGCCTGGTGATACGGCTTGGCGCCCTTGAAACCGGGCAGGAACGAGTGATGGATGTTGATGGCCCGGCCGGACAGCTGCTGGCACAGGCCGTCGGACAGAATCTGCATGTAGCGGGCGAGCACCACCAGATCGGTCTGAGTGTCCTCGACGATGCGCATCAACTCGGCTTCCTGGCTGGCCTTGCTGTCCTTGGTGATCGGCAGGTAGATGAAGCGAATGCCTTCGCGTTCGGCCATGGCTCGCAGGTCCAGATGGTTGGAGACCACTGCGGTGATGTGCATGTCCATCTCGCCTTTGCGGTGGCGGTACAGCAGGTCAGTCAGGCAGTGGTCGAACTTGCTGACCATCAGCAGCACCCGGGTTGGTTGACTGCTGCAGAACAGCTGCCACTGCATGTCGAAGCCGCCGGCCAGGTCGCCCAAACCCTCGCGTAGAGCGCCGACATCGCCGGTCACGCCAGAGTTGAAACGAAACACCGCGCGCATGAAAAACTGCCCCGTGAACTCGTCGTCGAATTGCGCCAGCTCGCTGATGTAGCACTGCTGTCCGGCCAGGCAGGTGGTGATCGCGGCAACGATGCCGGACGCTGCCGGGCAATTGATCTTGAGAATGTAATGTTCGTTAGAGGTGTCCATCGAGGGTCCCTTGGATAAAGTGTTGGAGGCTCAGCCCTTGGCCGTGCGCTTGGTTTTTTCCGGGTCGTCGAAGGGCAGGGCGTGGGTCACCGCAGCGCTTTCCTGGCTGCCGCGCACCTGCAGGGCAATGCCTGGATTCGAGCAGGCAACGCTCATCCGGGCGATGGCCATGGAGCGCTTGCTCAGGCGCGAATACATGCCGCAGGTGATCACCCCGACTTGCTGGTTGCCCTGCCACAAGGTGTCGCCGGCCTCCGCGGCTCGGACACCTTCGAGCAACACGCCGGTGATTTTGAAGCGCTCTTGGCCGCGCAACCGAAAGTGCTCTTCGGCGCCTCGGAATTCGCGCTTGTCCGGGGAGACGGTGAAATCCAGGCCCATTTCCCACAGGGTGTCGCCAGCCTTCTGATCGGCGAAGGGGTACATCTGCGAGTTGTCGTAGGGGAAAAACATCAGCGAGCTTTCCACCCGCAACCAGTCCAGGGCGGTAAAGGCGCAAGGGATGATGCCCAGGCCCGCGCCTTGTTCGAGGATCGTGTCCCACAGCGCCGGGGCATCGGCGGCCTTGCAGAAGATCTCGTAGCCGCGCTCGCCGGTGTAACCGGTGCGAGAAATCATCACCGGGCGATCGAACAGGCGGGTTTGCAGGTGATGGAAATAGGGCAGCTGACGGATTCCGGGGACGTGCTCGGCGAGAAAATCCACCGCCAGCGGCCCTTGCAGTGACAGATCGTGCAAGTCGTCATCGAACAGCACCGCCACCTGGCGACCCTGAGATGAACGCACCAGCATTTCGTGGCCACTGCCGGCACCATGGACCACCATGAAAGCGTTGGGGCCGGTGCGATAGACGATGCAGTCATCGACGAATTTTCCGTCCTCGTCGAGCATCGAGGCATACACCGACTTGCCGGGGTAGAGCTTGGCGATGTCGCGGGTGGTGGCCCACTGCAACAGGCTCTCGGCGTGGGGGCCGACGTAGTGGACTTTTTTCAGCCCGGACACGTCCATCAGCCCGGCCCGGGTGCGGATCGCCTGATGGTGATCGGCCAGGTCGCTGTCGTAGGTCCAGGCAGTGCCCATGCCGTTCCAGTCTTCCAGGTTCGAGCCGAGTGCGCGGTGCCGTTCGGCCAGCGCGGAAATACGCCATGAGTGAGTCATGTGAAGATCCTTGTCGGGAAAAGTAGGTGAGGGGTCAGGCTTGCGGGTCGAAGCGGCTCAGCCACTCCACCAGGGTCTGTCGATAACGACTCATGCCCTTGTAGTCGGCGATCGGCTCGGGCAGGTCGCGCAGCACACGGTGCAGGCGGCAGCCCCAGCCGGGCTGGGTGACCAGTTCCTGCATGCTGATCAGGTAGGTGCGGATGCTGAACATCACCGCGTTACTGCGCGGCAGACGGGTCATCACTTGCAACTCGACCCGCAGGTGAACCTGTTGCCCGACGTTTTCGGCGCTGATGCGGCCACGGTCGGCGCCCCATTCATGGAAAGTCTCGGGGGAGGAGTCCAGGCGCGGATTGATCGTCAGTGTCCAGTTCAGGCGCCGCACCGGCTGGCCCGTTTGCAAGTTGAGCAGGTACTTCAGCGCGCGGTCGAAAATGCCCATCTGATGGGCCATGGGTACCGGCGAATGCCACTGCTTGAAACTCATGCCGGCGTCGAAGGCCAGGGACCAGTCGGCCGGGCTGGTGACCAGGCCAGCGTCCATGTACAGATCGCCGTCGCGTTGATCGAGGAGGGCGAAATCCCCCTGTACCTGTCGGCCAATGAACTCCAACGGTTCGCAGGGCAGGCTGGTGGCATCACCGAACACAAAGTGCTGTTCGATGTTCAGCAGCGTGTTGCGCCAATGCCAGCGATCATTGTCACGTTCTAGGGTGAACCACTGCGGATAGTCGGCGGCCAGGTGCTCCATGAGCATCTGCAGCGCGTCCCAGGCCGCCACTTGCATGTGCGGCATTACCAGGTAGCGGCGCGGATCCTTGTCCAGTACCAGGGCGCGTTCGGCCATTTCCGAACGGTAGTGTTCGTCGATGTCGAACCCGTGCTGGTAGATCGAGCCTGGATCCCGCGAAATCGCCGGTTCGATGTTCACCGAGTACAGGTAGCTGTCCTCGGTGAAGGGGAAGGGAAAACGGCGGATGGCCGCGGGGCTGTTGCGAAAACTGAAGTCGTCTCGGTAACTCTGCAGGGGGCTTGATTGAATGGTCATGGTCGACTCCTAAAGATCCAGCGAAACGCAAGGGCCGCAGCCGCGGGAGACACAGGGCATGAGAAAGTCAGCCTGCTCGGCGGGGCTCAGGAAACTGTCGCGGTGTTCGATGTCGCCGGCCACATGGCGGGTCATGCATTGGCCACAGACTCCGCCACGGCACAGATTGGGGATCTGCAGTCCGGCGGACTCCAGGGCTTCGAGCAGGCTTTGTTCGGCGCCGACGCGTAAGCGCTGGCCGCTGCGCAGCAGTACCAGGTCGAAGGGTTGGCCCGGTTGTGCGGCATTGAAGGCTTCCCAGTGCACCCGGCCGGGCGGCCAGCCAAGGGCCCTGGCCTGTTGCCGAACCGCATCGAGCAAAGGTTGCGGACCGCAGGTGTAAACGTGGCTGCCCAGCGGTCGATCACGCAAGATCCGGCTCAGGTCCGGCCGGCTGGGGTAGGTGTGCAGACGTGATCCCAGCCGCTGTTGCAACGCCTCGACATAGGCATCGCTCTGGCCTGGACGACAGAGGTAGTGCAATTCGAAGTGAGCCTGGCGTTGTTCAAGGGCCGCGATGTAGGCCATGAACGGCGTGATGCCGATGCCTCCGGCGATCAGAATGTGCAGGCTGGCGGTCGAGTGCAGGGCGAACAGATTGGCCGGTGCCGAAATCTGCAGCCTGTCCCCGACCTGGACTTGCCGATGCAGGTAGCGCGAGCCGCCGCGGGAGGTCTCCTGCAGGCGTACGGCGATGCGGTAATGCTGGTTGTCCGCCGGGTCGCTGGTCAGTGAATAGGCATTGCGCACCTTGCCCTCGGCCAGGGGCAGGTGCACCTGCACATGACTGCCAGGGGAGAAAACCGGTAATGGCTCGGCGCAGGCTTGCAGGGTGAATTCGCGCACCACTGGGGTAAGCATTCTCGCCGCGCTGACTCGCACTTCGATTGCGGCGCTCATGACCGGCCTGCGGCGTAAGGCTGGTCGGGGTTGGTGCAGACGCCCAGATACGCCCCGAGGCGGCGGGAAAAATGTTCGCGGACTTCCAGCGCTACGTCGCAAGCGATGCAGGCCAGCAGCGGCGCTGGCCCGGTGGCCTGAGTCAGGCCGCAGTGCACGCAGTACACCAGGCGCGCACCGGCAATCGTGCGGGTGATGTCGATCTCGTCATCCTCCAGCCCGGCACAGCGGGCTTCGCCATGGATGCGCCAGATAAAGGCCTCGTCGCCCATGATGTAGAGATGACTGCCGACGGTGGCGCTGGCCAGCACCTGATGCAGGCGCTGGGAAAAGTCGGCGTTCTCGCCATTCAGCACCAAGGGCTGTTCCAGTTCCCCGACAAAGGGCGCGCAGGCAGCCGCCGACTGCATGACCACGATGTGCCGGGTGACGCTTTCACGAGGCAGCGGCTGGCGATAGCGCGGGAGGCTGTGAAGTCGGTCCGGGGCGGCGCTTTGTCTATCCGTCATGTGGGCTTTCCTGGCGTTGAACTGGGAATTTGTTTCCTGTTGGGGAAGATACTTTCCTATGGGGAAAATCTTCTCAATCCGGAAAAAGGGCTATGTCTTTGGAGATAAGCCCTGCGCAACGCTTGTTCGGGGCATGGAAGTTGCTGCTCTTTACTCATGGCTGAGCAACCGGACGGGGGGTTATCGAGAGTGCGAACACGACCGCAGTGGTGGCCGCTCTGGTTGGGGCGTATCCGCCCCGAGCAGGCGCGCAGCGTGCGCAAACTGCTGGCCGGATTGCCCTTGTGTCAGGTGCACGCTGACGGTGCCTTGTCGGGTTTTCTGGACCGTTTCGAAGCGCTGCTGCCGACCTGCAGACTGAATCTGATCCTGGACGGCGAAGATCTGGGGCCGGCACGGCGCGGATTGCTCGAGGGCTGTCAGGACGTTGCGCGTTGCCCTTGGCGTAACTCGACACTGCCGGATGCGGCTCAGGCTTGTGACCCTTGCCGGCAACGGGGCGTACATCGGCTCCTGTGTGCCTTGCCGCACAGCGATGATTCGAGCAAAGGGGTGTTGTTGCTCGATACCCCAAATCCGGTCCACGCAAGCTGGCGCCAGTTGGTGGAGGAGGCGGCGCAGGCGGTCTGCGTCACCGTGCGCTTGCGCGGCTACACCCGTGAGCAACAGCGCAAACAGGCTACATCCCGGCACGGCGCCCTGGCCCGTGAGCTGCATGATTCGGTGGCTCAGCAGTTGGGCTACCTGTCGTTCCAGGCGCGTTCGCTGCAGTCGCAGTTGGGTGAGCCTGCGCAGGCCAGCGCCGTATTGCAGGAACTGTGCGGCGGCTTGAGTCAGCTGCAACGTCAGGTGCGCGAGCTGATCACCAGCGCTCGTCTGACCATGGACGGGCGCTCGCTGCGCCAGGCCCTGGCTGACTCTATCGCCGAGTTTTCGCGACGCTGCATCATCGTTTTTGAACTGGACAATCGCCTGGCTGATGACGCTTTGAGCCCGGAAACCGAATTACAGATTCTGCAGATCATTCGCGAGGCACTGGCCAATGCGGTACGCCATTCCCATGCGCGGCATGTGCGCATCGAGTTGCGGCAGAACCAAGACGGTGATGCTTCTGTTTCGGTGGAGGATGATGGCATCGGACTGAGCCCTGCCTCAGGGGAGGAAAACCATTTCGGCCTGGCGATTATCCGCGAGCGCGCCGCGAGCATCGGCGCCCGACTGACCATTGAGGCGATCCGCCCGCACGGAGTCCGCGTACACCTTGGACTTCGCCGTCACCAAGACCTGCCACAGGGGAGTTTCGATGGACTGCACGACCTTATTACTGATCGATGATCACCCGTTGTTTCGCAAAGGACTGGCACAGCTGTTCGGTGCCAGCGACGACTTCGAAGTGGTGGGGCAGGCCGCCAGTGGCCGCGAAGGCATCAACCTGGCCGTGAGCCTGGCACCGCAGCAGGTTTTGCTTGATCTGCACATGCCCGGTTTGAGCGGTTTGCAAGTGCTCGACGAACTGCGTCAGTTACGCCTCGACTGCCAGGTGGTGGTGCTCACCGCATCGATGGATCGCGCCGAACTGTTGACCGCCCTGCGCCTGGGAGCCAGTGGCTATGTGCTCAAGGAAACCGAGCCTGATGCGTTGTTGGACTACATGCGCAATTGCCACAAGGGTGCGATTGTTCTGGATTCAACCCTGATTGCGCTGCTGGCCGATCAGGGCGAGTCGATGACCCGGCCTGCGCACGATTCGGACCCGCTCGACGCCGGCAACCTGACCGAGCGCGAGGGACAGACCCTGGCCCTGATCGCCGCTGGCATGAGCAATAAACAGATCGGCCGGGAGCTGGGGATCAGCGATGGTACGGTCAAAATCTATGTGAGGAATCTGTTGCAGAAGCTCAGCCTGCACTCGCGCCTGGAGCTGGCGGCGTGGGTGCACAACGCGGCGTCGGTGAGACACGAGGAGCGTCATTAGATGATGGAGCGACCAGAGGCTTTTGTGCAGACACTGCCCTTGCACCTGATGGATCGCTTTCCGGCGGCCCTGCTCGAACTGCGCGATGACGGTCAGATCGCCCACTTCAACCTGGCCTGGGTCGAACTGATGGACCTGCCAGGCACGGAACGCAACCTCATCGACTATGTGCACCAAGAAGACCGTTCGTTGTGGCGTCAGGCCCTGCATGAACTGCGTCGACGCCCCGAAACCTCCTTCAACCAGCGGTTGCGGTTTGTCCACCCTTCGGGGGAGCTGCGCTGGTTCGACGTCAGCCTGAAGCGCGGGCCTCAGGGTTTTTATCTGGTGGCCGGCGACATCACTGCGCACAAGCGGCGTGAAATTGCCTTGCAGGCCAGCCAGCGTAGCAGCATGAGCTTGCTCGACAGCATGCCGGGGCTGATCTATCGCGGCCGCAACAACCGCGACTGGACTATGGAGTTCGTCAGTGCCGGTTGCCTGCAACTGACCGGATATCCACCGGAGCGGCTGTTGGACAACCATGAATTCACCTATAACAGCCTGATCCTGGCGCAGGATGCCGATTACGTCTGGCGCGAGGTGCAATATGCCTTGTCACGGCAGGAGCCGTTCGAACTCAATTACCGGATTCGTTGCGCTGATCAGTCGATCAAGCATGTCTGGGAAAAGGGCGTCGGGATCTATGCCGACACGCGTGAAGTGCTGGGTATCGAGGGGGCGATTTTCGAGCGCAGAATGGATCGGCGAGGACGCTGAATACACCGTTGCGCGAGGGAATAACGCCGGGAATCGCACCCGGCGTGATCATGGGAATCGACCCTGCACGTCAGTCAGCCCCCCGGTTTCGTCTCCGAGGTGCAGGGTGGTGGACTCAGCGGAACGCCGGGACCACGTGTTTGATGAACAGCTCCAGGGATTTTTTCTTCTCCGCGTGGGGTAGGCTGTTATCGCACCAGAAACTGAACTCATCCACGCCCAGTTCCTGGTAGTACTTGATCCGCTCGATGATTTCCTGCGGCGTGCCAATCATGGTGTTCTTGCGGATGTTCTCCAGTTGAAACTCCGGACGCTCGGCGAACTTTTCTTCCGGGCTTGGCGCCAGGAAGCCGTTGACCGGCACCTGCTTGTTGCCGAACCAGGCATCGAAGGTGCGGTAGAACCTGGAAATCGCCAGGGCACCAACCTTCCAGCCTTCGGGGTCGTCCACGGCATGCACGTGGGTGTGGCGCAGCACCATCAATTGCGGGCGTGGCACATCAGGGTTGTTGTCCAGGGCCGCCTGGAACTTGTTTTTCAGGTCGAGGACTTCTTCATCGCCTTTCATCAGCGGCGTGACCATCACGTTGCAGCCATTGGCGACGGCGAAATTGTGCGAGTCCGGGTCGCGGGCGGCGATCCACATCGGTGGGTGAGGTTTGCGGATCGGCTTGGGCACGCTGGTGGACGTGGGGAATTTCCAGATCTCACCGTCATGGGCGTAGTCGCCTTGCCACAGGGCGCGCACCACCGGGACCATTTCCCGCAGCGCCTGGCCACCGGAGGAGGCCGGCATGCCACCGGCCATGCGGTCGAACTCTACCTGATAGGCGCCACGGGCCAGACCGACTTCCATGCGCCCGTTGCTGATCACGTCCAGCAGCGCGCATTCGCCGGCCACCCGCAGCGGGTGCCAGAACGGCGCGATGATGGTGCCGGCGCCCAGGTGAATCGTGGTGGTCTTGCCGGCCAGGTACGCCAGCAGCGGCATCGGGCTTGGCGAGATGGTGTATTCCATGGCGTGGTGCTCGCCGATCCACACGGTGCTGAAACCACCGGCCTCGGCCATCAGGGTCAGCTCGCTCAGGTCTTCGAACAACTGGCGATGGCTGACACTTTCGTCCCAACGCTCCATGTGTACAAACAGGGAAAATTTCATGGTGCTTTCTCTTGTTGTTGACGATCGGTTCAGGCGAGGACGGGCAGGGCGCCCATCTTGCCGTGGCAATAAACCAGCGGCCCCGGTGTGTGTTGCGGCACGATCAGATTCTTCACGGCACCGACCATGATCGCGTGGTCGCCGCCTTCGTATTCACGCCACAGTTCGCATTCGATGATGGCGGTGGCATTGCTCAGCAACGGGTTACCCAACTCGCTCAGGGTCCATTCGATGCCCTGGGCCTTGTCCTTGCCTTTGCGGGCGAACGCGTAGGCTTCGTTCTGCTGCCCACCGGAGAGCACGTGGATGGCGAAGTGCTTGTTCTTGATCAGCACCGGGTAGGAATCGGAGCTGTAGTTGGGGCAGAACAGCACCAGGGCCGGGTCCATCGACAAAGAACTGAAGGCGCTGGCGGTGAGGCCAACGATTTGCCCATCGTCATCGAGCGTGGTGATGACCGTTACCCCGGACGGGAACGAGCCCATGACTTGTTTGTAAACGGCGGCGTCGATCATTGGCCAATCCTCGGGTATGGTTTTTCTGGAGGGGCAGACAGCGTTCATCAATGGGCCCCGGCGGCTTTATTCAGATCGCTCTCGACCCATTGGGTGTAGACGCAGGCATCGGCGGTGGCCCAGCGCACACGCACCGGGTCACCAGCCTTGAGGGGCATGCCGGCGGCGGACAGCGCCTTGACGGTCATGGCGGTGCCGCTGGACGTCACCACGCTGCAGGTCTGGCTTTCCCCCAGGAACAGCACCTCGACGACTTTGGCCGAGACTTCATTCCAGCCGGCCGCCAAGGGTTCCTGGGCCGATTGTTCGACGCTCAAGGCCAAGGCTTTTTCCGGGCGCACCATCAGCAGTACGTCCTGATCGGTTTGCAGCCCTGCGGTCAGGCGGATCGACAGCGACTGGCCTTCGAAGCTCGCCACCGCATTGCCCTGGGCCTTGAGCTTGAGGAAGTTGGAGTTGCCCAGGAACGACGCCACAAAGGCATTCGGCGGGTTCTGGTAGAGGTCGTAGCCGCTGCCCAGGCCAACGATCTTGCCGTGGCTGAAGATCGCGATGCGTTGGGACAAGCGCATGGCCTCTTCCTGGTCGTGGGTGACGTAGACGATGGTGATGCCCAGGCGCCGATGCAGTTGGCGCAGCTCATCCTGCAGGTCTTCGCGGAGTTTCTTGTCCAGGGCGCCGAGGGGTTCATCCATCAGCAGGATGCGTGGCTCATAGACCAGCGCCCGGGCAATCGCCACGCGCTGTTGCTGGCCGCCGGACAGTTGCGAAGGACGGCGATGGGCGAACTCTCCCAGCTGCACCAGCTTGAGCATGGCATCGACCCGGCGCTCACGTTCAGCGCTGGCCAATTTGCGGATCGCCAGGGGAAAGGCGATGTTGTCGCGCACCGACAAGTGCGGGAACAGCGAGTAACGCTGGAATACCATGCCGATGTCGCGTTTGTGCGGCGGCACGTTGACCAGGGATTTGCCGTCCACCAGGATCTCGCCGCTGCTGGGGGTTTCAAACCCGGCCAGCATCGACAGCGTGGTGCTCTTGCCCGAGCCGCTGGAGCCGAGGAAGGTCAGGAATTCACCGTCCTGGATGTCCAGGGAGATATCGTCCACGGCGGCAAAATCGCCGTAGTGCTTGTTCAGGTTGCGCAGGCTGACCAGGGTCTTGTTGTTCTGTTGTGCGGGGTCTTTGACGGCACTCATCGTATTCTCCTAGGCGTTCAGGCGCTGATTTCGTTGCGCCGGCGCAGGGCAGCGGCGATCACCATCACCAAGAGCGAGAGGCCGATCAGCAGCGTCGAAGCGACGGCGATCACAGGCGTCAGGTCCTGGCGCAGGGTGGTCCACATCTTGACGGGCAAGGTTTGCAGGGTCGGACTGGCCATCATCACGCTCAGCACCACTTCGTCCCACGACACCAGGAACGCAAACAGCGCGCCGGCGACCATGCCCGGGCGGATCGCCGGGAACGTCACCTTGAACACCGCTTGCAGGCGCGAGGCGCCGCAGATGACGGCGGCATCCTCGATGGACTGGTCGAACAGCTTGAGCGAGTTGATGATCGAAATGATGGTGAACGGCAGGGCGACGATGACGTGGCTGACCACGAAGGCGAACATCGTCCCGGTGTAGCCGAGTTTGAGAAACAGCGCATACACCGCTACCGCGATGATCACCAGCGGCACGATCATCGGCAGGGTGAACAGACCGTAGAGCATTTCCCGGCCCGGGAAGCGTCCGCGTACCAGGGCAAACGCGGTGGGCAAGCCCAGCGCCACGGCGCAGACGGTGGTCAATACGGCGACCTTGAGGCTGGTTAGCGCCGCACTCATCCAGTCCGGATTGGAGAAGAACTGGCCGTACCATTTCAACGTCCAACCCGGTGGCGGGAAGACCAGCCACTGGGATGAACCGAACGACAACAGCACAATGAAGACAATGGGCAGCAGCAAAAACAGCGCAATCAGGCCGGTGGTGAAGTACAGGCTGAACCGCATGCGCCGGCTCATGGCATTGGGAGTCAGGAGCATGACGGCTTACCTCGCGTTGCTGGCGCCCACCGGGGATTCCGGTTGGAGCTTCAGGTAGAAGTAGAACAGCACTAGCGTGATCGCCACCAACAACGCAGCGCCGGCACTGGCCAGGCCCCAATTGAGGAACGACTGCACCTGCTGGATGATGAATTCGGGCAGCATCATGTTCTGCGCGCCGCCCAGCAGCGCCGGGGTCACGTAGTAACCGAGGGACATCACGAACACCATCAGCCCACCGGAAAACAGCCCCGGCCGGCACAGCGGCAGGAACACCCGGAAGAAGTTGGTCCAGGGGCTGGCGCCGCAGATGGAGCCGGCCTGGAGGATCATCGGGTCGATGGCCTGCATGGTCGCCTGCAATGGCAGGACAATGAACGGGATCATGATGTAGCTCATGCCGATCACCACCCCGGTGAGGTTGTGCACCATCTCCAGTGGCTGATCGATGATGCCCATTGCCATCAACGCTTTGTTGATCACCCCCGAGGCTTGCAACAGCACCAGCCAGGAGTAGGTGCGGGCCAGCAGGCTGGTCCACATCGACAGCAGCACGATATTCAGCATCCAGCGGCCCCAACCACGGGGTACCAGGGTGATGGCCCAGGCCAGCGGAAAGCCCAGCAGCAAGCTGAACAGCGTCACCAGCCCGGCCACCGAAAAGGTGTTGAACAACACCCGGGCATAGGCCGAATTGGCGAACAGTTGCTCGTAATTACCCAGGCCGGGCACCGGCTCCAGTACGCCGCGCAACAACAAGCCAATCAGCGGCGCCAGGAAGAACAAACCGAGGAACAGCAGGGCGGGCGCCAGGTTGCCGACCCCGCGCCAGCGCTGTGCCAGCGACGGGGTGTGCGTCGCCGCCTTGGCCGGTACCGCACCGGCGGCGCCCAGGGCGCTCCCGGTGCGAGGGGCTGCCGTTGCTGATATTTTCACTTGACCAGCCATTCGTTCCACCGTGTCGCGATGTCCTGACCGTTCTTGGCCCAGTACGCGAAATCAAGCGTGATCTGATCCTTGGCGTAGGCGGTCGGCAGGTTGGGGGCGAGCACCGAATCCAGGCGTGCGATGCTGTCGACGTTGACCGGCGCATAGGCGGTCAGGTTGGAAAAATCGGCCTGGCCTTTGGCGCTGCTGGCGTTGGCCAGGAATTTCATGGCCGCTGCCTTGTTTTTCGAGCCTTTTGGGATGACCAGGATGTCGGCCATGACCAGGTTCTGCTTCCAGCTTACGCCAACGGGTGCGCCGTCCTGTTGCAGGGCATAAATCCGACCGTTCCAGAATTGGCCGATGCTGGCTTCACCGGACGCGAGCAGTTGTTGCGACTGCGCACCGCCGCCCCACCAGACAATGTCTTTCTTGATGGTGTCGAGTTTCTTGAAGGCGCGGTCCAGGTCCAGCGGGTAGAGTTTGTCGGCCGCGACGCCATCGGCCAGCAGGGCCAGTTCGAGCACACCGGGGCTTGGCCATTTGTACAGGGCGCGTTTGCCGGGGTAGGTCTTGGTGTCGAACAGTGCGGACCAGTCCTGGGGCTTGCCGGCGCCGAGCTTGCCTTCGTTGTAGCCGAGGACGAACGAGAAGTAGAAGGAACCGACGCCGTGATCGGACACGAAGCGTGGGTCGATCTTGTCGCGCTGGATGACCGAGAAATCCAGGGGCTCGAGCAAGCCTTCAGCAGCGGCGCGCAAGGCGAAGTCCGCTTCGACATCGACGACATCCCACTGCACGTTGCCGCTTTCGACCATGGCCTTGAGCTTGCCATAGTCCGTCGGGCCGTCCTGGACCACGGTGATGCCGCTGGCCTTGCTGAACGGGTCGGCCCAGGCTTGCTTCTGCGCATCCTGGGTGCTGCCGCCCCAACTGACGAAGTTGACGCTTTCAGCGGCCATCGTCGCCTGGCTGGTGACGCTCAACAGGCCAGCAAAAAAGATTGCGGCTGCACTTTTCTTCAACACCATTTTCACGCCCTCATTTGTTGTGTTTTTGAGCGGGCTTGGTAATGCCCGCCTATCGGGAGCAGTAGGTCCATCTGGCCTCTAAAGGCGACCGTGCCAAGGGCTGTTATTGGTGCTTTCCCTTGTGGGCGCACTTGGCTGAATCATTCGGTCTGTGGAATATCATATTATGGTATTCCAAACTTTGTGCAAGCACTTTGCCTTACCGGCTATCAGCCAAAAGCGTTTTTTGCCGTCAGGTCACCCAGTAGTGCCTGCGCGGAAAAGGTGGCATCCCCGGACTCATTCGGTGAACGGAATACTCTCGACCACTTCCAAGTCGTAACCGGTCAAGCCTGCGTATTTCAGTGGCGGGCCGAGATGACGCAACTTGCCCACGCCGAGATCCTGCAGAATCTGCGCCCCTGTCCCTACTTCAGAATAAATGCGCGATTGCGAGCGGCTGAACTGCCGTGGCGGCTGGGTGAGTTGTGGAACGCGTTCCAGCAGCGCTTGCGACGACTCATGATTAGCCAGCACGACCACCACGCCGCGACCTTCTTCAGCCACCCGTTGCAGCGCGGCCCACAACGTCCAGTTGGACGGGCCGCTGTACTGAGCGCCGACCAGATCGCGCAGCGGATCAATCACATGCACTCGCACCAGGGTGGGTTCTTCTCGACGAATGTCACCCATGACCATCGCCATGTGCACGCCACCTTCGATACGGTCCTCAAAAGTGATCAGCCGGAACGTCCCATGCACCGTCGGCAATTCGCGTTCACCGATGCGCACTACGGTGTGTTCGGTGCTGAGCCGGTAGTGGATCAGGTCGGCGATGGTGCCGATCTTGATTCCATGTTTGCGTGCGAATACTTCCAGGTCAGGGCGGCGAGCCATGGTGCCGTCGTCGTTCATCACTTCGACGATTACTGAAGCGGGAGTGAAACCGGCCAGGCGAGCGAGGTCGCAACCGGCTTCGGTGTGACCGGCGCGGGTCAGCACGCCGCCTTCCTTGGCGCGTAGCGGGAAGATATGACCGGGCTGCACAATGTCCGTGGGACCTGCATTGGCGGCTACGGCGGCGGCAACGGTACACGCACGATCGGCGGCGGAAATACCGGTGGTCACGCCCACAGCGGCCTCGATGGATACCGTGAACGCGGTGCTGAACACGCTACCGTTGCTCGGTACCATCTGCTCCAGACCCAGGCGCTGGCAGTGCTCGTCGGTCAGGGTCAGGCAAATCAACCCGCGCGCTTCGCGAGCCATGAAGCTGATGGCCTCGGCGGTGCAGCGGTCGGCGGCGATCAGCAGGTCGCCTTCGTTTTCCCGGTCTTCGTCATCGACCAGCAGCACCATCTCGCCTTGCCGGTAATCTTCGATGATTTCTTCGATGTTGTTGAAGGCCATGCTGGAACTCTCAGTGTTTGGTGGGTATATTTATTGGTATACCATAATACAAAATAAACCAAGAGGTCACTATGAAGGCGTACTGGATTGCTCACGTGGATGTCACCGACCCCGATCAATACAGCCAATACACCCAGCGCGCCCCGGCGGCGTTCGCTTTATATGGCGGGCGGATGCTGGCCCGGGCCGGGCGCAGCGAAGCGATGGAAGGTCGGCCGACACCGCAACGCAGCGTGGTCATCGAGTTCGATTCTTACGAGCAGGCGCTGGCCTGTTACCACAGCGAGCAATATCAGGAGGCGAAACGGCACCGCGAGGGCGTGGCCCGGGCCGAGGTGATCATTGTCGAGGGTGGGATTCCACTGTAGGAGCTGTCGAGTGCAACGAGGCTGCGATCTTTCCCCTGCCAATTGAGTCTGGAGCGAAAGATCAAGATCAGAAGATCGCAGGCTTCGCCAGCTCCTACAGGGGCTCAGCGGATGAAATGGATCTTGCCGCTGTCGTCGTTGCCGATGTAGATGCCGTAGACCCCGGCCTGGCGCTCCTCGATATAACGCTCGAGGATCTGTCGGATGGCCGGGTAATAGATGCTGTCCCAGGGAATGTCTTCGGGGGCGAAGAACTGGCAGGCGAGGGTTTCCGGGCCGAACTGGCCGGTGATCTCCACCGCGATGGCGCGGAAGATGATGTACACCTCGCTGATCTTCGGCACGCTGAAGATGGAGTAGGGCGATACGATCTCGGCGCGTACGCCGGTTTCTTCCCAGACTTCCCGCAGTGCCGCCTGTTCGGTGGTCTCGCCGCCTTCCATGAAGCCGGCCGGCAGGGTCCAGGTGCCGGGACGCGGTGGAATGGCGCGTTGGCATAGCAGGTATTTACCGTCCTGCTCGATGATGCAGCCGGCAATGATCTTCGGGTTGACGTAATGGATGTAGCCGCAGCCGCCGCACATCAGGCGCTCATGGGTATCGCCCGCTGGCAGGCGGTGACTCAAGTCACTGCCGCCACACTTTGGACAAAAGCTCGGGCTGAACATATCAGCGACCTATGCGCGGTTCTTTCAAGGCGATGGGCGCCGTGATTTCAGGGATGTCACCGGTCTCTTCCTGCTTGCGCTTGAGGTATTCCAGGGCGACCTTGGCGGCGGCGCGCACGTGGTCGACGCACGCCTGGTGGGCGGCCAGGGGGTCGCCGCTCTTGATCGCGTCGACCATGCGTTCCATTTCCTGGTTACTGCTGCCGCGCCGGTTTTCCTGGGACACCGACGTCGCCCGCAGGTAACTGATGCGGGCCTGCAGCTGGCGCAACTGGGTGGCGGCGACATGGTTGCCGGAGCCTTCGAGCAGCACGTCGTAGAAGCCTTGCACCGAATCGATGACTTGTTGCAACTCGCCATCATTGAGGGCCTTGCGGTTTTCCTCGAGGGCTTTCTCCAGCGCCTTGATGTCCTTGGCCTTGGCCCGCAGGGTGAACAGCTGGACGATCAAGCCCTCGAGCACGCAACGCAATTCATAGATATCGCCGGCATCGGCCAGGGTAATGATCGCCACCCGCGGACCTTTCGCATCGGCGAACTCCACCAGGCCTTCGGATTCGAGGTGGCGCAGGGCTTCGCGCACCGACGTGCGGCTTACGCCCAGGCGATCGCATAAGTCCCGTTCCACCAGGCGATCTCCCGGCAAAAGCTGGAAGTTCATGATGGCGCTTCGCAGTTTATCCAGCACGATTTCGCGCAGGGTGATGGGGTTGCGATTGACCTTGAAGCTGTCGTCGAGTGGCAGGCGTTTCATGGGGTCCGCTCTCTAATATGGCTGTCCATGCCAAACGGGCAACATTCGTGCACGTTCAGATCAAACAGCCGAGGGTTGACTGGGGGCCTCGGCATCGGCTTCGGCGAAGGCTTCACGGGCAAGCCGGAAACTGTCCACGGCCGCGGGGACACCGCAATAGATACCGACCTGAAGCAGAATTTCGCGTATTTGCTCACGACTCAGGCCGTTACGCAAGGCGCCACGCACATGCAGCTTGAGTTCATGGGGGCGATTGAGCGCCGAGATCATCGCCAGGTTAATCATGCTGCGTTCCTTGAGCGACAGCCCCTCGCGACCCCAGACATGGCCCCAGCAGTATTCGGTGACCATTTCCTGCAAGGGCCGGGTGAAGTCGTCGGCGTTTTCAATGGAGCGCTGCACATAGGCTTCGCCCAGCACCTGGGTGCGGATCTTGAGGCCTTGTTCGTATTTATCGTTGCTCATCGCTGTGTGCTCTCAAAATCGTCGATATAGGCTGGCTGGCTAAAGAGTTGCTAGGCTACCGGGCTCATGCGCGCTCCCTGAAAAGTGAAGAAGCTGTGGGAGCGAGCTTGCTCGCGATGAGGGCAGCACATCCAACATCCATGTGACTGACACACCGCTATCGCGAGCAAGCTCCCACAGGGGGAGGTGTATAGCCATCAGGCCAGCGCGGGCAGCGGCCCCAACTTGCCTTTGTGATAAATCATCGGCGTCACCGGTTGCTCCGGCAGGATCAGGTTCTTCACCGCGCCGACGATGATTGCGTGATCGCCACCGTCGTATTCGCGCCACAGCTCGCACTCAATGATGGCCGTGGCCTTGCCCAGCAGCGGGTTGCCCAACTCGCTGAGGTGCCAGTCGATGCCTTTGGCCTTGTCCTTGCCTTTGCCGGCAAACGCATAGGCTTCAGCGGTCTGGTCGGCGGACAGCAAGTGAATGGCGAACTGCTTGCTGTCCCGCAGGATCGGGTAGGTGTCAGAGGCATAGTTGGGGCAGAACAGCACCAGCGCCGGATCAATCGACAGCGCACTGAACGCGCTGGCGGTGATGCCGACGATATTCCCGTCCGGGTCGAGGGTGGTGACCACTGTGACGCCGGAAGGGAAGGAACTCATGACTTCTTTGTAGATGCCGGGTTCGATCATTTTTCAGGACTCCTAGCGCATCACGAACGGATCAGGCATGGGCGCCTGGGAAAGATTGATCCACACCGTTTTCAGTTCGGTATAGGCCAGCACTGAATCGATGCCGCTTTCGCGTCCGTAACCGCTGTTCTTGAAACCGCCGATGGGCGCCATGGCTGAGACCGCGCGGTAGGTATTGACCCAGATGATCCCGGAACGCACATCCCGGGCCAGGCGATGGGCGCGGCCCAGGTCGCGCGTCCAGATGCCGGCGGCGAGGCCGAACTGTGAGTCGTTGGCAATCGCCAGGGCCTCGGCTTCGTCCTTGAACCGGATGACCGAAGCCACCGGCCCGAAGACTTCTTCCTGCATGATCTTCATCGAGTTGTGGTCGCATTCGAACAAAGTGGGCTCGTAGAACCAGCCTTCGCCCAGGTTCTGCGGACGCTTGCCGCCGAGGCGCAGGCGCGCGCCTTCGGCGAGGGCATCGGCGACCAGGCCTTCGACCACTGCCAGTTGCTGCGCGGTCGCCATCGGCCCCATTTCGCTGCTGTCGTCCTGCGGGTTGCCGATGCGGATACGCTGGGCGCGCTCAACCAGGCGCGAGACGAATTCGTCGTAGATTTCATCCTGCACCAACAGCCGCGAGCCGGACACGCAGCTCTGGCCCGATGCCGCATAGATCCCGGCAATCGCACCATTGACGGCGCTGTCGAGGTCCGCGTCGGCGAAGATAATGTTCGGTGACTTGCCGCCCAATTCCAGGGACAGCTTGGCGAAGTTCTCGGCGCTGCTGCGCACCACATGCCGGGCCGTGGCGGCGCCGCCGGTGAAGGCGATCTTGCGCACCAGCGGATGGCGGGTGAGGGCGGCGCCGGTGCTGGGGCCGTAGCCGGTGACGACGTTGACCACGCCTGGCGGAATGCCGGCTTCCAGGGCCAGGCGCGCCAGTTCGAGAATGGTCGCCGAGGCGTGCTCCGACGGTTTGATCACGATGGTGTTGCCGGCCGCCAGCGCCGGTGCCAGTTTGATCGCCGTCAGGTACAGCGGGCTGTTCCAGGGAATGATCGCCGCGACGACGCCCATGGCTTCGTGCACGGTGTAGGCAAACATGTCTGGCTTATCCAGCGGCAGCGTGCCGCCTTCGAGCTTGTCCGCCAGGCCAGCGGTGTAATGGAAAAACTCTGGCAAGTAGCCGACCTGGCCCCGGGTTTCACGGATCAGCTTGCCGTTGTCGCGGCTTTCCAGCTGGGCCAGCTGTTCTTTGTTTTCGGCGATCAGGTCGCCCAGGCGTCGCAGCAGTTTACCCCGTGCGGTCGCAGTCAAGCCACGCCAGGCCGGGCTGTCAAAAGCCGTCTGCGCCGCCTGCACGGCGCGCTCGACATCGGCTTCGTCGGCGTCGGGCAACTCGGCCCAGGGTTGCGCCAGGGCCGGGTTCAGGCTTTCGAAGGTCTTGCCGGACAGGGCATCGACCCATTCACCGCCGATGCACATAGAAAAACGTGCGAGTGTCATGCAACGATCCCCTTGATTGGATTTTGTCGGGCGTTTGCCGTGTCGAGAAACTCCAGCAGCATCTGGTTGACCAGGCGTGGCGACTCTACCGGCATCATATGCCGCTGCTCGGCGAGCACGGCAACCGTGGCGCCGGGAATTCGCTCGGCCAACTGCCGGGCCATTTCCGGCGTCGAGCCCGGGTCCAGCTCGCCGGTGGCGATCAGCGTTGGTACGTGGATGTTGCCCAGGTCATCGGCGCGGTACATGTCCTGGGTGGCGAACAGTTCATAGGTGGTCAGGTAACCTTGCGGATCGTTCTGCGCCAAGGTCTGGCGCAGCGCGGCAATCTGTGCCGGGTTGGCCGCCTGGTATTCGCGGCTGAACCAGCGCGACAAGGCGGCCTCGGCGTTGGCATCCGGTCCGTGCTCGGCGGCTTGGGCGGTGCGGGCGATGACCCCGGCGCGCTGTTCGGCGCTGCGGTTGAACACGCTGTTGAGCACCACCAGGCCTTGCAGGCGTTGCGGGTAATGCAAGGCAAAGGCCCGCGCCACCAGGCCGCCCATGGAGAAACCGATCACGCTCGCCTGGGGCAATTGCAGGTGGTCGAGCAGCTCCAGTAACTGATCGGCATAGCCGAGCAGGGGGGTGCCGCTTTCCGGGCGCGGGCTGGCGCCGTGGCCGAGCATGTCGTAGGCAATCACGCGGTATTTCGTGGCCAGCCCAACCACCTGGCCGCCCCACATTTCTTTGTTCAGGCCGACGCCGTGGATCAAGACCACGGGCTGGCCTTGGCCGGTCGCCAGGTAACTGGTGCCCGCCGGGGTGAGTTCAGCGGTGAGCCGAATCATGGAGCGCTCCTGCATGCCTTTATTATTGTCGTGGCCCGGACTGGATTACTGCGCACTCTCGGCGGCCAGCTCTTCCAGATCGATGTAGCGGTTGCCAATGCGCGGGTGCAGGCGACCGCCATCGGCGCAACCCAGCACCACGACGATTTCGTCGGCGCGCGGCGCGTCTTCGATCTGCATTTCCAGGGTGATGTAGTGCGAGCGCAGGCCTTCGTCGTCCTTGTGCATCATCGGGATCTGGATCGAGGTGCCCGGACCACCGCGCTTGTTGGTGAAGCTCAGGTAGCTCTTGGCCTTGACCGCTTCGCGGTAGTGGTTGCCGAAGCGCAGGGTGTGGATCACGGCGGAGGCGTGCTCGATTTCACCGTCGGCGCCCACCACGGCGGCCTTGCCATAGGCTTCGATTTTTTCCGCGCCGCCAATAATGCCCACCAGGCGTTCGACCATCAGCGCACCGAGGTCGGAGCAGTTGGCGCGGATTTCCGGCTTCAGATCTTCGACAAAACCACGGCCCAGCCAAGGGTTTTTCATCACCACCGCCAACCCGACCATGATCACCGGCTTATCGCTGGCCTTGCCGCCTTCAATGAGGGTTTCTTCGACATAGCTGACGATCTTGCGAATTTCGAAACTCATGAGCTGCTCCGTGTAGGGAAGGATACTTATGCGTCTTATGGTATACCATAATACCGGAAGCACAAGTCCCTGAAACGGATTTCTGGTCGGAAGGTGATAAAAGGAGGGAAGGTATTGCTCCCTTGCTCGGAGTACATCACTGCATCAGGATTGGTATTGATCTTGTAGCGGTCGATGGTTGATGGGCGGTGAGGCGTACAGCTACGATATATCGGGTGAAGTACGACACGAAGTCGCTTAAACATCTCGGTTGATTTCGCAGGTCTCGGCCCTTTTCGTTGCCATCTTTTGGCCGGTGGCTGACTCGAAAGTGAAAGTCCCCCTACACATCCGGCAAGGGGGAAGTGTTAGCCAGAGGGAAGGGCGTCGCGGACGACTGCGAATCTGAAGGAGGCCCGAGACCAAATGCTGGTTTGACGACCAGGAAGCGGATCAGGCGGTGCAGCGGGGTAAGGTAGCCAAAATTGCGCGATCAAGGGCCGAACAGGTTGTGCCGCCAGCCCATCAGCTTTGGGAATTCTCCGATGTCACAATCTGCAGCGGAATATGCACCCGGTGACGCACAGGATCGAACTGCTCGGCAGTCTGCAATTCCACCAGTAGATCCACCAGCGCCGTTGCAGTCTGGCGCGGCTGAGAGTCGATCACCACGTCGACCAAACCCTGGGCCAGGGCTTGGCGTGACAGCTCGGTGGACTCCTGCAAAATGCAGCACAGCGTCGGGCGCTTGGGCAGTTGCGCCAACGCGTTGATAATCCCGTCGCCACCGCCGCCTACCACGCATAGCCCGCGCAAATCGTCATGCCGAACCAGCAGGTCGAGGGTTGCTTCTTCGGTGATGTCGCAGTTGTCCAGATTGATCAGCGGCTCCAGCGGGCGCAGCCCAGGTGCGTGTTCGGCCAAGTAACTGTGCAAGCCTTCGACCCGCGCCTGGTGGCCAAGAAAGCGATGACCTCCGAGCAGAATGCCGATGCTGCCTTTGCGCGCGCCACAGGTGCGGGCCAGCAGCCACCCCATCGTGCGCCCGACTACCTGATTGTCTTGGCCGACATAGGGCTCGGTCGCCGCCTCATGAATGCCCGACAGCAGTGCCACCACGGGCACGCCGGCCTCGCGAATCTGGGCAAGGGCGGCGTTGATCTGCGGGTGGGCGAAGCTGACCACCGCCAGGCCGTCGCACTGCACCGCCAACTGTTCGATCTGGGCGATGATGGCGCTGGGGGTGCGATCAAAAACGTATTCGAATTGGCAGGTCAGGTTGGCCCCGACCTGGCGTTGCGCGGCCTCGGTGATGGCTTGGGCCAGGTTGGCGTAGAACGCCTGGGCGGTGCCCAGCAGCAGGATGCCGAAACGGTATGTGGGGCGGCGTTCGAGAATGCGTTGGCCGATCAGCCGCGCCGCAAAATAACCCACGGCTTCGGCGGCCTGAAGCACCTGTTCGGCAGTGGCTGGATTAACCGGGGCGCGAGCGTTGAGCACGCGGTCGACGGTGGCGACACTTAAGCCTGCGTGTTCGGCGACCGTGGCGATGGTGGGGCGTTTATTGTTATTCATGATGAACCTTCAAAGCGTCTTGATAGAAAACTATCAAGCCCCGCAGGAGCTGGATGATAGCTTGATAGGGAATGTATTCAAGACCTTGAGGGGGGCTTCCTTGCTCTCTATATTTTCTTACGCAAAGCACCTGACATCTCACGCTTGCGGAGAACAATAACAATGCCTCAAGACAACACAGCCTCTACTCGGGACTATCGCCTGACCGGCCCTGAAGCCGCCCGCGCGGCTGAAAAAGGCCTTGTATCGGCCAGTTGGTACCAGTCGCCCATCTCCCGTCAACGCATGAAGCAACTGATGCAGCGCCGCGACGGCCCGGCCTTGCTCGACACCGCCATCTGGTTGCTGGCCCTGCTGATCACCGGCTTCGGCGGCTACTGGTTCTGGGGCACTTGGGCTTGTGTGCCGTTTTTTCTTGCGTATGGCGTTCTGTACGCCACCGCCTCCAACCCGCGCTGGCATGAAAGCGGCCACGGCACGGCTTTCAAGACTCGCTGGATGAATGATGCGCTCTACCAGGTGGCGAGCTTCATGTGCATGTTCGAGCCCCATGTGTGGCGCTGGAGCCATGCACGGCACCATACCGACACCATCGTCGTCGGCCGCGATCCGGAAATCGTCGAGCCGCGTCCACCGAGCTTGTTCATGATGCTGCTCAGCCTGTTCCAGATCCCGTTGCTGCTGAAGACGATGGGGGGCGTGTGCCGGCACGCGGTTGGCAAAATGGATGCCGAGGAACAGACGTTCATCCCTGAGTCCGAGTGGCCCAAGGTGTTCCTGGCGGCCCGTATCTGGCTCGTGATTTACGCCGTTGTCTTTGGCGCGGCACTTTACCTGCACAGCTGGTTGCCGCTGATGTATATCGGCCTGCCCATCCTGTATGGCGGCTGGTTATCTTACCTGTTTGGCCTCACCCAACATGTGGGCCTGGCGGAAGACGTGCTGGACCACCGCAGCAACTGCCGCACCATCTATATGAACCGGGTACTGCGCTTTCTGTACATGAACATGAATTATCACCTTGAGCACCACATGTACCCGATGGTGCCGTACCACGCCCTGGCGCAACTCCATGAAGAGATCCGCCACGACTGCCCGCCGCCTTACGCCAACATAGGCGAGGCCTTCAAGGAAATCATTCCGACCCTCTTGAAGCAGCGCAAGGACCCGACGTATTTCGTGCGACGCCCCGTCGGTAGCTCAAGGCCTGCCACCGACGCTCATCCACAGGCTGAAGCCACCCTGGGCTGACACCTTCCGGCTGTATCCCGAACAAGAGAAAACGCCATGAACGATCAATGGATCGATGTATGCGCCGTGGGCGAAATCAATGAAGAAGACGTCATTCGCTTCGACCACGGTCCGCATACCTATGCCATCTACCGCTCTGCTGACAACGAGTTTTTCGCCACTGCTGGCCTGTGTACTCACGAGTCGATCCACCTGGCTGACGGCCTGGTGATGGACCACGTCATCGAGTGCCCCAAGCACAACGGGCGCTTTGACTATCGCACCGGCAAAGCCTTGGGGGCGCCAGTGTGCGTCAATCTCAAGACCTATCCGGTACGGGTCGACGCGGGGCGGGTTCTGCTCGCCATTTCGGCTTGACCGCCAGGAGTGCACGCCATGAATGCTCCACTGATTATCGTCGGCGCCGGCCATGCCGGTGGCCGTGCGGCGCTGACCTTGCGCGAGCAGGGTTATACCGGTCGGCTGATCCTGATCGGCGATGAACTTCATTTGCCGTACGAGCGTCCTCCGCTGTCCAAGGGCTTGCTGCAGGGCACGATGAACCTGGACGATTGCAGCCTGTGGAGCGATAGCCGGCTCACTGAACTGAACATCGAACACCTGGCGGGCAATCCGGTAAAAAGCCTGGATCCGCAGCACCACCGCCTGCAATTGACCGACGGACGTTGGTTGCCCTACAGCCGATTACTGTTGGCAACCGGGGGTAGAGCGCGTCGCTTGTCCCTGGTGCCTGAACCTCTGGCCAACGTGCTTTACCTGCGCACCCATGACGAAGCCCTGGCCCTGCGCAGCGCATTGATGCCCGGCACGCGCCTGGTGATCATCGGCGGTGGCTTTATCGGCCTCGAAGTCGCGGCAACGGCCCGAACCTTAGGCTGTCAGGTGACGTTGCTGGAAGCCGGGCCACGACTGGCCGGGCGAGTATTGCCTGAAGCTGTGTCCCAGGCCTTGTTGGATTTGCATCGGCAACAGGGCGTGGACGTGCGGCTGAACGTAGCGCTTGAAAGGGTACAAGGCATCGAGCGCGCTGAGGCGGTGCAACTGGTGGACGGCCAGGTGTTGCCCTGTGACTGGGTGGTGGTCGGTATCGGCATGCAACCCAACATCGAATTGGCCGCGGCGGCGGGGCTTGAGGTGGGCCAGGGAATTCGAGTCGATGCCCAGTTGCGCACCAGCGCGCCAGACATCTTTGCCGCCGGCGATGTGTGTGAGTTTCGCCTGCACGCCGACGCGTTATTCCAGCGCCAGGAAACCTGGCGCAATGCCGAGACCCAGGGCCGTCACGCGGCATTGAATCTGTTGGGCGGCGAGTTGCCGTTCGAGGGTGTTCCCGGCTTCTGGTCTGATCAGTACGACTGGGGCTTGCAGACGGTGGGCGTGATCTCACCGACGCCACCTTCGGCCGTTCGCACCCTGGCAGACGGTGGTCTGCTGCTGTTCTACCTGGACACCTACCAGCGTTTGCAAGGGGCCTGCGGTTGGGGGCAGGGCAACAGCGTTGCCAAGGACATCAAGTTGTGTGAACGGCTGATTGCCAACCTGACCCCACTCTCTGTGGACGCGTTGGCCGACGCCGATGTGCCTCTCAAACATCTACTAAGGCCCTGACATGCGTGAGTTCCTGGTATTTCAGTCCCTGTGGGCCATGCAAGATCACCGTGGTCAATGCGATCTTTCCCTGGAGGCGCAGGTGGAGAAGATTGCCGCTGCTGGCTTCGATGGGATCACCGACCATTTCTGGATCGCGCCACAGGCCGAACGTCTGCATGCCGCTGCCAAGGCGCAAGGCCTGCAAATCGAAGGTCAACTGTTTCCCCGCACCGTGAATGACTTGGCGCAAGCACTTGAGGTTGCCTCCCGTTACGGCTGCCACCACCTCACGCTGCAAGCCGACGTCCGGCCGCGCACGCTGGCACAAGCGATCACTCTGATCGAAGGCTGGCAGCGTCTGGCCGAGCAGGTGGACTTTCCGATCCTGCTGGAAACCCACCGCTATCGTCTCACCAGTGACCTGTTGTTCACCCTCGACTTGCTCGCGCAGATGCCCGACCTCAAGTTGTTGGCTGACTTGTCCCATTACGTCGTGGGCCGCGAATTGCCTGAGTCGGCCGCGGCCGAAGACGACGAACAGATTCACACCATCCTACGACACAGTTGGGGTTTTCACGGGCGAGTCGCTAATAGTGAGCAGGTCCAGGTGCCCTTGACCTTTACCCAGCATCGCCCCTGGTTGGACCGGTTTCTAGGCTGGTGGCGTTACGGAATCAAGGATTGGCTGGCGCGACCGAACACACCCGCGAGCCTGTCCTTCACCTGTGAACTTGGGCCGCCACCCTATGCGATCACAGGGAGTGATGGGCGCGACATAACGGATCGCTGGGGCGAGGCGCTGATGCTGAAGGAACTGATGCGGGGTGTTTGGGATGAATGTCAGGCGGGGCGCTGATCTAAGGCATGATGGGTTGTGACGGTTTGTATCAGTGGATAAAACGGGTGAGGTCCAGATTGGAAAGCCGCTGTTGCGGTGTGTAAATTGTCATGCTTGTCTCAATTTTATTGCGGTTTTGCCCTGGCGGGGATCACAGATACCTTTTATTGGCGAGTTACAAATACCGACGGGCTGATCGCACGCATCGATGCCTCTCTCGAATAGCCATCCCAGAAAGCAGGGCCTTTATGAGAAAGCTGATGATTTATGGCGCCGCAGGCTACACCGGCGGCATGGCGGCGGAGCATGCTGCATCCGCTGGACTTGACCTCGTTCTTGCCGGTCGTGAGAAAGACCGGAGTCATATTGAAACTTTCGTTCATGTCACCGAGGGAGCATTTCCAACCGGAAATGTCCAAGCTCTCCCTGCCGGGCCGAGCATCGAAGAACGGGCAGCGAATCGCTACCATGCGGCGGTAGAAGTCACCGGCGCGGACGGTACGGTGGCACGCTCGGGGCTTGATACAGTTAACGGTTATACCTTTACCTCGATGGCCGCTGCAGAAGCTGCCCGGCGAGTGCTTGCGGGTGAGGTTCGGCCCGGCTTCCAGACACCCGCCGGTCTGTTCGGCTACGGCTTCGCCGAGACCATAGCCGACACCCGGATCACCGATATGATGCTTAGCGCAGCTAATCGAGCCGCCCACCATTTTCCCGTGCGTGCTTGATGTCTCTCGAGGGTGGCGCTCCGAAGCGCCGGGCATATTCGCGGCTGAATTGGGCAACGCTTTCATAGCCGACTCGCAACGCAGCGGTGTTGACGTCTATCCGCTCGGTCAACATCAGGCTACGCGCGGCTTGCAGCCGTAGCGATTTTTGATACTGAAGGGGGCTGGTGCCTGTCAGCTTGCGAAAACGGTGATGCAGCGTGGAGCTGGCCATGCCTGATCGTTCGGCGAGGTCGGCTATCTGCAACGGTTTATCGTAGTGATATTTTAGCCATTCGACGGCTCTTACGATGCCCTTATCTCGGTAACCATCGCGAGTGACGCTGCGCAACAAATGCCCCGCTTCACTGAGCAGCAGCCTACCGTATATCTCCCGCTTGATAAGGCCCGACATCAAGCCTGCTTCAAGCGGCCGTTCGATCAGCGTGGCGAGTCGAGCGAACGCATCGAGCATCTCGCTCGTCGCCACACCGGATACGAAGCCCCGCGCTTCAGTAGCCATTTCCTGCTTTGGCGGTTCCAGGGTCAGGATCACTTCATTGAGCATGGAAAAATCGAGCTTCAACACAACGGATAAATAAGGGGTTTGCTCGTTAGCCGCGGTAACGCGAGCCAGTGTGGGGATATCGACTGAAGTGACGAAAAACGCCCCTTGCCCGAACCCACAGGCTTCCTCGCCGAACGAGATCTCCTTCGCGCCCTGCAGGATAATGGCCACGCAAGGCTCATAAATGCAGTACGTGGGCGTACCTAGCTCGGCTATTCGATAAAAGCTCAAGCCTGGAATCGACGTTGTGCAAACCTCGTTCAAGCCAATCTGCAGGCTGACTTTTTCGATAAGCCGCTGGAGCGCTTGGGAGCGTTCGGTGAGCTGCATCGGATCGCGCAAGGTCAGGGAATGCACACGGCTGAAACCGAACTGCGAGAAAGCACCGCTCGTCATCACATCCCCCCCAATTTACGGAATGCTCGAGTTTGCTGAGAGTGCGTGACCAGCACAAGAGCATCGGCAGGATTGTGCAGAAAATATGGCGCATTAGGGTCACCCGGCCAACCCTCATTGTTCTAACTTCTAGTACGTGTACCGGCTTCGATGATCCCGTGAAACCTTGATCGCGAAAGGAAAGTTGGATGGACAGACGAGATTTTCTTACCTATTCGGCAGTGGGTACTGTTGCAGCCGCTTTGCTGCCAGCATCGAGCATCGCAAGTTCGGTAGCTACTGCCCCGGTGCCCTCTTCGCTGACGGAGCCTGGAAGCGTGATGCGTACCGAAGGACGGATCGTGCGTGCAGACCTGCCCGTCAATTTACCCTCGCATACAATGAGATACATGACGCCTCAACGCTTTGGTATGGGCGGGACGCAGATCGGCAATATCTTTGCGCCGATCAGCGACGAGCAGGCGGGCTTGGTTCTGCAGGCTGCTTGGGAGGCAGGTGTAAGGCTTTACGACACCTCGCCGTTCTACGGGTTTGGCTTGAGTGAATATCGTCTAGGCCGCTTCCTGCGCGGCAAAAATCCAGACGACTATGTGGTGTCCACCAAGGTCGGCCGCGTATTGACGGCCGCTGGTGGCCAGCGCGCGGACCATGCTATCTGGAAGTCGCCGGCGCCCTTCAACTACCGATATGACTACACTGCTGCAGGCGCGCGTCGCTCCGTGGAAGACAGTCTGCAGCGTCTAGGGCTGCCACGTATCGATATCGTCTTTATCCATGACATCTCGCCCGATAACACCGAACTGGAAGGCGGTTGGGAAGCGGCGTATCGAATTGCGCGCACAGGGGCGATGGTCGAGCTTGAAAAGATGCGTGATGAGGGTCTCATCAAGGCATGGGGCTTCGGAGTCAATACGCCGAATGCCGTGGTTCGGGCGGTAGCCGGTTATGACCCGACTCCCGACATCGTGTTGCTTGCCTGCCAGTATTCCCTCCTTGACCACGGCGATGCGTTGCGCAACACCTTTCCGGCGTTGAGCAGGAAGGGCACCAGCGCCGTGGTTGGAACACCACTGAATGATGGATTTCTGGGGGGGCGCAGCCGATACAACTTCAGCCCGGATCTGCCTGCCGGAGCGGTGGAAAAGCGCGCGCGAATCATGGCGGTTGCCAGCCGACATGGCATCGATATTCATACTGCCGCCCTGCAGTTCGCGGCAGCACATCCGCAAGTGTCCGCGATCATTCCGGGGGCACGTTCGCCGGGGCAGATCGTTTCCAATGTACAGGCGATGAAGGTCGGTATTCCGGCAGCCTTTTGGGATGAACTGAAGAGCCAGAGCTTGATCGATGCTCAAGCACCGGTTCCTTCATGAGTAGAGTCTTCGTCCATGCAACCGGCTGATGTGAAGCCATCGTCGCCAGCCTCGTTTATCCCGTGGCTGGTTTCAAATTTATCCTCCTGATTGCAGCAACTATGCAAATAGCGTCCGCTTTATTAGCAACTTGCGGGAGCAGGCTTTAACGTCCTGTCCCGGCAATCACGTTATATCCATAACGTTGAGAATTCAAGGACCTTATTCTCCAATCAACACACTGCGCACGCGTTCAAATAAGAACGCTAGTCTAAGGTCGTCATAAATGAAACTACGAACGTCTTTCATGATTTTCGGCAGCCTACTTGCGCTCTCGAGCAGTGGAAACTTGCTTGCGGACACACTTCCGCTCAGTGTTCCATTGCCTGATCCACTCCCACAGCTAAAGGTCCTGACATTCCTAGTAGGTATACACCTGCTCGGTATGTGCTTCGGTCTCGGCGGGGCGACGATGCTAGATCTCTGGATTTTGCGTTGGATGCGTAAGGGTAGCCTCCCCGTTGAAATCGGACGCACTTTTCACTTCATCAGCGACGAGGTCACCCTTGGACTATGCCTTTTATGGCTCTCAGGCCTTGGTTTCCTTGCTCTTTACGCGATGGAGTCGCCGGAAAAGTTTGAAAACCCTAAACTTTGGGCGAAGGTCATTGTGGTGATCGTCCTGACCATCAATGGAATAATCATCCACGCGTTTGTGTTGCCAGAAGCACTACGCGACTTGAGTCGCCCCCTGCTCTTTGGAGTCTCCCGCAGGAGAGCTACCTTGTTTCTCGCATCCGGTGCAGTTTCGGGTGTGTCTTGGTACACAGCTTTCGCCTTCGGCATTTTTCGAGAGTTAAACAACAGCGTCACATTCACCCTGTTGGTCATCCTCTGGCTTACGCTGATAGCCGCCGCCGCTCTCGCCGCAATTTTGCTCTATACCTTCTTGAGGTCGTTGTTAGAGGTTAGGGCTGACTGGAAGTAGATGAAGACTTAGGTGAACTTTAATTTGTTAGTTCGATTAGGCAATGGACGTCTGCAGGAATAAGAGTTTTTGTTAAATGTAAGGAGGGCGCGGATTAAATATTGTCACTCCAGCAGAAATGTATCCGTCCGGCCAAGTCATCTAGCCAGCCTCGTGAAGCCACAGACACCCCTCAACTATGCAGGCCAATTGGCAAAACGCGTGAGCTTAGCCAACGGATTGGTTAGCCTTGGCATACGTAACGACGCACACATTTTCCGTGTAACCGCCGGCAAACTAAGGAAGATGAGATGCAGCAATATGACGTTGCGGTGCTAGGTCTAGGCGCAATTGGGGCCGCCACTGTGTATCACCTCGCGAGCGCCGGGGCCAAGGTGATAGGCATAGACCGCCATCATCCTCCCCACGACCAAGGCTCAAGTCATGGCGACACGCGGATTGCCGCAATCGGCCCAGAAGCGGACACCGCGGCAAACCTGGATAATGCATTGGTCGCGCTTTCGGCAGGTGCCCGTTTACCTGAGCCATTTTGCTAAGGCGGCTGGATACCTCATTTCAGTCATCGATCCCCCGCGTTCAAAGCTGCCGCGAACGCCTCGGGCGTGGGGCTTTCTGGCCAGGTTGCGATGTTGACGGGCAGGTTCAGCCAAGGCTGTTTGTGCTTGACCCAGATGTGCGCAACGGGGCTCAAGGATGCGCTGTCGTCGAGCGTGCCTGCGCGCAGAATCCAAAAACCAGGCGCGGCCGAAGTGGTGTTATAGATGCGCGTATGGCAAGTCGCACAGAGACAGTGATGCGCGACTTGCCTTTGGTCTTCATAGGTATATTCGAGGGTCGGGCCTTCCAGGATAAACGCGTTACCGGGCAGCATGGCATGCAGCGCGAAGCTGCTGCCGCTCCAGGTCTGGCAAGACTGGCAATGACAAGCATAGATGGCGACCTGCAGGTCGCTGAGTGAACGATAGGATACGGCGCCGCAACGGCAACCACCGGCAAGTTTCATAAGTAAAGTCTCGTATTTGAACAACTGGGCGCTTGAAGCAGCGCATCACTTCGGTAAAGCATGCACAAGATTCGGCTTCAGTAAAACTGATCAAACCTTTCTACCGGCACATAGGAAATGTATGCACCTCCCGCAACTTCAATGGGAAACCCAGCGTGTTTTCCTGGCCGTTCTTCGAACGGGAAGCTTGTCCGCAGCCGCACGAGCGCTGGGCATCGCTCAAGCCACCGCCAGACGACGTATCGACGCGCTGGAACGCAGCGTGGGAACGAGCCTGTTCGTCCGTTCGCCAGCGGGATTGATGCCCACGGACAACGCCCGAGAGTTGACTGGCCATGCCCAATCGATGGCATTGGCCGCCGAAGCGTTTGCCCGTGCGGCATCCGCGCAGGCCAATGTGTCTGGCGGAATTGTACGGGTCACCAGCAATCAGTTGCTGGCCGTGGAGATACTGCCTTCGATGCTGCACGAGATCCGCGCTGCTCAGCCCCAAATAGCGCTCGAACTGAGCGTATCGAATCGCCTGGAAGATCTGGCATTGCAGGAAGCGGATGTGGCCGTACGCATTCGTCGTCCCGTCGAGGCCTCCATCATCACTCGCCATGTGGGTGACCTGCGTGTGGGCCTGTATGCGACGGCGGGGTTGCTCGAGCACCGAGGTCGGCCTCGATGCGCAGATGAACTGAGCGAATACCCTGTCATCGGTCCGGACCGCAATTTGACTGAGCAGGCGTTCTTGGCACAACAGGGTTTTCTTTGTAGCGGAGAACATGTGGTCTTTCGCAGCGACGATCATCTGGCCCAGTTCGCAGCGCTGCGGGCGGGACTGGGTATCGGCGTGTGCTCAAGTCAACTGGCGCGCCGTCACGATCTGGTGCGCGTGCTGCCCGAACAAGTGGACTTCCCGGTTGACATCTGGATCGCGATGCACCACGACCTGAAGCGGGTGCGGCGTGTTTCGCTGGTGTTTGACGCGCTCTCGCAATCGTTGTCACGTTTTTTAGCCGACGCTTAAATGGTGTTGGGGCCGATGTTTTCCATAGGAGGTTTCGCGTGTCCTGGACGTCAAATCTTGTAGTGCTCGCCCTGTCTGCCGTTGCCTTTTCGGCGCAGGCCCAATCCGATCGTCAAGTGGTCGAGGACATGGTTACTCGCTCGGCCAATGTCTGCCCGGGCCACAGCTCCGAGCGCACCACGCCCACGATGACGGCGTCAATCACCTGACCGACCCGCTCCAGGTCATCCGAGTAGCCACCTTCGATGTCCACCGTGAGCGGTACGTTGAGCACTCGTACCATCGATTTGACGGTGGTGCTCAGCAGGTCGAGAGGCAGCTTGTTGCCATCCTGATAACCATGGGACCAGGCAATGGCCACGCTGCTGGTCGCTACAGCCTTGCCGCCCAAGCGTTCGACGATACGCGCACCGCCCGCATCGGCCACATTGGCCAAGACCAGCAGTCCGTTCTGATGCAGCTTGTGAAAAGCGTTATCCAGTGTGGTCATGACAATCCAATTCCTTTGAAAGTTATGATTTTTATGGCGAGGGGCGGCGTGTTAGGGGCCGGTTGTGCAATGTACGTTGCTCGATAAGCTCAATTCCACGCATTCCGCCGGGCAGTTCCGAGTTTCATCATCACCCTAGCCACCCATTATTGCGCCGAGCGCAGCGCCATGAAGTTCTGCGGCTGCTGACTTTTTAATGGGCTCTAAGCAGTCGGCTCTGTCGCGCCGCTTGCCCCAGGCCCTTGGTCGAGCTTCGCGCCGGATAACGGCAACTCTGGCTGCAGGTGCCGCAAGGGGCCGAAGGCCAGCCCCAGGCTGGCCAGCAGCACATACAACAGGCCTGCCGCGGCAAACAGTAGGCTCAGGCCGCCCACCTTGCCCGTTCCCAACAGCGGCGCCAGTCTGGCTTGCCACTCTCCGGTTTTGCTCATCAATGTGATCGCCCAGCCGTCGGCCAATGCGCCGGCGCCCAGGGCGCCAATGGGCATTGCCAGCAGGCAAACCATCTGCCGGGCCGACAAGACCCGGCCGAGGGCGTTGGCGGGCAGGCTGCGTTGCCAGAAACTTTGGTCGCTGCTGGTGCTCAGGGAAAAACAGCCGAACGCGACGAAGGCGGCCACATATAGCACCACCGGCGAAGCGCTGGCGCCGATGGTCAGGACGGCGGCGCCGAGCAGCAGGTCGGCGAGCAATACAGTGCGGATCAGCCGCGCCGGCGGCCGGGCCACCACCCACAGCGAGCCGCCGAGCATGCCCAGGCCGCCGCAGGTCATCAGTGTGCCCAGCACCAGCACCGAGTGGCGTTCCAGCACCAGTGGCGACAACAGCGCCGAGGCCAGGCCGAGCATCAAGTGCTCCAGCCCGAGGTAGGCCAGCAACGCCCACAGCGCCGGACGCCCGCGCAGCACTGCCAGGACCACCGACGATCCGCCCTCTAAGTCGACGCGGCCCTGGCCGGTGCCGCGCACGGCGCTGACGAACAGGCCGATCCAGATAAGGACGGTGGCGCATAACAGCACGGCGCCAAGGTCCAGCAACAGCACCCCCGCCACCCCGACGCTACCCAGCAGCACCGCCGCCAGGGTAGGGGCGATCAGCTGTGGCAAGCCCACCATCAATTGCATCAGGCCATTGGCCCGGCCGATCGCCTGGGGGCTGCGCAGAAGTCGCGGGATGGCCGCCTGACACACCAGCATGCGCACCACCAGGGTGCTGGAGTTCACAGCGGCGAAGGCGTACACCTGCCATCGGTCCAGGGCGTTGGATTCGAACAGCCACCAGAGCGCCAGCGCCGCCGCGCCGCCACAGGCTTCCACGCCCAACAGCAAAGCACGCGCTTCACAGCGGTCCACCAACCAGCCGGCCAGCGGCGCCAGCACCAGTCCGGGCAAGGCTGACAGGGCGATGACCCAGGCGTAGTCGGTGACGCTGCCGTGTTGCTGCAGCAACCAGATCCCCAGGCTGAACGCCGCCAGGGCCGAGCCCAGGGTGGACGCGACCTGGGCGCCCCAGGCAAACAGCCATGGGCGTAGCGAAGGTTCAATCGTCATGGTTCGGCAGCGCCTCAATCGCGGGCCAATGGTGCCGCAGCAAACCGGCGAGGGCCGGCGCCGCACGGGACTTGAGAATCGACAAGTGATTGCAATCCTCGAGCACTTGCCGCCTGCAGTCGGGGGCGAACGCTTCCCAGCGTCGCGCCGGGTCGTCCGGTTCGGCGCTGCGCTGGCCAGCCTCGACCAGCACCACGGGCCCGGGGTAGGGCGGTGTTGGTTGGTACTGCGTCGCCAGGTTGGCCTGGAACACCCGCAGCGGCCCGCGCAACGCATCGGCCCGGGCTTGCGCCGGCATCAGCCCGACCGCTCGCATGCTCGCCAGCAGTTGAGCGCATTGCTCGTCGACTTCGAGGCTGGCGAGGCGGTCGATGTCCAGGCCCAGGTCGCGCCCGGCATCCATCTCCAGCAAGCCGACGTAACGGGCCAGGGCGTGGCGTGGGTCGCTGGCCAGACGCGGGCCGGGCGTGCGGCTGTCGAGCAGCACCACCGGCGCCACCAGCGCGCCCTCGGCTAGCAGCTGACGGGCCACTTCGAAGGCCAGCCAGCCGCCGAACGAATGGCCGAGCAGGTAATACGGGCCATCCGGCTGCCGTCTGCGGATCTCCTTCACATAGGCGCTGGCGGCCGCCTGCACCGTCCCGTGTGGCTCGCAGCGCCCGTCGGAGCCGCGGGCCTGCAGACCGACCACGTTCAAGCGCACATCCAGTTGCTGGATCAGTGGCACGAAGCTGGCGACGTTGGCCCCGGCACCGGGCATCATGAACAGGCAAGGCGCCTGCGCCGCGCCGGTCTGCAAGACAAAGCAGGTCTGGCCGCCGCGCGGTTCATCGGCATCCCGTTCGACCTGGCTCAAGGCCTGCTCCAGCGCCTGGGCCAGGTGTTGCAACGGCTCAGGGTCACGCATGATCGACCAGTGATCACCCTCGATGCGTTGCTCTAGCAGATCGCTGCCCAGCAGATCCCGCCAGTCGGCGCCGAGCCCGTTTGGACTGGACAAGCCCGGCACAGGCGAAGTGGCGCTGAACAAGTGCACCGGCAGGCCCAGGGGAGCCGGCCTGTAGCGGACCATGGCGTTGCGCAGGGTCAGGTTGAGGCGGGCGCGACGGTCCAGCGCCTGGCGGTCAAAGCCGCCGGGCAGCCAGCCACGTTCCTGGGCCGTGGTGATCAGCGCATCGAGGTCGAGGCCAGCGTGCCAGGCGTCGCCCGGTTCCTGATCAGCCCCATTGCGCCACTGCTGCATCAGATAAGCGAGCAGTTGCTGGCGCAGCGCGTCATCGTCTAAGTCCAGGGTCACCGGCGCGGCGCGCAGTACGCCCGGCTGGCTGCTGTCGATCAGGCCAACGAACGCCACCGGACAGTCCTCGCCTCGCAGTTGGCGTGCCATTTCATAGGCCAGCAGGCCGCCCGCCGACCAGCCGGCGAGGTGGTACGGGCCCTGGGGTTGGACCTTGCGCAGCAACGCGATGTAGCGGCTGGCGAGCGTCTCGTTGCAGATGCCTTGCTCCAGTTCGGCGGCGGCTTGCACCGCGTATATCCCCAGCGCCGGGTCCAGGTAGCGGGCCAGGCGAGCGTAGGGCAGCGCCTCGCCGGTGCCTTCGTGGATGAAGAACAGCGGGGCCCGTTGGTCCGTGCCGGCGCGGATACACAGTAGAGCCTGCTGGTCGACGTCCTGGGCATCCAGGGGCAGCACTTCACGAGCCAGTGCCGCCAGGTCCGCGGCATTGAACAAGTCGCCCACGGACACGCCCAGGCCTTGTTGGCGCAGGGCGTCGAGCATTTGCACCAGCAGCAGCGAATGTCCGCCGAGGGCAAAGAAATTGTCCTCGCGACCCACCTGCTCGACCCCCAGCAACCGTGCCCAGAGTTGTGCCAGCAAGCTTTCCGTGGCGCCTTGGGGCGCAACGTAGGGGCGCTGTTGCAGGGCTTGCCGGTCAGGCGCGGGCAAGGCCCCGCGGTCGACCTTGCCATTGGCGGTCAACGGCCATCGTTCCAGTTGCACATAGGCGCCGGGCACCATGTGTGCTGGCAACTGTTCGGCCAGTGCCAACCGTAGCGACGCTGGCTCCAGCTGGCGGCCCGGTTCGGCGAGCAGATAGGCGACCAGCCGCGGATCGCCGGGTTCGTCCTGGCGTGCCAGGACCAGTGCCGAACGCACATCGTCCAGCGCCGTGAGGCGTGCTTCGATCTCCCCCAACTCGATGCGGAAGCCGCGCACCTTGACCTGCTGGTCGTTGCGTCCCAGGTAGTACAGGGTGCCGTCGCTGCTCCAACGCGCCAGGTCGCCGGTTCTGTAGAGGCGTTCGCCCTCGCCACCGGCAAAACGCGCCGGCAGGAATCGCTCGGCATCCAGCGCCGGACGGTTGAGATAGCCTCGGGCCAGGCCCGGCCCGGCGACGTGAAGTTCGCCCACCACGCCGCGGGGCACCAGTTCGCCCCGCTCATCGAGCAGATAAAGCCGCAGGTCGGGGATCGGCCGGCCGATGGGGGCCAGCCCGGCGTGGCAGTGGGCGGCATCAATGGGCTGGTAGGTCACATGCACCGTAGTCTCGGTAATGCCGTACATGTTCACCAACTGCGTGCCCTGGCTGTCCGGGCGCTCGAACCAAGGCCGTAGCGCCGCGCCGTCGAGGGCCTCGCCGCCGAAGATAATGCAGCGCAGGCGATGGGGTTCGGCGCGGGTCTGCTTCATCCAAGCGTAGAAGGCGCTTGGCGTCTGGTTGAGTACGGTGACGCCGGTCTCCACCAGCAGCCGGTAGAAGTCTTCGGGGCTGCGCGAGGTCAGGTAAGGCACCACCACCAGCCGGCCGCCATGCAGCAGCGCGCCCCAGAGTTCCCAGACCGAGAAGTCAAAGGCGTAGGAGTGGAACAGCGTCCAGACGTCTTGCTCATCGAAGCCGAACCAGACATCGGTGGCGCTGAACAGCCGCAACACCGAGCGGTGCTCGATCATCACGCCCTTAGGCATGCCAGTCGAGCCGGAGGTATAGATGATGTAGGCCAGGTCGCGGTCGCTGGCGTGCGGATCGGCTGCCGGATCGGTGCAGGGCAGGTCGCGCCAGCCGCCGCGATCCGGGTCCAGGGAAAGGACTTCGCAACCGGCCGGTACGTGCAGTTCCACCGGCAGATCAGCCAGGGTCAACAGGACCCGCGGCTGGCTGTCGTCCAGCATGAAGTTCAGGCGCTGGGCCGGGTAGACCGGATCCAGCGGCACATAAGCGCCGCCGGCCTTGAGGGTCGCGAGAATGGCCATGGGCATGTCGAGGCTGCGTTCGACATGGATTGCCACGCGGCTGTCCGCGCCGACCCCCAGCCCCCGCAAGCGATGGGCCAGGCGATTGGCGCGCTCGTTGAGCGCTCGATAACTGAGCCATTGTTCACCGTACTCCACCGCAACGGCATCCGGGCGGCGAGCCGCCTGGGCCTCGAAACGCTGGTGCAGACGCTTCCCAGTGGTCGCTGGGAGCGCCACGGCGGGGTTGAAGCCATGGAGCAGTTGCTCGCGTTCGGTCTGGCTGAGCAGGTCGATGTCGGCGACCGATTGACGGTCATCCGCAACCATCGCCCGTAGCACCGAGAGCAGCGCCTGCCAGTGGCGAGCCACGGTATCGGCGTCAAACAACGCGGTGGCGTAGTTGAAGCCGCCTTCGATCATGCCGTCCACCTCGTGCACATCCAGCGCCAGATCGAACTTGGCCGTGGTCACCGGCGCACCGACGCTTTCCAGATGCAAGCCGTTGCCCAGGTCCAGTTCGCCCGCCGGGGCGTTCTGCCAGGCCAGCATCAGTTGGAACACGGCGTTGTAGGCTTGGGAACGTGGCGGATTGAGCGCCTCGATGACCTGTTCAAACGGCAGGTCCTGGTGTTCCTGGGCGGCCAGCGCCAGGTCCTTGACCCGGGCCAGCAGGGTGTCCACCGCCGGGGCGTCCACCACTTCGATGCACAGCGCCTGGAAGTTCACGAAGAAACCGATCAGCGGCTCCAGCTCGACCCGGTTGCGGTTGGCCACCGGCGAGCCGATGACCACCCGGTCCTGGCCCGAGAACCGGCTGACCACCACCGCCCAGGCCGTCAGCACGGTCATGTACAGCGTGGTGCCGTGGCGCTGGCCGAGCGCCTTGAGGCCCTGGGTCAGCTCAGCGTCGATGCGCACCGGCAGGCTGGCGCCGGCGTAGTCCAGCCGCGGCGGCCGCGGCCGGTCGGTGGGCAGGGCCACGCAGGTTGGAGCGTCCTGCAAATGGTGGGTCCAGTAGGCGCGCTGGCGTTGCAGTTCGGCGCCTTGCAACCATTCGCGCTGCCAGAGGCTGTAATCACCGTATTGGCGATCCAGGGCCGGCAGTGGATCGACCCGCCCCTGGCTGAACGCTTGATACAGGCGGGAGAACTCGTCGGTGAGGATGCCCATGGACCAGCCGTCCGAGACAAGGTGGTGCAGCGTGACGAGGACGACGTGGTCGTCGTGGTCCAGACGCAGCAGGCTGGCGCGGATCGGCCATTGGCGCGTGAGGTCGAACGGCCGAGCGGCTTCCTCTGCGCAGATCGATTGCCAGTCCGTCGCGCCGCAGGCACTCAGGTCCAGGGTCGTCAGGGCCAGCGCCTGGGGCAAATCGATTACTTGGCGCGCCTGTCCCGCCACACTAACGAAGCGGGTACGCAGGCTTTCATGGCGCTCGACGATGCGGTCCAGCGACCGGCGCAGCGCTTCGATATCCAGGTGTCCGCGCAAGCGCAGACCCGCAGGCATGTTGAAGGCCGCGGTGGAATCCGGATTGAGCTGCTGGATCAGCCAGAGGTTCTGCTGAGCGAACGACAGCGGCAGTGGCTGACTGCGGTCACTGGCCAGCAGCGGCCCCAGGCGGCTGCGCCCGGCGTTACCCAGGGCGGCGGCGAGCGCGTGCAGGCGCGGCTGGGCGAAGACCGCCGAGAGCGGCATTTCCAGGCCCAGTCGATGGCGCACCTTGGCCAGCAAGCGCAACGCCAGCAACGAGTGCCCACCCAGGGCGAAAAAGTCATCGTCACGACCCACCGCCTCGACCCCGAGTAATTCGCTCCAGATCGCTGCCAGGGTGGTTTCCAGTTCGCCCAGAGGCGCGCTGTATTGACCCTGGGCGAACGCATCGGCGGGAGGCGCCGGCAAGCGCTGACGGTCGACCTTGCCGTTGGCAGTGATCGGCAGTGCTGGCAGTTGCACGAAGGCACTGGGCAGCATGTACTCGGGCAGGCGCTCGCTCAGTTGGCTACGCAGGGTCAGCGGCGAGAGAGTCTCGCTGGCGCTGTAATAGGCCACCAAACGCGCCTGACCACTGTCGCTCGGCAGAACAACCACCACCGATTCGCGCAGGCCGGGCAACTGATCGAGGCGACTTTCCACTTCGGCCAGTTCGATCCGGTAACCGCGGATCTTGACCTGGGAATCGTTGCGCCCCAGGTACTGCAGGGTGCCCTCGGCGGTCCAGCGTGCGAGGTCGCCGGTCTTGTACAGTCGCGCGCCGGGGCTGGTGTCGAAAGGGTGCTCGATGAAGCGCTCGGCGGTCAGCTGCGCCCGGTTCAGGTAACCCTGGGCCAGGGCCACGCCGGCGACATGCAGCTCGCCGGCCGCGCCCTGAGGTACCCATTGGCCGGTGCCGTCCAACAGGCACACCTGGGTATTGGCGATCGGCCGGCCGATCACCGGCAAGTCCGGCCAGAGCGCAGGATCACCGGACAGGGTGTGGGTGCAAACCACGTGGGTTTCGGTGGGGCCATAGTGGTTGTGCAGACGGGCCTGGGGATGAGCCTCGAACAGCGCGCGCAGGGCGCCGTTGATGCGCAGCGCTTCGCCGGCGACGATCACGTCCTGCAGCATCGGCAACGCCAGTGGCGCCTCGGCCCAACTGTCGGCCAGGGTCGCCAGGGCGATGTAGGGCAGGAACAGCCGCTCGATCCGCGCCTGCGCCAGCCACTGTGGCAGGCCGGCGAGGTCCAGGCGCTGAGTCTCGTCCAGCAGCACCAGGGTGCCCCCGGTGCCCAGGGTGGAGAAGATCTCCTGGAACGCCACGTCGAAGCCCAGCGCGGCGAATTGCAGGGTCCGCGCCGGACCGGGCAGCGCCTGGGCGGCCTGCCAGGCCAACAGGTTGCCCAAGGCCAGGTGGCCCATGGCGACACCCTTGGGCGTTCCGGTGGAGCCGGAGGTGTACATGACGTATGCCAGGTCATCCGGCCGCGGCGGCGCCAGTTCTGGCAGGACGGCCGCCGGACCCACGGTGGCCGCCAGGCGAACCGACAGCGCGGGGCAGCGCTCGTCGAGCCTTAGGGCTTCGACGCGCTGGGCATCCCAGAGCAGCAGGCAGGGTTGGCAATCGTCGACAATAGACTGCCGGCGGGCGATGGGTTGGCTGGGATCCAGGGGCACGTAGGCCGCGCCGGTCTTGAGCGTGGCCAACAGGGCCAAAATCATCTCCAGGCTGCGGGGCAGGTGGATGGCGATCCGTTGGCCCGGGCCTGCGCCCAGTTCCAACAACTGCGCGGCGAGGTGGTTGGCCTGGCGATCGAGTTCGCCATAGCTCAAACCGCGTCCATGCAGCTCCACGGCAAGGGCCTCGGGCTGCTGCCGTGCTTGGCGTTCGAACGGTCGATGGACCCAGCCTGCTTCGGAGAGCGGCGTCGGGACCGGATTGAGCTGGTGCCACAGGCGCTCGCGCTCCCGGTCGTCCACCAGCGACAGCCGCGCCACCGGCTGGCGGTCGTCCAGGCAGAGCTGGCGCAGCACATTGACGAGATACTCCCAATGCCGTTGCACACTGGCGGGATCGAACAACGCGGTGGCGTAGTTCAGTCCTCCGATGATGCGTCCATCGGCCTCGTACAGCTCCAGGGACAGATCGAACGGCGCGGTGATTTGCTCGCCGGCGACACTGGTCAGGCTCAGGCCATCAAGGTCCAGAGCACCGCGCGGCGCGTTCTGCCAGGCGAACATGAGTTGGAACACTGGGCTGTGGGCCAAGGTGCGCGGCGGATTGAGCGCTTCCACCACGTGCTCGAACGGCACGTCCTGGTGCGCCTGGGCCCCCAAGGCGTGCTCGCGGACCTGGGCCAGCAATTGGCCGACGTCCGGTTCCCCTCCCAGATCGACGCACAGCGCCTGGGTGTTGACGAAAAAGCCGATCAGAGGCTCGACTTCAGCGCGGGTGCGGTTGGCCACGGGTGTCCCGATCACCACCCGCTCCTGGCCGGCCAGGCGCCCGACCACCACAGCCCAGGCGGCCAACAGGGTCATGTACAGCGAGGTGCCGTGGCGCCGACCCAGTTCCTTGAGCGCGGCGCTGGTGGATTCATCGAGGGCGACCGCCAGGCGCGCGCCACTGAAGTCCTGGCGCGGCGGCCGCGGCCGGTCGCTGGGCAGGTCGATACGTGCTGGGGCGTCGCGCAGGTGCGCGAGCCAGTAGGCCCGCTGTCCGGCACCGCGCTCGCCGGCCAGCCACTGGCGTTGCCAGGCGGCATAGTCGGCGTACTGGATCGCCAGGGCCGGCAGCGGGTCAGGGGTGCCCCGACGAAAGGCCTTATAGAGGGCCGACAGTTCGTCCACCAGCACGCCGATGGACCAGCCGTCGGCGATGATGTGGTGCAACGTCAGGTGCAGCACATGGCGCTGGTCCTGCAGTCGCACCAGTAGAGCCCGCAGCAAGGGCCCTTCGCTCAGGTTGAACGGTTGCGCCGCTTCGGTGGCCAGGGCCGCCCGCAGGCCGGCGTCGTCGTTGGCTTCCAGGGTCAGGCGCGAGGATCCCCAGCGCGACTCTGGCTCGATGACCTGCCGGACTTCGCCGTCCTGTTCAACGAACCGGGTGCGCAGCACCGCATGGCGCTCGACGATCCGGGTCAGGGCCTGGTCCAGGGCGGCTTCGTCGAGCTCGCCATCCAGGCCCAGGGCGCCGCTGATGTGGTAAGCGGCGCTCGCCTGGGCGTCCAGGCGGCTGATGAACCACAGCCGCTGTTGGGCAAACGACAGCGGCCGTTCGGCAGTGTCCGGCAATACCGGGATCGTCGTCAGGGCAGAGCGCGCCGCGCCCACCATCAGCGGGGCCAGGGCTGCAACGGTCGGGTTCGCGTACAGAGTCGCCAGGGGCAATTCCAGGCCCAGGCGCTGGCGCACCCGCGAGACCCATTGCACCGCCAGCAGTGAATGGCCACCCAATTCGAAGAAATCGTCGTGCCGGCCGACCCGGGCGACCCCTAGCAGGTCGCGCCAGATGGCGGCCATGAGGGTTTCCTGCTCACCCCGCGGAGCTTCGTAGGCCTGGCTGCTCCAGGCCTCCTCGCCGGGCAGTGGCAGGGCGCCGCGGTCGAGTTTGCCGTTGGGTGTCAGCGGCAGGGCGTCCAGCGGCATGATGACCGCCGGTACCATATAGCCCGGTAGCCGGTTCGCCAAGGCGTCGCGCAGGGCCGCCGGCGCCAACGGCCCGTGGTCAGGACTGGCCACGGCGTAAGCCACCAGCGCCGGCTCGCGGCCATTGCGCTGGACCGCCAGGACTGCCGCCGCGACCACTTGCGGCAGCGCCAACAGGGCGCTTTCGATCTCCCCCAGCTCGATGCGAAATCCGCGGATCTTGACCTGGAAGTCATTGCGCCCCAGGTAGTGGAGCTGGCCGTGGACGTCCCAGAAGCCCAGGTCGCCGGTGCGGTACAGCCGCGCCCCGGGCTGATCGCTGAAGGGGTCGGCGAGGAAACGTTCACGGGTCAGGTCGGGCCGCCGGTGGTAGCCGCGTCCAACGCCAGCACCGCCGATGTACAGCTCGCCCGGTACGCCTACTGGCAACCGCTGCATGGCGTCATCGAGGACGTGCACCTGAGTATTGTCGATGGGCCGGCCGATGTGCGGGACGAAGCCCACTTCGCGGTCCATCGCAGCCCAGGTCGAGTAGACCGTGGTCTCGGTCGGGCCATAGAGGTTGTTGACCTGACGCACACGGCTCTGCTCGAACAGACGTTGCACCAGGGTCCGGGGCAGCGCCTCGCCAGCCAGGTTGACGTTCTCCAACGAGTCCGCCAGGGCTTCTGCGCGCAACAGCACGTCGAGGGCCGAGGGCACCGTATTGAGCAGGCTCAGCTCCGGACGCCGGTCGAGCAGGGCGAGGGCATCGTCCACCAGCTCCAGGGTGCCGCCGCAGGACAGCGGCGCGAAGCATTCGAATACCGACAGATCGAAGTTGATCGAGGTGCTGAACAGGCTCTGGCTCAGCACTTGCGGGGTGAAACTGCCCAGGGCCCAGTCGAGGAAATTGCGCGCGTTGCGGTGTTCGATCATCACCCCCTTGGGTTGCCCGGTGGAGCCGGAGGTGTAGATCATGTAGGCCAGATGCTGGCCTTCCAGCCCTGAGGCCAGCGGCGCGTCGCTGGCCGCGGTTTCGCTGCCGCGCAGCACTTCATCGACGTTCACGCGGTGGCAATCGTCGGCCAGCGTCAGTTCCAGCGCCGCGTCGGCCAGGGTCAGCACCGCCAGCGGGGCGCTGTCGTCGAGCATGTAGGCCAGGCGCTGCGCCGGATAGGCCGGGTCCAGCGGCACGTAGGCACCGCCGGCCTTGAGCACGGCGAGCAGGGCGACGATCAGTTCCGGACTGCGGCGCAGGTGGATGCCGACCCGCGCGTCAGGTCCGACGCCCAGCGCTTGCAGGCGCCGCGCCAGGTGATTGGCCTGGCGGTCGAGCTCTGCGTAGCTGAGCCGGCGGCCCTTGCAGTGCACTGCCAGGGCCTGCGGGGTCTGCCGGGCCTGGGCCTCGAAGCGCTCGTGGAGCAGGGCACGCTGGGGTTGGGGACGCGCAGTGGCGTTGAACCGGGCCAGTTGCGCGAGTTCCGCTGGCGGCAGCACATCCAGGGTCCGGGCCAGACGTTGTGGGCTACTGTCCAGGGCTTGCACCAGGCTGGCGAGGGCTTGTTCCAGGAACCCTTGCGCCCGTTGCGCACCCACTGAGCCGGCAATCTGTGCGGTGATGCCAAAGCCCTGGCCGAGGTCGTCCACCGAGAAGGTGAAGGGGTAGTTCGTGCGCTCGGCGGTGCTCAGCACCTGCATGCCGGCGATGCTCTGGTGGGGCGTGTCCTCCAGGCTGTAGCGAAAATTCAGCAACGCGCAAAACAGCGGCGTCCCCGCCGGCACGCCACTGCAGCGCTGGGCCAAAGCCAGCGGCGCGTGCTCATGCTCAAGCAGGCCCAGCAGCGCCTGATGGGTGCTCTGCAGGCTGTCGATTATCGAGGTCTGCGCAAAGCCGATGCGCAGTGGCAGGGTGTTGATGAACACCCCCAAGGCCTGGTCCGCCCCCTCGATCCCCTGCAGACGACCCAGCAGTACGGTGCCGAATACCACGTCGGCGCGGCCCGTGGCCTTGCCCAATACCAACGCCATGGCCAGGTGGAACAGGCTGGCGACGCTCACCTGATGGCGGCGTGCCGTTTGCCGCAGGGCCAGCGCCAGCGTCGGGTCGAGGACGCCCCGGGCTTCGTCCAGGGCTCCGGTGTTCTGCACGTCCAGCAGGCCGAACGGCGCGGTGGGTTCGCTGACGTCCGCCAGCATGGCTTCGAAAAACCGTCGTTGGCGGGCGCTGTCCTGGCCGTGCCGGGCGTGGGCAACAAAGGCCCGGAACGGCACCGGCTCGCGCAGTTGCGCGGCGCGACCCTGCTGGATCAGCACGATTTCCTCGACCATCCGCTCCAAGGTGGTGTGGTCCAGCACCAGGTGATGGTGCAGCACTTGCAGCAGCCAGCGTTGCCCGGCGGCGTCGAAGGCCTTGACGACCCGCAGCAGGGGCGCCTGGCGGATGTCCAGGCGGCGCTGCCGTGGATTGGTGTGCGCCTGCAACTGGGCGAGGGCGTCGGCCTCGGTGATATGCAGCACCTCGATGGGCAGCGGCGCGTCACGCCAGACTACCTGCACCGGTTGTTCCAGACCTTCCCAGGCCAGGGCGGTACGCAGGATGTCGTGGCGGGCGATGACCTGTTGCAGCGCCTGGCAAAAACCATCCAGGCCGGCTTCGTCGTCGAAGGCCAGGGTGGTGTGCAACAGGTAGGTGTCACCTTCTTCCTGCAGCAGGTAGTGGAAGAACAAGCCTTCTTGCAAAGGCGCCAGGGGGTAGATGTCCTGCACGTTGGCGGCGCCACCTTCGACCTGGCCTACGATTGCATCGATCTGCGCCTGGGTGAGCTCAACCAATGGCAGCAGCTCAGGGACGATACGGCTGCAGCCGTGAGGTATCGTCGCCTGCAGCGATGCAAGCTTAAGACTCGGGACCGCCGAGGGCTGTGCCAGGCAGTCGGCCAGGGCAGCGACACTGGGGGCGCTGAACAGCGTGCGTACATCCAGCGGCCAGCCCTGTACCCGCAGCTGTTCCACCAGTTGCACCGCCAGCAACGAGTGCCCGCCAAGGGCGAAGAAATTGTCCTGCCGACCGACCCGCGGCACCCCGAGGACCTCGGCCCACAGCTCGGCGAGGCGGGTTTCCACTGGCCCTTGGGGCGCTTCGTAACAGTGCAGGGCGAAATGCTGTTCGTCGGGCTCGGGCAGGGCGTGGCGGTCGAGCTTGCCGTTGGCGGTCAGCGCGAAACTTTCCACCTGGATGAAAGCCGCCGGCAGCATGTAGTCCGGCAGCACTGCCGCTAGGCGGGCGCGCAGGGCGTTGGGCGCTTGCGCCTCGGTGGCGCAGAAGTAGGCCAGCAGGCGCTGCTGGGCATCGGCCAACACCAGCGCCTCGCCGATCCCCGGCAGGGCCTTGAGCTGGGCTTCGATTTCCCCCAACTCGATGCGAAAGCCACGGATCTTCACCTGGAAATCATTGCGGCCCAGGAACAGCAGCACGCCGTCGGCGCGCCAGCGCACCAGGTCGCCGGTGCGGTACAAGCGTGCCCCGGGTGCCTGGCTGAAGGGGTTGGCGACGAAGCGTTCTGCGCTCAGTTGCGGTTGGTTCAGGTACCCCAGGGCCAAGCCATCACCACCGACGTAGAGCTCGCCGGCCACCCCAATCGGCACTGGACGGCGCTGTTCATCCAGCACGTAGACCTGGGTGTTGCCCACGGGCCGGCCGATGGGAATGTCACCGGCCAGTGCGTCTTCGAGGGTGATGGCGTGAGTGGTGGTGAAGGTGGTGTTTTCCGTCGGCCCGTAGCCGTTGAGCAAGTGCTTGGGTGGCGAATGGCGCAGGACCTTTTCGATGCGCCGCGGATCGAGCACGTCGCCGCCGACCATCAGGTAGCGCAGCGCGCCGAAGGCCGGCGCGAGGGCCTCGGCGTATTGATGGAACAGCCCGGCGGTGAGCCAGAGCACACTGACTTCGTGGCGCAGCAGGTGCTCGTTGAAGCGGGCCGCGTCCAGCAGTGTTTCCCTGGGGCAGACCACCAGGCAGCCGCCGTTGAGCAGTGCGCCCCAGATCTCCAGGGTACTGGCGTCGAAGGCCGGGTTGGCGGCGAGGGCGAAGCGGTCCTGGGCGGTGAACTCGGCGAAGCCGTTGTTGCGCACCAGCCGGGCGATGGCACGGTGCGGCACCTGCACGCCCTTGGGCGTTCCGGTGGAACCGGAGGTGTACATGATGTAGGCCGGCGCCTCGCTCGACACTGTGACAGGCTGACGCGGCGGGGTGAGTTCGTCCGCGGTCGCAAGGCGATCCCAAGGGCACAAGGTCTGGTAGCCGGTACCTTGCACCGGCGCGTCCGGGTTGTCACAGAGCAGCCAGGCGCTGGCACAGTCGTCCAGCAACGCGCGTTGACGCTGCAGCGGGGTGGCGGTGTCGATGGGCACGTAGGTCGCGCCGTTTTTCAGGATCGCCAGGACCGCCGTGACCAAACGCGGGCCGCGCGCAAGGCTCAGGGCGACCCGGGCGCCCGGGGTGACGCCGTGCTCGGCCAACCAGTGCGCCAGATGCTCGGCCTGTTGGTCGAGCTGGCGGTAACTGAGCAAGTGGTCGCCGTCCTGCACCGCGGTGGCGTCGGGCCGGCGCTGGGCCTGGGCCTCGAACAGACGGTGCAGGGGCTCGTCGGCAGGGTAATCGCGGGTGGTTTCATTGAAACCGTGGAGCACTTGCCGACGTTCATCCGCGCCGAGGATCGACAGCGCCTGGAGCGGCTGCTGGTCGTTCTCGGCCATCGCCTGCAATGTGGAACATAGCGCCTGCCAGTGACGCTCGACGGTGCCGGAGTCGAACAGTGCCGTGGCGTAGGTCAGTCGACCGCCGATCACGCCGTCGCGCTCATACAGGTTGAGAGTCAGGTCGAACTTGGCGCTGTCCTCATCGGTGGACAGCGGCGTCACTTCCAGGTCGTCCAGCGTCAGGCCCGGCTGCGGAGCATTTTGCCAGGCCAGCATGACCTGGAAGATCGGACTGTGGGCCAACGAACGCGGAGGGTTCAAGGCTTCCACCAATTGCTCGAAAGCCAGCTCCTGATGACCCTGGGCATCCAGCGCGGTGCGCCGCACCTGGGCCAGCAGCTCGCCGACCTGGCTGACCCGGTCGAGGCGCACCCGCAACGCTTGAGTGTTGACGAAGAAGCCGATCAGCGGCTCGACCTCGGCACGGGTGCGATTCGCCAGCACCGAGCCGATGACCAGGTCATCCTGACCCGACAACCGGCCAAGGACCACCGACCAGGCGGCCAGCACGGTCATGAACAAAGTCGTGCCGTGGCGTTCGTTCAAGTGCTTGAGGGACCGCACCAGCTCGGCGTCGATGCTCAGCTCCAGGCTGGCCCCGGTGAAGTCCTGTCGGGCCGGGCGCGGCCGGTCCAGGGCCAGGTTCAACGAAGGGGGCGCGTCGGCCAGCTGGGTGCGCCAGTAGTTCAGTTGCTCAGCGATGCGTTGCGCCTGGCGCGGGGAGCGTTGCCACAGGGCGTAGTCGGCGTACTGGATGGCCAGCGGTGGCAGCGGATCGGCTTGCCCCCGGCAGAAAGCCCGGTACAGCTCGCTCAACTCCCGGGTCAGCACGCCCAGGGACCAGGCGTCGCCGACAATGTGGTGCAAGGTCACCAGCAGGACGTGCTCCTGCTCGGCCAGGCGCAACAGGCGGGTGCGAAACAGCGGGCCGTCGGCCAGATCGAAAGGCGCCTGGGCTTCAGCGGTGTAATGGGCCTGCAACTGTGCCGGCGACTGATCCCGCAGGTCAAGGCACGGCATCACCAGCGGATGGCTGTGATCCACCACCTGAAACGGCTCGCCGCCGTCGGACACAAAACGGCTGCGCAAGGCTTCGTGCCGCTCGACGATGCGCGCCAGCGCGGCGTCCAGGGCCGGTTCATTCAGCTCGCCGCGCAGCCGCAGGCCACCGGCCATGTGGTAGGCCGCGCTGGCCTGGGCATCCAGGTGCGCGATGAACCATAGGCGTTGTTGGGCAAACGACAACGGCAGCCGCGCCGGCCGTGGACCGGCCGGGATCGGCGCCGCGCCGTGGAGCCCGGCCGCGCCCAGGGCTTCGATGGCCCTTGCCTGGCGTCGCAGCGTCGGGTGATCGAACACACTGGCCAAGGGCAGTTCGACCCGCCATTGCTGACGCAGCTGGGAAACCAGTTGCACCGCCAGCAGAGAGTGGCCACCGGCCTGGAAAAAATGCTCGTCGCGGCCAATCCGTGGCCGTCCCAACAGGCGCCCCCAGATCGTCGCCAGTTGGTTTTCCAGCGGACCCAGGGGCGCTTCGAAGTGTCCGCTGACGGCCTGTTCCGGTGCCGGCAACGCGCTGCGATCAAGCTTGCCGTTGGGCGTCAGTGGCAGGGCGGACAGGGCCACGTAGGCGCTGGGTTGCATGTACTCGGGCAGTACCGCCGCCAGGGCGTCGCGCAGTATCGCCTCGTCAGGCGCCGCTTCCGGCTGGGCCACCCAATACGCCACCAGCCGCGCATCGCCGCTCGGCTCCTGACGAGCCACGACCACGGCGTGCTGCACCCCCCGGACACGCGCCAGGGCGCTTTCGATCTCGCCCAGTTCGATACGATAGCCACGCACCTTGACCTGGAAGTCGTTGCGCCCCAGGTAGAGCAGTTGCCCATCCCCGGTCCAGCGACCAAGGTCGCCGGTGCGGTACATCCGCGCGCCGGGCTGGGCTGCGAAGGGGTCCGGGAGGAAACGCTCCTCGGTCAGCGCCGGCCGGTTCAGGTAACCCCGAGCGACACCGGCGCCGCCGATGTACAGTTCGCCCACCACGCCACGGGGCACCAGTTGCCGGTGCGCATCGAGCAGGTAGACCTGGGTGTTGTCCAGCGGCCGACCGATGCCCGGCACGAAGCCTTCGGCGCGGTCCATCGTCACCCAGGTCGAATAGGTGGTGGTTTCCGACGGCCCATACAGGTTGCACACGCGCTGAACTTCACTGTGGTCGAAGATCCTTTGCACCAGGCCCTGCTTGAGTGGTTCGCCGGCCAGGTTGACCACCCGCGTCGAGGCCGGGATCGCCGCGGCCCCCACCAGCGCATCGAGCGCCGAGGGCACGCTGTTGATCAGTGTGACTGGCACCGGACGGTCGAGCAGGGCCAGGGCATTGGTGGCCAGGTGCAGGGTCGCGCCGGCGGCCAGGGGCACGAAATATTCGAAGACCGCGAGGTCGAAGTTGATCGAGGTGGCGAACAGGCTGTCGCGCAGACTTTCGGCGTCGAAGGTGCGCAGCGCCCAGTGCAACAGGTTGCACGCATTGCGGTGCTCGATCATCACGCCCTTGGGCAGGCCGGTGGAACCCGACGTATAGATCACGTAGGCCAGGTGCGCGCCGGTCAGGCCCAGGCGCGCCGGGTCCGGATTGTCGGCCGGTTGCTCGGCCAGACGGACCTGGGTCTGCGGATCATCCAGGCACAGGGCGGTGCAACCCGCCGTCACCGTCACGCTGGCTTGCAGTGCGGTGGTCGTCAGCAACGCTTGGGGCGCGCTGTCTTCGAGCATGTGCGACAGCCGCTCGCGCGGGTACGCGGGGTCCAGCGGTACATAGGCCGCGCCGGCCTTGAGGATGCCGAGCAGGGCGACCAGCAGATGCGGGCCACGCTCCAGGCAGATGGCTACCCGGCTGTCCGGCTGCACGCCTGCACCCAGCAACAGGTGGGCAAGGCGATTGGCCTGGGCGTTGAGCGCTCCATAAGTCAACGGGCTGGCGCCATCGGCGGCGTCGAAACGCGCGGCGATGGCCTGGGGCTGGCGTTCGGCCTGACGTTCCAGGGCCAGGTGCAACAGGTCCCGCTCGGGCAGCGGCCGGGCGGTGGCGTTGAACGTGCGCAGCAGTTGCTCACGCTCCGCCTCCGGGAGTATCGAAAGATGGCAGGCCAGGCGCTGGGGTGAGCCTTCCAGCGCGTCGAGCAGGTTATCCAGGGCCGTTTGCAGCCAGCCGAGCACCGGGGCCGCGCCCACCAGGGGATCGATTTGCAGGCTCAGCGAAAACCCATCGCCCAGGTCGTCCACCGACAGGTTGAAGGGATAGTTGGTGCGTTCCTCACCGCCCAGGACCTGCATGCCATCGAGCACCGGGGCATGCCCCTGGGCCGTGCTGTGCCGGTAGTTGAGCAGCGCCGAGAACAGCGCCGTGCCGTTGGGCAGCGCGCTGCAGCGTTGGGCCAGGCCCAAGGGCGCGTGCTCATGGGCGATCAACCGGCTGAGTAACCCATGGGTGTCGCGCAGGGCCTGCCTCACCGGCACCGCCAGGCGCACTCGCAACGGCAACGTATTGATGAACAGGCCCATGGCGGTGGCTGCTTCGGCGGCGCCCAGCAGGCGACCGAACATCACCGTGCCGAACACCACGTCGTCACGGCCGCTGGTCTTACCCAGCACCAGGGCCCAGGCTAGATGGAACAGACTGGCGCTGCTGACTTCCAGGCGGCGCGACAGTTCGCGGATGCGCCGGCTCAGATCCAGCGCCAGCGGCGCTTCCAGGGTCTGCACCTGGCTGCCGTCGCCGCGCACATCGAGCAGCCCGCAGGGCGCGGTGGGCTCGTCGATATCGCCAAGCAGCTCGGTGAAGAATGCCGCGTGTTGCGCTTCGCTCAGGCCCTGGCGGGCGCGCACCACGAAATCACGGAACGGGCGTGGCGGTTGCAGGTCGGCCAGGCGGCCCTGCTGGATCGCCGCGACCTCGCTCACCAGCCGCTCCAGCGATGTATGGTCCATCACCGCATGGTGGTGCAGCAGTTGCAGCAGCCAGCGACCGTTTGCCGGATCCGCAGCGGCCACCGCGCGCATCAGTGGTGCTTGGCGCAGGTCCAGCCGATGCTCCCTGGGATCGGTCCAGGTGCGCAACGCGGTGGCCACGTCGCCCGCGGGCGGGCTGAACAGTTCCAACGTCAGCGGGGCCTGACGCCACACCACCTGGACCGGCGCGTCGAGACCTTCCCAGGCCAGCGCGGTGCGCAGGATGTCGTGGCGGGCGATGGCCTGGTTGAGCGCGTCCATGAAACGGCGCAGGCGCGGTTCGTCATCGAAGGCCAGTAGCACGTGCAGCAGGTAGGTATCGCCACGTTCCTGGAGCAGGTGGTGGAAAAGGATGCCGGCCTGCAGGGGCACCAGCGGGTAGATGTCCTGGATATTGGCGGCACCGCCCGGAACGCTGGCGACGATGCCCTCGATCTGAGCCGCGTCGAGCTGGCAGAGATCGAGCAGCGCCGGGGTGATGGCGGTGGTGCCCGCCGGCAGTCCGCTGGTGCTGGCGGGCTGCGCCGCGGGCTGGCGCAGGGCTTCGATCAGCGCCGGCTTGTGGCTGCGCAGGAGGGCGATCAGCGCCTGGTCGGCCAGCACTTCATCGTCGGCCACCACCGAGAGTTGGTCGCCGCGCAACGACAGGGTCACGCCGCGGTGTTTGAGCAGAGCCAGCAGTTGATCCGCAGTCACAGGAGCAGTTCCTTCAATGGAGTAGTGGCCGCGGCCAGACCGGCAAGGGTCGGTGCGGTGAACAATTGGCTGATGTCGACCCGCAGGTTGTGCTGGCGCATACGCTCCACCAGCCCCATGGCAATCAGCGAGTGGCCGCCGAGGGCGAAGAAATTGTCGTGCCGGCTGACCCGCTCGACGTGCAGCAGCTCGCACCAGATGGCCGCCAGGGCTATCTCGATGTCGCCTTGGGGGGCTTCGTAACGGGTCTGCACGTAAGCCTGGGCGTCGGGTGCGTGCAGGGCTTTGCGGTCGAGCTTGCCGTTGGCAGTCAACGGCAGGCTATCCAGGCGCACATAGGCGCTGGGCAGCATCGACTCGGGCAAGCGTTCGGCCAGGGTCTTCCGGGCCTGTGCCGGCGTCGGTGGCGCGTCGCCCAGCAGGTACGCGATCAGTCGGGTCACGCCATGGCGATCGGGACGACCGACCACCACCGCTTGCCGAACACCGGGCAGCGCCAACAGATGGCTTTCGATTTCCCCCAGCTCGATGCGGTGCCCATGGATCTTCACCTGGAAGTCGGTGCGGCCAAGGTAGCTGAGGCTGCCATCAAGCTCCCAGCGGCCGAGGTCGCCGGTGCGGTAAAGCCGCGCGCCGGGCTGGGCCGAGAACGGGTCGGCGATGAACCGCTCCCGGGTCAGCGCCTCGCGCTGCCAGTAGCCACGGGCGACGCCTCGGCCGCCAATGTGGATTTCACCCACCACCCCCAGCGGCGCGCGCCGGCCGTGATGATCGAGCACGTGCACTTGGGTATCGGGCAGGGGCTGGCCAAGGCTGGGCAGCGGATGCTGGTCCAGCCAGGCGCTGGTGGTGTCGACTGTGCACTCGGTCGGGCCGTAGACGTTCAGCACTCGCACGCCGGGCTCGCCGGCCAGTTGCTGCCAGAGCTCTGCGGGGACGGCCTCGCCACCGAGCAGCAGGCAACGAGGCAACGGCTGGGGCAGGGCCAGCGTCTGGCGATGCTTGAGCAGGGCTTGCAGCTGGGTCGGGGTGCAGTCGAATAGGGTCACCTGCCAGCTTTGCAGGTAATCGAGCAGGGCCGCTGCGTCCAGGCGCACGCGTTTTGGAATCAACACCAGGCAGTGGCCGCTCAGCCACTGACACAGCTGCTGGACCGAGGCGTCGAAGGCCACCGAGGCGTTGAGCGAGCAGCGCGTACCGGCCGGCAAGTTTGCCAGACGCTGGTTCAACCCGGCCCAGAGGTTGAGCACCGAGCGGTGCTCGACCATGACGCCCTTGGGCTGGCCGGTGGAGCCTGAGGTGTAGATCAGATAGGCGAGGTCGCTGGACTGGGTGCCGATGTCCGGATCGTCGGCAGCGGCCTGCTGCCAGGCGGCAGGAACGGCATCCAGGCAGATCAGCGGCCCGGCGTCGAATGTCGGCAGCCCTTCGCGCACTCGTTCCTGGGTGAGCAGCGCCGCCGGAGCGCTGTCTTGCAGCATGAAGGCCAGCCGTGGAGCCGGATAATCAGGATCCAGCGGCACATAGGCGCAGCCGGCTTTCCACACCGCCAGCAAGGCGATCGCCAGGTGCGCTTCGCGGTCCAGGCACACCGCGACCCGTTGCCCGGGCCGTACGCCCAGGTCCAGCAAGTGATGGGCCAGGCGGTTGGCCTGTTCATTGAGCTGTCGAAAGCTCAGTTGGCGGTGCTCGTCGATCAGCGCAAGGGCGTCGGGGCGGCGAGCGGCCTGCTCGGCGAAGCGTCCGTGCAGGGTGCCGTCGGGCGCAGATACGGACAGCACTGGGTTGAGGCGATTCAACTGTGCCTGCTCGGCGGCGGGCAATACGTCCAAAGACTGGATGTGCCCATCGTCGGTCTGTTCCAGCGCTTCCACCAGGGCGTGCAGGGCCGCCAGCATGAAGCCCAGCAGCCGTTCCGGCGCATGGTCGGGGTGGGTCTGGGCGGTCAGCTGGAAACCTTCGCCCAGATCGTCCACCGCCAGGTTGAAGGGGTAATGGGTTCGCTCCTCGCTGTGCAGCAGGGTCATGCCGGGCATGGCCTGGTGCACATTGGCCTGGCCGGCATGGCTGTAGCGGTAATTGAACAAGGCGCTGAACAACGCCGTCCCCGGCGCTACCGCGCTGCAACGCTGGACCAGGGCCAGCGGGGTCTGCTCGTGGCAGAGCAGACCGTTGAGGGTGTCCTGGACCTGCCGCAGGGTGGCGTGGACGCCGCCGTCCAGGCGCACCCGCAGCGGAAGGGTGTTGATGAACAGGCCCAAGGTCCGGTCGGCGTGGGCGCCGGCCTGCAGGCGGCCGAACAGTACCGTGCCAAAGACCACATCGTCGCGCCCACTCAGGCGCCCCAGCACCAGCGCCCAGGCCAGGTGGCAGACACTCGCCGCGCTCACCCCGTGGGTCTCGGCCTGGCGACGCAGGCGGCGCGCCAGCTCCGGCGCCAGCGGCTGCTGGTGTTCCAGGGCCTGCCAGCGGGGATCGGTCTGCAGGTCAAGGTCGAAGGGCAGGGTGGGTTCATCCAGATCGCCCAACTGCTCGCTGAAAAAAGCGCGGGCGGCGGCCAGCGCTTCTGGTCGCCGGGCCTGGGCCACCTGGGCTCGGGTGCTGGTGGGCGGCGGCAGGTCCGCCGGGCGCCCGCCCTCGATCAGGGCGATCTCTTCGATCATCAATTCCAGGGAGGTGTGATCGACCACCACATGGTGATGCAACAGCAGCAACAGCCAGCGCTCCTGCGCCGGGTCAAAGGCCACCCTGGCCTCGATCAGCGGGGCCTGTTGCAGGTCGAGGCGGTAGTGGCGCGGGTCGGCGCTGGCCTGCAGCCGCGCCGCGATGTCGTCACCCTCCAGCGCCAGGCGCCGAGGCGTGAACGCGACCTGCCGCAGCACCACCTGCACGGGTTCCTCCAAGTCCTCCCAGAGCACCAGGGTGCGCAGCGCGTCGTGCCGGCCGATGACCTGGTCCAGCGCCGCGCAGAAACGTTGCAGGCGCGCCTCGTCGGTGAAGGCCAGCAGGCTGCGCAGCACATAACGATCGCCCTCGCGTTGGGCGCGGTGGTGATAGAGCATGCCCTCCTGCAAGGGGCCCAATGGATAAATGTCCTGGATATTGCCGGCGCCGCCGGGCACTCGCGCTGCGATCAGGTCGATCTGCGCCTGGGGAAGGGTCACCAGATCCAGCATCTGCGGGGTGATCCGGGTGCACGGGGTCGGGATGGCGCTCACGCTTGGCGCCGGCGCCGGAGCGCTGGCCAGGTTTTCCAGGCGCAGGGCCTGGGCGGCCAGTGTCGAGCGTTCGAACATGCTGCGTATGTCCAGGTCCCAGCCATTGCGGCGCAACTGTTCGAGTAATTGCACCGCCAGCAGCGAATGCCCGCCAAGGCTGAAGAAGTCGTCGTCTCGGCTGATTTCCGAGACGCCCAGCACCTGGGTCCAGATGGCCGCCAGCCGCCGTTCGGTGTCCCCTTGCGGCGGCTGCCTGGCAGCACTGCTGGCCTGTGCCTCGGGCAGCGGCAAGGCCTGGCGGTCAAGTTTGCCGTTGGGCGTCAGTGGCAGCTGCTCCAAGGCGACGCAGGCGTTGGGCAGCATATAGTCCGGTAAGCGACTTTCCAGATAGGCGCGTACTTCAGCCAAGTCCGGAACGGGCGTGGTCGAGACCTGCGCCACCAGATAGGCGACCAACCGCGGATCACCGGCAGGGCCGGGCTGCGCCAGCACCACCGCTTCGCGCACCGCCGGCATGCCCAGCAACTGCGTTTCGATCTCCCCGAGCTCGATGCGGAACCCGCGTACCTTGACTTGGAAATCGTTACGCCCCAGGTAATCCAGCGAACCATCGGCCCGCCAGCGCCCCAGGTCACCGGTGCGGTACATGCGCGACTGGAGGTCGTCGACGAAGGGGTCGGGCAAAAAGCGCTCTCGGGTCAGTTCGGCGCGATTGAGATAACCCCGCGCCACGCCTGCTCCGCCGATGTAGATCTCACCGGCCACGCCCAATGGCACCGGCTGGCGATGACGGTCGAGCAGGTAGACACGGGTGTTGTCCAGGGGCCGGCCGATGCCGGGCCGGTAGCCCCCGGCACGGTCCATCGACAGCCAGGTGGAATAGGTGGTGGTTTCCGTTGGCCCATAGAGATTGCAGACCCGTTGCGTCGCGCTGCGGGCGAACAATTGCTCCACCAGTCGCGGCTTGAGCGGTTCGCCCGCCAGGTTGACCACCCGGATGCTGTCCGGGACGGCGCCGACCCTGACCAGTTCTTCCACCGCCGAGGGTACGCTGTTGATCAGCGACACCGGGCAGGGTCGGGCCACCAACGCCAGGGCGTTCTCCACCAGGTGCAGGGTCGCGCCGGCGGCGAGGGGCACGAAGCATTCGAAGACCGCCAGGTCGAAGTTGATCGAAGTGGCGAACAGGCTGCGGCGCCATTCCTCGGCGTCGAAGCTGCGTAACGCCCAATGCAGCAGGTTGCAGGCGTTGCGGTGCTCGATCATCACGCCCTTGGGTACGCCGGTGGAGCCCGAGGTGTAGATGACGTAGGCCAGGTGCGCCGGGCCCAGGTCCGCAACCCTGGGGTTTTCCGTGGGCAGGGTCGCCAACCGGTCCCGCAACTGCGCTGCATCCAGGCACCAGCATTCGACCGCCGCGGCCGGTAATCCACCGGCCACGGCCTGGCTGCTCAGGACCAGCCGGGGCGCGCAGTCTTCGAGCATGTGCGCAAGGCGCGCCGGCGGGTAGTTGGGGTCCAGCGGTACGTAGGCCGCGCCGGCCTTCAAGGTGGCGAGCAGGGCGACCAACAGGTTTGGACCACGTTGCAGGCTGATCGCTACCCGGTCATCGGGGCGCACCCCGGCCGCCAGCAGGGCGTGGGCCAACTGGTTCGCCTGCTGATTAAGCTGGGCATAGCTGAGCTGGGCTCCCGCGGCCGTTTCGAACTGCGCTGCCACAGCGTCGGGATGCAGTGCCGCCTGCCGCTCGAAGGGCTGGTGCAGCAGGGTGTCCCGTGGATGCGCCTGCCGTGTGGTGTTGAACGCTTCCAGCAGTTGCTGGCGTTGCTCCAGGGGTAGGGTGTCCAAGGCACAGGCTCGGGTGGCCGGTGCGGTTTCCAGGGTCTGTGCCACCACCTCCAGGGCCCGAATCATTTGCGCAAGGACCGCGTCGACGCAGACTGAACGATGGACCTGTCCGGTCAGGGCAAAGCCTTCGCCGAGGTCATCGATGGACAGGCAGAACGGGTAGTTGCTGCGCTCCTCGCTGCCCAGCAGGCGCACCCCGGGCAGGTCGAACTCTGGGCGGGCCGAGTGTTGTGCCTGGCTGTGGCGAAAGTTCAGCAGCGCTGAGAACAACGCTGTCTGGGTGGGCAGCGCCGTGCAACGTTGGGCCAGGGCCAGCGGCGCGTGTTCATGGGCCAGCAGTTCGGTCAGTCGTCCATGGGTCTGGCGCAAGGCGCTGTACAGGGGCATGTCGAGGTCGATGCGCAGGGGCAGGGTATTGATGAACAGCCCCAGGGCTTGCTCCACCTGCTGGCCGGCACTGAAGCGGCCGAACAGCACCGTGCCGAAGACCACGTCGTCGCGGCCGCTGGCCTTGCCCACCACCAGTGCCCAGGCCAGGTGGAACAGGCTAGCAACGCCCACCGCCTGAGTCTTGGCCAGTTGCCGCAGGCGGCGGGCCAGGGCGGGGTCGAGTGAGCGCTGGGCCTCGCGGTTGTCGCGGCCGGAGCCCTGGATGTCCTGCAGCGCGTAGGGCAGGGTCGGTTCGTCGAGGTCGCCGAGCAGCCGCTGGAAATAGGCCTCGGCGCTGGCTTGGCGCCGGTGCTCGCGGGCCTGGGCGACGAACCGGCGAAACGCCACGGTCGGAGGCAGCGGATGCCCCGGATCTTGCATCAAGGTGCGGACTTCACCGAACAGCAGCGCCAGGGTGGCGTGGTCGATGGCCAGGTGGTGGTGGACCAACTGCAACTGCCATTGGCCGCTGGGCGCGTCGAAGCGTACGTAGGCCTGGGCCAGGGGCGCGCGGCGGATGTCCAGGGCCTGTTCGGCGAAGGCGTCGCCTGCCGCCAGCCAGACCACCGGCAGGGGCGCCTCGCGCCAGACCACTTGCACCGGCTCGTCCAGGCCTTCCCAGAGCACGGCGCTGCGCAGGATGTCATGGCGGGCGATCACCTGATCGAAGGCGGCGATGAAGGCGTCCAGCCGTGGGCGGCTGTCGAAAGCCAGCGTCGCGCGTAACAGGTAGGCGTCGTCGGCCGGTTGCAGCAGGTGCTGGAACAGCAAGCCTTCCTGCAGGGGCGCCAGGGGGTAGATGTCCTGCACGTTGGCGGCGCCGCCTTCCACCGCCGTCACGATCAGGTCGACCTGCGGCTGTGGCAGGCTGAGCAACGGCAGCATGGCCGGGGTGATGCGCTTGCAGTCCGGCGCGATGGCGGGTGCCTCAGGCAGCGCCTGTGATTTGGCCGGACCCAGCGGGTTCTCCAGCAGCAGTGCCAGATTGAGCAGGTTCGCCGCGCTGAACAAGGTCCCCACGTCCAGCTGCCAGCCTTCGGCCCGCAACTGCTCGACCATCTGCACCGCCAGCAACGAATGCCCGCCAAGGGCGAAGAAATTGTCCTGCCGACCGACCCGCAGCACCCCGAGGACTTCGGCCCACAGCTCGGCGAGGCGGGTTTCCACTGGCCCTTGGGGCGCTTCGTAGCAGTGCCGGGCGAAATGCTGTTCGTCGGGTTCGGGCAGGGCGTGGCGGTCGAGTTTGCCGTTGGCGGTCAGCGCGAAACCTTCCACCTGGACGAAAGCCGCCGGCAGCATGTAGTCCGGCAGCACCGCCGCCAGGCGGGCGCGCAGGGCGTTGGGCGCTTGCGCCTCGGTGGCGCTGAAGTAGGCCAGCAGGCGCTGCTGGGCATCGGCCAGCACCAGCGCCTCGCCGATCCCCGGCAGGGCCTTGAGCTGGGCTTCGATTTCCCCCAACTCGATGCGAAATCCACGGATCTTCACCTGGAAATCATTGCGGCCCAGGAACAGCAGCACGCCGTCGGCGCGCCAGCGCACCAGGTCGCCGGTGCGGTACAAGCGTGCCCCGGGCGCTTGGCTGAAGGGGTTGGCGACGAAGCGTTCTGCGCTCAGTTGCGGTTGGTTCAGGTACCCCAGGGCCAAGCCATCACCACCGACGTAGAGCTCGCCGGCCACCCCAATCGGCACCGGACGGCGCTGTTCATCCAGCACGTAGACCTGGGTGTTGCCCACGGGCCGGCCGATGGGAATGTCACCGGCCAGCGCGTCCCCGAGGGTGATGGCGTGAGTGGTGGTGAAGGTGGTGTTTTCCGTCGGCCCGTAGCCGTTGAGCAAGTGCTTGGGCGGCGAGTTGCGCAGGAGCTTTTCGATGCGCCGCGGATCGAGCACGTCGCCGCCGACCATCAGGTAGCGCAGCGCGCCGAAGGCCGGCGCCAGGGCTTCGGCGTACTGATGGAACAGCCCGGCGGTGAGCCAGAGCACACTGACTTCGTGGCGCAGCAGGTGCTCGTTGAAGCGGGCCGCGTCCAGCAGTGTTTCCCTGGGGCAGACCACCAGGCAGCCGCCGTTGAGCAGTGCGCCCCAGATCTCCAGGGTACTGGCATCGAAGGCCGGGTTGGCGGCGAGGGCGAAGCGATCCTGGGCGGTGAACTCGGCGAAGCCGTTGTTGCGCACCAGCCGGGCGATGGCACGGTGCGGCACCTGCACGCCCTTGGGCGTTCCGGTGGAACCGGAGGTGTACATGATGTAGGCGACATCGCCGGTCCCGCAGGCCGGGTGGGATTCGGCCAATACATGGTCTGACGCTGCAACGTCAATGAAGCGGACGTTTTCCAGTGCGGGCCGATCGTCACCCGCCACCAGCAGCCAGGCGCTGCCACAGTCCGCCAGTACCCGCGCCTGATGGGCCGTCGGGGCCTCCCGGTCGATGGGTACGTAGCATGCGCCGCGCTTGAGGATCGCCAGGATCGAGACGATCAACGCCGTGCCCCGGGCCAGGCACAGCGCCACCGCATCACCGGCGCCAATCCCGCAGGCCGCCAAATGCCCAGCCAGGCGCTCGGCCCGTTGGTCGAGCTGGCGATAGCTCAGGGTCTGCGCGCCGTCCAGCAGCGCACAAGCATCGGGGCGCCGTTGCACCTGCTCGGCGAAGAGCGCAGGCAGCGGTTCATCGGCCGGATAGTCACGGCTGCTGGCATTGAAATCGTCAAGGATCTGCTGCCGTTCGGCTGTGTCCAGCAGCACCCAGTCGCCCAGGGCCCGGGTTGGCTCGGCGAGGACCTGATCGGTCAAGAACTCCAGGCGCCGCAGGTGCGCGGCCATCTGCTCGGCACTGAACAGACGCGGGTCGTAGTTGAATTCCAGGAAGGGTTCGGCCTGGGCTTCGTAATGCCGCAGATAGATTGCCAGCGGATAGCGCTCATAACCGTTGTGCCAGGTACGCAGAGCGCAGCGGGCCGAAGCAAGGTTGACGTCGCCGGGGTACTGTTCGACCGACAGCATCAGCTCGAACAATTGGCCGGGGTGACCGGCGCGAGCCCGCAACTCACGATGCAGACTTTGCAGGGGGTAGCGTTGGTGGCGGTAGCTGCGCAGGGTCTGGCTGGCTACCCTTTGCACGGTCTCGACGAAGCTGGCGGCGGGGTCGACCTCGACCGTCAGCGGCAGCACTGAGGAGAACATGCCCACGGTCCGTTTCTGCAGGGGATTGCTGCGGTTGTGCACCGGAAGGCCGATGACCAGCCGCTCACGCTGGTCGGTCACCCGGCTAAAGTAGCCGGCCAGCAATGCGCTCAGACAATGGCTCAACGTCGCGCCCTGGGTTCTTGCCCACTGGGTCATGAGGGCCAGGCGCTGGTGGCCCAAGGTCCAGATCGCCTGGGCACTGGGCTGCGGCTCGCTGGCGCTGGCCAGATCGCGGGACGGCGAAGCGCTCTGGAACAACGGTTCCGGCAGTGCCGGGAACTGCTCCAGCCAGAAGTCCCGCGCCTTGGCGTGGCGCGCCGAATCGAGGTAATCGCGGTCGCTGGCGACAAAGTTGCGATAACCCTGAGCCAACACCGGGTCCCGTTGGAGTGGCTCGCCGACGAGCAGTTGGTTATAGGCGGCGCTGACAGCCTGGCCGACCAGGCCCACCGAAGTGCCGTCGCTGATCAGGTGGTGGTAGCGGCTGTTCCACAGCGCATGGGTGTCGGACAGTTGAAACCATTCCATACCCCACAGAGGTTGCCCGCGGAGCGAGAACGGCGTGCGGTTCAATTGCCCGATGGCGGCCATAGCCTGATCCTCGGACTCACCGCGCCAATCGTGGAAGGTGAACGGCACCTGCAAGTGCTCGGCGACCTGCTGCTGCACCTGCCCATCGCGGTCGCTGATCATCAGCCGCAACGCATCGAATTGGGCCACCACGGCTTGCAGCGCTGCGGCGAACAGCGCGTGGTCCACCGTGCCGTGGATTTCCACGGTTACGCCGATGTTGTAGGAGGGGGTGTCGGGCGATAGCAGTTGGTCGAGCCAGACGGATTGTTGCGTGGAACTCAACGAAATGCATCGCGGTTCGATCATGACACCTCCTTGTGCAGGGGTCGTGCCCCTGGGTCGACGCGGCAAGGCTTGTGGCCTGCGCGATACGGACCGGTCCTGTTTAGAAAAACAACGGCAGACAAGCCTCGGCGCCGCTTCCCTGGCCGGATATGGCCTCGCTGGAAACGGTTTTCCGGCGCCTTCGATGGGGTGGGGCGGGCTCGATGCGTGTTTAAAATAACAGCGCTTTTGCGAATGGGAAGCTCTTTTTTAATTGTTGTACGATGTCATATCGCAATCATTTCCCGTCCCGCCGCGGGCTAGAGCTGCCGCGCAGGCTTGAGCCAGTGCATCGCCTGATCGCTCACTGGGCACCGGGAAGATCAGGGTGACGCCACCGCCTACATCCGATGATGCTCCAGCAAGAAATCCACGAACACCCGCACCCGCGCCGGCATTGCCGAGCCCCCTACGAACACCGCATGAATCGGTTCTCGGTCGCCTGGGTTCCAGGCTTCCAGCAACGGTATCAGGTCACCGCGCTGCAGATCCTCGCTCACGGTGAATTCGCCAATACGGGCAATGCCGGCACCTACTCGCGCGAGTTGTGCCAGCGCTTCACCACTGCTGCATTCGATGTTGCCGCTGACCTTCAGGGAAAACGCCCTGGCGTCGCGGATGAACGGCCAGTTGGGTTCGGCACGCCGGAAGTTGAAGCGTAGGCAATTGTGTCGTAGCAGGTCTTCCGGTTCCTGGGGGATCCCTTGGCGCTGCAGATACTCGGGCGATGCCACTACTACTTGACCGGTGTCGCCGATCCTGCGCGCGGTCAGCGGGCTGTCCGGCAGATGGCCGAAGCGTATCGCCACGTCGGCCTGGCCGCCGAGAATGTCGACGACTTCGTCACCGAGAGTGAGGTCGACGACAATGTTCGGGTAGCGGGCGCTGAAGGCTGCCACCAAGGGAACGATGGTCTGCCGCCCATGGCCAAGGGCGGCGCTGACCCGCAATCGGCCCCTGGGTACGCCTTGGTCGGCGATGGCTTCTTCGACCTCGTCCATGTCGGCCAGGATACGCCGGGCGCCGCGCAGGAAAGCTTCGCCCTCGGCGGTAAAGGTGATCGCTCGGGTGGTGCGCAACAGCAGGCGGGTACCCAGACGTTGTTCGGCACGCGCGATGATCCGACTGACCGCCGAGGGCGTCAGCCCCAATGCACGCGCGGCGGCTGACAGGCTGCCTTCCTGCGCCACGGTGGCGAACACGCTCATTTCACCTGACCTGCCGTTGAAGTCCATTTGTGCCTCTTACGCAAAGGTGATTGCCAAAAATGCTATCTACCGCCTGATTAGGCTGGATCGTAGCATTGGCGGCATAGATAAGGAGCCTTCCATGCGTATCAATCCACCACTTGTCGCACTCGCCATAGGTGCCTTTGGCATCGGCGTTACCGAGTTCGCCCCCATGGGCATGTTGCCGGGTATCGCTGCGGACCTCGGCGTTTCCATTCCCGCCGCTGGTCTGTTGGTCAGTGCCTACGCTCTGGGCGTACTGCTCGGCGCGCCGCTGATGACCTTGACCACTGGCAGAATTCCCCGGCGCTATCTGCTGATCGGGCTCATGGCGATTTTCACCCTGGGTAATCTGATGTCAGCCCTGGCTACCGATTACTACAGCCTCATGGTCGCCAGGGTGGTGACCTCACTGAACCACGGTGCGTTCTTTGGCGTTGGCTCCATCGTCGCCGCGAGCGTGGTCGCCCCGGAGAAACGTGCCGGGGCGGTTGCGGCAATGTTCATGGGCCTAACCCTGGCGACCATCGGCGGAGTGCCGCTGGCCACCTGGTTTGGCGAACTGTTCGGTTGGCGCACGGCATTCTGGGGGATCACCGGCCTCGGCGGGGTGACCATGGCCGCGTTGTGGTTCGCCTTGCCCAACCTGCAAATGCCGCAAAGCGTCGGTGTCCTGGCTGAAATCCGGGTACTGGGCCGTGGCCCGGTGTTGGGGGCGTTGGCCCTGACCGTAGTCGGCTCAGGTGCAATGTTTACTGTCTTCACTTACATCGCACCGATCCTCAGCAACGAGACCCACGGGTCCACCGCTTACATCACCGCCATGCTGGTGCTGTTCGGTGTGGGGTTGACGCTGGGCAACATGTGGGGTGGCAAGGCCGCCGACCGCTCGATAGACCGCACCCTGATCGTTTCGCTGAGCGTGCTGATTGTTGTCCTGCTGGCGTTCACCGTCCTGATGCGTTGGCCGCTGCCGGCCGCCGTTGCCATCCTGATATGGGGTATCGCCAGCTTCGCCCTGGTGCCGCCGCTACAAATGCGCGTCATGGAAGCCGCCAAGGACGCGCCCAATCTGGCCTCGGCGGTGAATATCGGTGCCTTCAACCTCGGCAACGCGATTGGTGCGGCGCTGGGCGGAGCGGTGATCAATGCCGGGCTGGGGTATCCGGCGATCTCCCTGGCCGGAGCGGCAATGGCGGGTCTGGGGCTGCTGATGGTGTTGGCTTTTGTCTGGCGTTCCAGAGTGGTTGCAACGGCGGCTGCGTGACGGTGATTTGAGGGGGCTGTCAGCCGCCATTTTCGGCATATCCCCTTGGAGGCTTAGGCAGCGTGCGCAGTGCATTCGAAGATGACGATTAAGGTATTTGCCTTGAGCCCGATTTGGAGGATCACCGCGTGGACAGACCGACAATAAAAGTGCTGACGGCGGCCGTTACTCCGTCAGGGGGCAATCGCTTGGCCCAGGGCTTCGGCGGCATGTTTTTGGCCCTGCTGATCATTGCCCTCATGGGGGCTGGGAGTGTCGATGCGCGCCGTCGTACTCCTTACCCTCTACTGTTCTGACGTTGTCAAAAGCTCGGCTTTCACGGTCGAGCGTCTGTCGATGCGCGCCACGGTGTAGGCACACACACCCAATACGGCAGGGCAGAGGGCGAGTACTGCGAAGCTCTTCACCACGGGCATGCCACTGTTGAGCACATAGGCGCCGAGTAGCGGCCCGAATATTGAACCGATCTTGCCCATGGAGGCGGCCCAGCCGGCGCCGTTGCCGCGGATAGCGCTTGGATAGAAAATACCGGCGATGCTGGTGATGCCGTAGTGGCTGCCTTTGACGAAGATTGCGCCGATCAGGCTTAGCACGATGAAAGCGTTACCCTGCAGATTGCCGATACCCAGGACCAACAGGAAGGGTAGCGACAGCAAGGGGTAGATCATCACCGCGTATGGCCCTCGGGTATCGACCAGGCGCATCAATGCCAGTCCGGCCATGGCCCCGCTGAAGGAGGCGAAGGAGCTTACCCATGACGCGGTAGCCCGGTCGAACCCCGCGTACTGATACACCAGTGGACTCCACGAGGCGAGAAAGTACATGGCCATCGAACTCGCGCCGAAGCCAATCCAGATCATTGGGGTGATCCATTTCAGCCTGCCGATGAACAGCTGCCCGATACGAAAGGGCCGGTCGCCGATATCGACTTCATCAGCAAGGAAGTAGCGATCTCCGGGGCGGACGTCGATAGCGGGATCCAGGCGCTTGAGGATCCGCGCCACGGCCTCGGGATGCTTGTGCTTGCTCACCAGAAACCGCACCGATTCCGGCAGCGTGAAAAACAGCAGCACACTGGACAGCAGGGTCGCAATGCCGCCGAGCGCGAACACGCTGGCCCAGCCGTAATGAGGCGCGATCCATACGGTCAAGGGACCGGCCACTGCGCCGCCCAGACTGAAGCCGACCATGATGATGGTGATCACGCTTGCGCGGTAGCGTTTGGGCACGAACTCGATGTTCAAGGCCCAGCACAGCGGCAGCATGGCGCCCAAGGCAAAACCGTTGAGAAAACGCAAAACCAGCAGCGATGCGTAACTGTCGGCAAAGACGAACAGCAAGGTCATCAGGCCGAAGGCGCTGTTGGACAGGATGATGGTCGGGCGGCGGCCGATCCGGTCGCCGAGGTAACCGAAAAAGAAACCACCGAGCATCATGCCGAACAATCCGATGGAAAAAATGTTACCCAGTTGCAGCTTGTCCAGACCGATGTCGTCGGCCATGTAGGCGGCAGTGTGGGAGAGCATCAGTAGGTCAAAGCCATCGAGAAAAGTGATCAGCACCGACGCGCAGATGATCACGTAGTTGAAGCGCGAAAGCTTGCGGTCCTCTATCAAGGCGGCGACATCAATGGTACGTGACTGGGTCATGGTTGTTCTCCACACAATAAGAGGCAGGCGGACAGGTTCCGGCTTGCCGGGCTCACCACAATTTCCAGGTGTAACCGACGATCAGGCGATTCTCATCGAGCTTCTGAGTCAGGCCATCGCCGGATCGGTAGGTCACGTTGCGCCAGCGCAGGTTCAGACCCTCCAGCGCGCCACGCTGGAAGACGTAAGTCAGGTCGGTGTCGCGCTCCCACTCACTGCCGTTGCGTACCGTCGGAGTGCGGATCTCGCTGCCTTTCACGTAACGGGTCATGAATGTCAGGCCCGGTATGCCGAGCGCAGCGAAGTCGTACTCGTAGCGCAGTTGCCAGGACTTTTCGTTGGCCTTGGTGAAGGTGTTGTAGGTCACCAGGTTCGCCACGTACGGGGTGCCGGTGTCGATGACCGGGAACACGCTGTCACCCGACAGACGCTGGAACGCGGCAGAGAATCGTTGTGCCCCGACCGACAGGGTGAACATGCCGTTGAAGTTGCGGTTGTCGATCTTCCCGGCCTTGCCGGCGCCGATGTCGTTGCTGTCGAAATAGCGTAAGTCCGATCGCAGGCTCAGGCCTTGGCCCAATGGCAATACATGTACAAGACCGGCGAATTGCTGGCGGTAGATGTCTTGCAGCTCGCCATGGTGATAGCGCAAGGTCAGGTTCTTGCCCAGCGTATAGTCACCGCCGAGCAGGTCCAGATGATCGCTGTTCTGGCCGGCGTAGCTGATGTCGTCATTGCTCGACGAATCGCGGCCGTTGGCTTCGGTCAATCTCGCCGCGGTGACGGACAGGTCGTCGATCTCGCTCGAGGTCAAATAGGCGCCGGTGAAAGTCGAAGGCAGCAAGCGGGTATCACTGTAGTAGGCCAGCGGATGGATCGGCATCAGGGTTCCCACTTTGAGCTGGGTCCGGGAAAGGCGCATTTTCGCGGTCAGGCCCAGTTCGCTGTAGTCGTCCACTGGCTGGTTGCTGTTCGGCCCATAGGGCAGTAGCCCGGTGCCTCGCCGACCCGGACCCGAGTCGAGCTTGATCCCCAGTTCACCCAGGGCGTCGAGTCCGAACCCCAAGGTGCCATCCGTGTACCCAGACTGAAATTCGGCGAAGAAACCTTGGGTCCATTCTTCGGCCTTGGCCTGGGGCGCGCCGCTCTGGCGGAAGTCCCGGTTCAAGTAAAAGTTACGGGTAGTCAATGTTGCGGTGCTGTCTTTGACGAAGTCTGCCTGGGCGTTAGTGAAGTGGCACAAGAGCAACACCGCTGTGGCAAATAATCGATTCCTGTTCATTTTTATTGGTCTCCAGGCGTGCGGATGAAGGTTTTTCAGGACGAGTCTTGCCGGGCCGCGTCGATGACGACGCGGCAGGGCGTGTGTGGGTCAGGTGTTACGGATCAGAGGGTGCCGGTCACGATCGCGAAGGCGCGGGCAGAGGTTCTGCTGCACGGTCACTGCGAGTCAGATGACCGATCGCCAACGCACTGGCCGCCAGCACGGCCGGGCAGATAGCGAGGACTAGAAAGCTCTTGACCACCGGCATGCCGCTGTTCAGCACATAAGCACCGAGCAATGGGCCGAGGATCGAACCGATCTTGGCGATCGAGGTGGCCCAGCCAGCGCCATTGGCGCGTATGGCGCTGGGGTAGAAGACCCCGGCGATACTGAGGATTCCATAGTGGGAGCCCTTGACGAACACGGCACCGACCAGGCTTAGCATGAGAAAGGCGGTTCCCTGCATGCCGGTGATGCCCAATACCAGCAGGAACGGTAGCGCCAGCAGCGGATAGATCATCACCATGTAAGGGCCGCGGGTATCGACGAAACGCATCATCGCCAGACCGGCCATCGCGCCGCTGAAAGAGGCGATGGAGCTGACCCACGAAGCGGTTGCACGATCAAAGCCGGCGTACTGGTAAACCAGCGGGCTCCAGGAGGCGAGGAAGTACATGGCCATGGAGCTGGCCGAGTAGCCGAGCCAGATCATCGGCGTGAGCCATTTCAATCGGCCGATGAACAGCTGGCTGATACGAAAGTCCTTTTGGCCGATATCCGGCTCGTCCAGCAGGACGAATCGGTCACTCGACCGCACATCCAGGTTCGGGTCCATACGCTTGAGAATCGCTGCGATCTTATCCGGGCCTTTGCGCTTGCTGGCCAGGAACCGGACCGATTCGGGCAGGGTGAAGAACAACAGCACGCTGGCGGCAAGGGTCAGTATGCCGCCGAACACGAACACGCCTTGCCAACCGATATGCGGCGCTAGCCACACCGTGAGTGGTCCGGCCATTGCGCTGCCGAGGCTGAATCCGACCATGATGATGGTCACCACCGTGGAGCGATAACGCTTGGGCACGAACTCGATGTTCAAGGCCCAGCACAGCGGCAACATTGCGCCCAGGGCGAAGCCATTGAAAAAGCGCAAGACCATCAGCGATTCATAGCTGTTGGCCATGGCGAATAGCAGCGTCAACACGCCGAATGAGCAGGTCGAAAAAATGATCGTGGGGCGCCGACCGATACGATCACCCAAGTAGCCGAAGAAGAAGCCTCCGAGCATCATCCCCAGCAGGCCGACCGAGAAGATCTCGCCCAGTTGAATCTTGTCCAGGCCGATTTCGTCGGCAATGTAGGAAGCCGTGTGGGACAGCACCAGCAAATCGAAGCCGTCGAGGAAGGTGACCAGGACCGAGACCAGAATCACCACATAGTTGAAGCGTGACAGCTTGCGATCTTCTATGAGCGCCGCCACATCAAGGGTGCGGGACTGTGACATGTACGTTCTCCACTATATTTTTATTTTTTTGTAGTGGCGCCCACGTTTGAGCGGTGGGCGCTTCGAACTGCTTGAATCCTATTCCAGATTGAACGCCAGCCGCTCGCGCAAGGCCTCGGCGGGTATGTCGCTCAACCTGCCGTCCGGGCCGGCGAGATCCAGTGCATGGGCCGCAGCGGCCCCCATCGCGATACAGGGTCCCATTACGCGGACGCTCGACAGCGCCGCGGCATCGGCGTCGATGCAGCGTCCGGCGACAACGAGGTTGTCGCTGCCTTCGGGAAGCATGCTGCGCAACGGCACACTGTGGATGTGATCGTCACCAAAGGGCTCCCATTGATAACCACTGGTGTCGCCGTGCAGTTCCACCGGCCAGGAGGTGCGCGCTACCGCATCCGGGAACATCGTCGCCGCCCGGACTTCATCGGTGCTCAGGTGATGATGCCCGACAATCCAGCGGGTCTGGCGAATACCTGGCAACCCGTAGGCACGCACCTTGGCCTTGCCATAGGCCTCAGGGTATTCCGATTGGAGGAAGTTGATCACTTGATCCACCTGCTGACGCCCAGCGATTGCGACGTGAGAGGCCGCGACCGGATCCAGAGGCGTTTCGATATGGGTCATGTTGAAGGCGGCAGTGCCGCGCCCGGGGAACTGAAAGAACAACCCGTCGTCGCGTTCGATGCCGTAGCTTTTGGCCTTTTGTTTGACCCGTTCGGTGAACTGTGGGCGAGTGGGCAGGTGCGCTTCATTGATATGCTCAAGGACGAACATCTGGGTGCCGTAGATAGGCGTATCTGGCTCGCGACAGGCAAACCCGGCATTCCAGGTCAGCGCCGCGTCTCCGCTGGCGTCGACAAAGCCCTTGGCCGCCACGCGTACATCGCCGTAGCGGGTGGCCAGTTCCACTTCTTGTACCCGCGAACCTTCGCGCACGACATCGCGCAATACCGCGCCGAGCACAACAGTGATTCCGGCGTCGAGGACTTTCTGGCCGATCCAGCGACCCAGCGCCACTTCGTCGTAATAGACCACCGTGGTCAAGGGCCCGATAGCCTGGTGTAGATCCCCCGAGGCACCCAGGTCACGGAGGATGCCGTCGGCGATGCCATGGGTCAGCAACCGGCGGTTCGGACCATTGGAGAACAACCCGCAAAAGGTCCCGATGATCGAGCCGACTGCCTGCCCGCCGAGCATCGGCAGGGCGTCGAAGAGCACCACGCGCTTGCCGAGCGCGGCGGCCTCAAGGGCCGCGGAAATTCCGGATATGCCGGCGCCGGCGATGCACACGTCAGCCTGCAGGTGTTGGACAGTGGGTGCGCTGGTACGGCGCACCGTGCGGATTACATGAGTCATTTGACTACCTTTGAGTGTGAAAAGGGCAGCCGACCCCGAGCCCGTTGGCCTGGGGCCACGGGTCACGGTTGTTTCGGCAAGCGGATTCCGGGTTCGGGTTACGGCTGGTCTGGTGTTCGATCCAGGGCGGTCGCAACTTCTGACAAATGCCGATCGCGGCGATGCTCGCGCGGGGTCACCTCGATGGTCCCGGTGTCGGCATCGACGCGGACCCAGTCGCCGGTACGAATGCGCTCCAGCGGATCCTCATCGAAGTCGGTCATGGCCGGGGCGTGCACGACCACCGCGCCAAGGCCCATCTTCGCGGTCATCTCGTTGAACAACATGGCGCCGGGCGCCACTCCGGCGAGGCGGGCGATGTGGAACTGCGATGACCAGCCAGACGAGCCCTTGGCCCCCGGAAACACCAGCACTTTCCCGGCGAAGCTGATGCCTTTGAGTGCGTGGCGAGTCTCGATGACGGTGCCGCTGCGCGGGTCGATGCCGCCCCAGCCGGAGATGCGGTCACGGGTCACCAGTGCTTCGCCTTCGAAACGGCCGCCGACGACTTTGCGGCCCTTGAGAGTGAAGGTCTTGCTCATTTCAGTACTCCTCTCCAGCGCCCCTCGATGGCCGCCTGCACGCAATCGGCCGTGGTACCGAACCAGGCCTGGATCCCCATGATCGCCGGCAGGTAATGGGCCTGTTTGGCCGAGTCGACGGCTGCCACCTTGGTCCCCTTGGGGACCACCTTGCCGATCGCCGAACAGGTATCGGTCATTACATGGCCACCGGCCTGTTCGATGATGCGGGTGTAGCCGGCCAAGTCGGCCAGTTGTTTGATCGACGCCGCGGTGAATATCCACAGTTCGGTATTCGGGCTCAGGCGTTGGCCCTCTAGCAACTGGCAGACCTCCCAGATCTGCTCGAGGCTGTAGTGGGGACAGCCAAGCATCACGAAATCGACTTCGGCATCTCGCGCTGTGAGGTTGACTTGTTCGTAGGCCCAGCGTCGTTCGGCTTCGCCGAAACGTAATGTGCCTTCAGGCTTGCGTGAGCCGAAAGCGTCCTCGCGGGTCCGGGCCTCCGGTGTGACACCGACCAGATGAAACATCTCCACGCCGCCGCTGGAGGCCGCCGCTGCGCCAAAGTGCTTGAGCCGCGCCAGGTTCGGTTGGTGACTCAGGCCCTCGATGACCGGGATGCGATCCTGCACCTGCTCACCGATCCAGTAGCCAAGCAATCCCCAGTCGGCGGTGGTGCTGACCTCGATATCCAGTTGGATCAGGTGGGTGCCGCGACGGTTCTCGCTGATGTGCAGACCCCAGTAGGGGAGCTTGCCGGTGAGCATCGCCGCGCCAGTGCTTTCCCGACCTTCGGCATTGGTCCGGGCACCGAGTACCGAGTTGATGTAGATCACCGCCGAGGACTCCATCCAGGCGCAATGCTCGCCTTTTACCGGCACGTTGCCGACCTGGTAAGGCGTACAGGTATTCAAGGGTTGCACGCCCAGGCTGCTGCTGTAGGCCTGACCGGTTTCATAGATGCGTACCACATCCTCCGAGATGCCTTGGCGTTCGGCTTGTCGAGGATCGATACCCTGTTGCAGGTGGCTGCTGAAGACCTTGACCTTGGGAATACTGACCACTTCGGCACTGTCGAGGTTGAACTCGCTGAACACCGCATCCATACCGCCGTTACGATCACCGTACTGGCGCAAAAAGGGCGTGGTGGCGCCGATCGTGCCGGCTACGTTTCGCGTATCCACCAGGCATTGCGCATCCAGGGCTTCGCCATAACGCACCAGCAAATCCATGGCTTTGCGCACCGCCGGGCCTTCGTCGCCGGCGAGCATGGCTTTTTCGTCGTCGCGCAATATCATTGCGGCTGCTCCGGTTTGTCGGTGATGTCGAGCGGTTTGACCAGCACGGCACCGTGTTCCATGGAGGACACGCTGTTGCGGTAGATATCCAGCCAGCCACCGCCGAACTGCGACGCCATGGGCTGCCAGCGGGCGCGGCGCGCTTGCATTTGCGTTTCGCTGATGTCGGCGTTGAGCGTGTTGAGATCCAGGTCGATGTCGATGATGTCGCCGTCTTCGACCAGCGCCAATGGACCGCCGACTGCTGCTTCCGGGGCCACCTCGGCGACCACCAGGCCTTTGCACACCAGCCCCGAGAGATGGCCGTCGGTGAGCATCGCCACATGGTCGCCGAGCCCGGCCCCATCGATGGCGAACACCACTTTCGAGGCGCCGCCGCCCATGGCCGGGCCGCCGCGTACACCGGCACCGCGCATGACCACCACATGGCCGGGCTGGATGCGCCCGTCCTGCAACGCTTCGATGGCATCGGCCGAGCGCTCGAAACAGATTGCCGGGCCCTTGAACTGGCGCATCTTGTTCGGGTCGATGCCATATTTGACGATGCCTGCTTGTGGCGCGATATTGCCGCGCAGCATCACGATCGCCGGCTGGGTGGCGAAGGGGTTGTCCAGCGCACGGATCACCTCATCGTCGCTGATGGCTACCCCTTGCAGGTTTTGCGTCAGGGTTTTGCCGGTGACGGTCATCACATCGCCATGCAGCAAAGGCTCCAGGCGCTTGAGTAGTCCACGACCACCCCCCGCAGCTTCCATTTGCTCAATGCTGTGTTCGCCCACCGGACGCACGCCGACCAGCACCGGCACTTGATTGCCCAGCTCCCTGAAAAGCTGGTAGACGTCCACATCAATGCCGCCTTCGGCTGCAACCGCCTGCATGTGTTTGATGGTGTTGACCGAGCCTGCGGCCGCGAGAATGGTCGCCACGGCATTGGCAAAGGCACCAGGGGTCAGGATGTCGCGGGGTTTGAGGTCTTCCTCGACCATTTCGACGATGCGTTTGCCGGCCTGACGAACGAAGTCAAACATCTGCGGGCTGTTGGCCGCGATGGGTGAACTGCCGGGCAAGGCCATGCCCAACGCTTCACAGACCAGGTGCATGGAATTGGCGGTGCCCATGCCCGAGCAGACGCCGGGTCCCTTGATGGCATTGCGTGCCATGCCAACCAGCTCTTCGACCGGCAGTTTGCCGGTGACCACGTGCATGGAACTGATGAACACATCTTCGATGTCGACGTGCTGGCCCTTGTATTCGCCACTTGGCTGATACCCGCACACCACGATCAGCGTTGGAATGTTCAGTCGGGCGGCGGCCATCAACTGGCCGGGTACTGTTTTGTCGCAGGAGGCCAGGCAGATCATGCCATCGAGCTGAGCGCCTTCGACCGCCACTTCGATATCGTTGGTGATGAGGTCGCGGGCGGCCAGCATATAGGCGCCACCCGCACCGGCACCGGTGATGAAGTCACTGGGTGCGGCAGTGCGAATTTCGAAGGGCAGGGCGCCGGCGTCGCGGATCGATTGTTTTATTTCGGCGGCAATGCCGTCCAGGTGACTGAAGCAGATTGCCAGGTTGGACGAAGAGTTGACGATTGCGATCTTCGGCTTTTCCAGTTCGCTCTCATCAATCCCCAGGGCACGCCATTGGGCGGCACGCACGGCCCACAAATAGGAGCCGTAGGGAAAATTACTGCGCAACTTTCTGGGCATGTCTTGCTCCGTTATTTTTATAAGTAGGCTAATCCGGTGTACCGCTTGAGTGATCTTGTGCCGAGTCTAGGCTTCGACCTAGAATCCGAAAACCTTATTTGACTTATAGATAAAATCCAAAATATGGATATAAAGGACGTCGACCTCAACCTGCTGAAAGTCTTCGATGCGCTGCGCAAAAAGCAAAGCGTGACCCTGGCCGGTGATCTCATGGGGCTCAGTCAGCCCGCCATGAGCTTTGCCTTGTCCAAGTTGCGCACGTTATTCGATGACCCGTTGTTCATCCGTTCTTCCCGTGGCATGCAGCCGACTGCGAGGGCTCTGCAGATCGCCGAGCCGGTGCAGCGGATTCTAGAGATGGTCAGCAGCGAAGTGCTGCCATCCACCGGTTTCGCTCCCGAACACTCCGAGCGGCAACTGGTGCTGTGCATGTCGGATATTGGAGAAATGGTGTTCCTGCCGAGGTTGATGCGGATGCTCGACAGAGAAGCACCGCAGCTGAGAATTCGCACTCTGGCGCTGTCCCAGGAGCAGTTGGAAGAGGGCCTGGATGCCGGAGAAGTGGACGCGGCAATCGGCTATTTCCCGCGGTTGCTCAACACCTCGATCCGTCATCGGGCGCTGTACAGCCACTCGTTCGTCTGCATCGTGCGCCGCGATCACCCGACCATCGGTGACAGCCTGAGTGCCGAACAATACCAGGCTGCTGTGCATGTCGCGGTCCAGGCCGAAGGGCGCGGCATGAGTGTGCTGGATCGCGAGTTGGCCGCCCATGGCATCACCCGGCGTGTGCGTTTCAGCTTGCCGCGCTTCATGGGCGTGCCGTTTCTGGTGGCCGAGTCGGACATGATCGCCACCGTGCCGCTGGCGGTAGGACGGCGGTTTGCCGAAATCACTGATGTCCGGCTGGTGGCGCTGCCTTGGGACATTTGCGGCTACGACATCCATCTGTACTGGCATACGCGTTTCCATTACGACCCGGCCAATCGTTGGTTGCGGCAATCATTCATTGAATTGCTCGGTGATTTCTCTCCCGCCGAACAGGTATTGATTTGATTATTACGGTTAATGGTTAATTGACATAACTAACGGCGCCGGTTAGGTTTTGCTCACCTTCAAGCGAACAACAAGCGAGCAACCGCTATGAACCCAGGGCAATATTCGGTGTTCAGGGATGTGGCGATCCTTGAGGCCGTGCGCACACCTTGGATCGACCTCGGCGGTGCGCTGGCCCAGGTATCGCCCATTGATTTGGGGATCAAGGTCGGTCGTGAAGTGCTGGCCCGTGCCGGGCTCGATCCACGAACAGTCGACACGGTATTGGCCGGCTCCATGGCCCAGGCCAGCTTCGATGCCTACTTGTTGCCACGTCACATCGGTCTTTACAGCGGTGTGCCGCAACAGGTGCCGGCGCTGGCGGTGCAGCGCATTTGCGCCACCGGCTTCGAGCTGCTGCGCCAGGCCGGCGAGCAACTTCGCGACGGCGCAGAACTGGCGCTGTGTGTGGGCGCCGAATCCATGTCGCGCAACCCGATAGCGGCCTACACCCATCGGGACGGATTTCGTCTCGGAGCGTCGGTGGATTTCAAGGACTTCCTCTGGGAGGCGCTGTTCGACCCGGCACCGGGACTGGACATGATCGCCACGGCGGAAAACCTTGCCAGGCGTCATGGACTGAGTCGCGAGGCGGTGGATACCTATGCCCTCAACAGCCATGAGCAAGCGTTGCAAGCGCAGGCCTCTGGCTGGTTCGCCGATGAAATCGTCACCGTGCGCAACGAGTCGTTCGAGCTGGACGGCTATCAGCCACGGGGCATTACACTGCCGCGTCGGATAGACGCAGTCACCCTCGACAGCCACATTCGACCGACTGATTTACCCGCATTGGCGAGGTTGCGGGCAATTCATGCGGGGGGCGTGCAAACCGCCGGCAACAGCTGTGCAGTGGTGGACGGAGCGGCGGCGATGCTGGTTGGTCGCGCATCGACCGGTACGCGACCGGCACTGGCAAACCTGCTGGCGACTGCGGTGGTCGGCGTGGCGCCGGAGTTCATGGGAATCGGCCCGGTTCCGGCGATCCAGCTGCTGCTGCAACGCAGCGGGTTGGTCCTGGACGATATCAGCCTGGTTGAAATCAACGAGGCGCAGGGCGCCCAGGTGCTGGCAGTGGCCCAGGCGCTGGAGTTGGACACCCACAAGCTCAATCGCCGCGGCGGCTCGATTGCCCTCGGGCACCCACTGGCCGCTACCGGCCTGCGCCTGGTGATGACCCTGGCCCGACAGCTGCGCGAGCAGCACCTGCGCTACGGAATCGCCGCTGCCTGTGTCGGTGGCGGGCAGGGCATGGCCGTGCTGATCGAGAACCCGCAGTACCGCGGCTGAGCACTATCGCCGCGTTGAACAGCGCCGGGCGAATAGTGACCGGCCACAGCCCCTTGCAATTCTCGACGCTATGAGGTTTTCCATGTGGCACTACCAGGCGCCGCTGCGCGACATGCAATTCATTCTCGAACATTGGCTGCAGGCACCTCGGGCGTGGGGTCAAATGTCCGCATTCGACACCCTGGACTTACCACTGGCGATTCAGGTTCTGGAAGAAGCCGGACGTTTCAGTACGGGTGTCTTGGCGCCGCTCAACAGCAACGGTGATCGCCAGGGCTGCCGTTTCGAAGAAGGCCGGGTCAGTACCCCGGACGGTTTTGTCGAGGCTTACCGGTCATTCGCCGGAGGTGGCTGGCCGGCGCTGGCCTGTGATGAGGCGTTCGGCGGCCAAGGGTTGCCGCAACTGCTCGATGCCGCACTGCAGGAAATGCTTTATGCGAGCAACCACGGCTGGGCCATGTACACCGGCATCGCCCATGGCGCCTATCTGTGCCTCAAGGCCCATGCACCGCAGTGGATCAAAGACCGTTATCTGCCGCAGATTGTCAGCGGTGAGGCATTGCCTACCATGTGCTTGACCGAGCCCCAGGCAGGCAGCGACGTCGGCCTGTTGCGCTGCCGCGCCGAGCCGCTGAGTGATGGCAGCTATCGGCTGAGTGGCAACAAGATCTTTATTTCCGGAGGCGAACACGACCTGACCGAAAACATCCTGCATCTGGTGCTGGCCCGCCTGCCCGGTGCGCCCGCCGGCAGTCGTGGTGTTTCGCTGTTTCTGGTGCCTAAACGCCTGGATGACGCTCAAGGCAACGCCGTGCGCTGCGACGGTATTGAACACAAGATGGGCATCAAGGGCAGCGCCACCTGTTCGCTGACGTTCGACGGTGCCCAAGGCTGGCTGATTGGCGAGGCTAATCGCGGTTTGGCGGCGATGTTCGTGATGATGAATTCGGCGCGGCTACACGTCGGCCTGCAGGGGCTGGGACACGCCGAAGCCGCTTGGCAGAATGCCCACGCCTACGCGGTGGAGCGCAAGCAAATGCGTGCGCCCAATCGACCGGTCGGCATTGGCGCCGAGGCTGCCGACCCGATCCACTATCACCCAGCCATACGGCGCGCTTTGCTGGAGTTGCGGGCGTACACCGAGGGCATGCGCGCAGTCGGTTATTGGGCCGCACACTTGCTCGATCAGGCCGAGCATGACCCAGATCCCGCGACTCGACAGCATGCCTTTCAACTGGCGGGGCTGTTGACGCCGGTGATCAAGGCTTTCTTCACTGAGCAGGGGTTCTGTTTGGCCAGCAATGCCTTGCAGGTGTTCGGTGGTTACGGCTATATCACCGAGTTCGCCATTGAGCAGACCCTGCGCGACAGTCGAGTCGCAATGATTTACGAGGGCAGCAACGAGATTCAGGCCAATGACCTGCTATTGCGCAAAGTATTGGGCGATGAGGGCCGCGCCTTCCGCGAGTTGCTCACGGTTTTGCGCGAAGAAGCCCGGGAGGGCGGCCAGACAGCAGGTTGCGCCAGCTTTTGCACTGAGCTGGCGCTGCTCTGCGACAAGCTCGAGTGCGTGCAGGCAGAGGTCCATGACCAGGCAGCCGAGGAGGGCGAATACCCCTATCGAGTCGCTGGAGATTTTCTGCGACTGTGCGGTTTGACCCTGTTGGCTTTTGCCTGGGCTCGGACGGCGCGTGTCGCTCGGTTGCTGCCCGAGAGTGATCCACTGCGCGCTGGCAAACTGGATACCGCCCGCTTCTTTTTTGCGTATTTGTTGCCGCAAGCCGATTACCGGATCGCCGCCATTCGCGCAGCCAAGGCACCGCTACCGTTTCTGGAGTGAGTTCGGGTAAGTACCGATGCAGGTATTGCCCCTGTGCAGGTTGAGGAGATTTAGAGGTTGGACGAGCCAGCCACTGCGATTTCAGTTCGGCCTCTTACCCACTGGGCAGCATCATCAACGAGACTGTAGATCACTGGAATCACTAGCAGGCTCAGGAAGGTCGACGAGATCAACCCGCCAATGACGACGATTGCCATGGGCGCACGAAAACTCGGATCACCGCCCCAACCGAGCGCGATTGGCAGCATGCCCGCAGCCATGGCAATGGTTGTCATGACAATGGGCCGAGCCCGCTTGTGGCAAGCGTCGAGGATTGCATCCGTGCGCGTCAGGCCGTGCGCATGTCGCGCGATAACGATGTAGTCGACCAGCAGAATGGAGTTTTTCGTCGCAATGCCCATCAGCATGATCAGCCCGATCATTGAAGGCATCGACAACGCTGAACCGGTGAGGTAGAGCGCGAGAACCGCACCGGGTATTGCCAGTACGAGCGCAGCCAGGATGGTCATGGGCTGCACGAAATCCTTGAGCAGCATGATCAGCACCATATAGATACACAGGATGCCGGTCAGCATGGCGACAGCGAAGCCAGTGACCAGCTCACCCATATCTTCCGCATCCCCCAGCGCGGTTTGTGTGATACCGGACGGCAGCGTTTTCACGCTGGGCAGCGCAAGCACGGCGCGTTCCACCTCGCCAAGCGCGCGACCGTTCAATTCGATCTCAAAGTTGACGTTACGCAATCGATCGTAGCGCGTTATTTCGGCAGGCCCGCCGCCCAGTGTCAGCGTCGCCACGTTGTCCAACGGCACGGGACCGCGTGCGCCGGGCACCGGCAGCCGCTTGAGCAGTTCGTAGTCGCGGCGGGCAGCGTCGTTGAGCCGCACAACCACTGGCACTTGACGATCGCTGAGGTTGAGCTTCGCCAGTGCATGGTCATAGTCGCCCAACGTCGCAACACGCAGCGTTTCGGCGATCGCCGCCGAAGTGACCCCCAGATCGGCCGCTCGGGCGAAGTCGGGCCTTACGATCAGTTCCGGGCGTACCAGGCTCGTCGTCGACGTGATCGCACCGAGGCCAGGAATGCCAGACAACTCACGCCCGACTTGTTGCGCATGCTGTTCAAGCTCCCGACTGTTTTCGCCAGCGAGCATCAGGACATAGCTTTCGCCGGAGCCTCCCATGCCGACCGCGATCCGAACCGCAGGCAGTACCGCCAATGCATCGCGCAATTGTTGCTCAAGTGCTTGCTTGCGCAGTCCCGAGCGCTCGCTACGGTGCGTCATGTTCAGCGTTAACACCACTTTGCGAACCTGTGCGGCCGAGGGGGTTGCCGGTTCGGAGGGATCGGCACCCGCAGTCCCCGCGCCGATTGCGGTATAGACCGTTCGCACATGAGTGTTCTGCTTCAGGATTCGTCGCGCTCGCTCAGCCAGGGCAATGCTGTCGCTCAACTTGCTGCCGGGCGGCAGGGTTAACGTGACCTGGGTTTGCGAGTCGTCATCGGCAGGGATGAAGGCGCCAGGCAGTAGCACGGCGAGCATCAGGCCGGCGCAGAAGAATGTCGACGCGCCCGTCATGGTCAGGCGTCGATGGCGCAGGCACCAGCGTGCCGATGACAGATAGCCGCCCATCCACCAGGGCTCTGGCTTGGTCAGTTTCTTGGGAGTACGCATCAGGTAGGCGCACATCATCGGCGTCAGCATGCGGGCAACGACCAGCGAGACGAAGACTGCGGTAGCCGCCGTCCAGCCAAACTGGACGAAAAACTTGCCGACCGTGCCGCTCATGAAGGCGGTCGGCAGGAACACGGCAACCAAGGTAAAGGTCGTCGCCACGACGGCCAGGCCGATTTCGTCAGCCGCTTCCATGGCCGCCTGATACGGTGTCTTGCCCATCCGCAGGTGTCGCTCGATGTTCTCGATCTCGACGATCGCATCGTCAACCAGGATGCCAATCACCAGGGATAGCGAAAGCAGGGTCACGATATTGAGGCTGAAGCCCATCAGGTGCATCATCGCGAAGGTCGGAATGACCGACAGCGGCAGCGCCACTGCTGCAATCAAAGTCGCCCGCCAGTCGCGCAAAAACAGGAACACCACCAGCACCGCGAGCACCGCCCCCTCATAGATCAGTTGCATCGAGCCATCGTAGGTTTCAACCACCGGATCGACGAAGTTGAACGCTTCGACGATCGCGATATCCTGGCGCTTGCTCTTCATGGTTTCGATGGCTGCACGCACGCCCTCAGCGACCTCGATTTCGCCTGCGCCCCGTGCGCGAACGATTTCAAAACCCACCACGGGCTTATCGTTCCAAAAGGCAGCGGAGCGTGGTTCCGCCGCTGTATCGTAGATATTCGCCACTTGGTCGAGCCGGATGTGGCGGCCGTCGCCCAGCGCGATCTCCAGGGCGGCCACCTCCTGCGCCGAGTCGACCGTTGCAATCGTACGCACCGATTGCTCGATGGCACCCAACTCGACACGCCCTCCTGACGCTTCTTGCTGCACCCGTTCCAACTGGCGCGAGATGTCCGCCGCACTGGCGTTAAGCGCCAGCAACCGCGCCGGGTCGAGATCCACGCGTATTTCGCGAGTGACGCCGCCGACACGAGTCACTTGGCCAACGCCGGGCACGGCGAGTAGCGCTTTGCTCAGTTCGTTATCGACGAACCAGGACAATGCCTCGCCATCCAGGCTTGTGGAGTCCACCGTGTAGGTCAGGATCGGCGAACCAGCGAGTTCAACCTTGCGGATCACCGGGTCGCGCAGGTCGCCAGGAAGGTCGGCGCGTACCCGGGAAACCGCGTCGCGGACGTCGTCGACTGCCTCCTGCGTGGGTTTCTCCAGGTTGAACTCGACCGCGATGTTGACCTCGCCGTCAGTCAATGTGCTCTGGATATGTTTCACGCCCTGGATTGTCGCGAGCGAATCCTCGATCTTGCGGGCAACGTCGTTTTCCAGTTGTACCGGGGAGGCGCCTGGCAGGCTTGCGGTTAGGGTGACCGTCGGCAGATCGATATCGGGAAAGTTCTGCACTTTCATCGCCACGAATCCCATCAGGCCCACGACCGTGAGCAGAATGAAAAGCAGCACCGACGGTGTCGGATTGCGGATCGACCAAGAAGAAATATTCAGACTCATCGTATGCACCTATTCGTTGCAAGACGTCATTTCAAGACGATGGGAGCAATGCCAGGGCTGGATGCCGGGTGATGATCGCCAGGGGAAGTCTCAGCAACGACGCGCACAAGGTCGCCGTCATTCAGAAAACTCCCGCCTGCAGCGACTACTTGGGCGGCCAGGTCGAGACCGCTGACAATCTCCACGCGATCTGCGGTGCGTCGGCCTGTGGTGACTTTGGTTTGTACGACTCTGGACTGCGCCCCGATACGAAACACGTGGCTGAATCCGTCGCGCAGCACCACTGATGTTTGCGGCAGGGTCAGCAGTCGCCGCGTCTCGATCTCGAACTCACCGCGGGCGAACATTCCGGCGCGCGCGGCGCCAGGTTGCGGCAGATCGACGTAAACCATTGCGTTGCGGGTCTGAGTGTCTATGAGGGGAGCAATCATGCGTAATGTGCCGGTAATCGGCTCACCACCCGCCGGTTTGACCCGAACGGTTTGCCCCGCTTTCAGCTTCGCCACGTCTGCAGCGGCCACTTCGGCGCGCCATTCCAGGCGGTTACCCAGAATCATTCGATACAGTTCCTGGCCGGAGGGCAGCACGGCACCCACCGTGGCACTTCGTGCGGAAATCACACCATTGTCGGGTGCCAGCACCTGAGTCTGGACGAGGCGCAGGTGCTGTGTTTTCTCGACCGCCCGCGCACCTTCCAGACGCGCCTGGGCCGCGCGCTCCTGCATCAGGTATTGCTGGATCTGCTGGGCCGACATCGCCCCGGTTTCCCGGAGTTCTCGGGCTCTGCCGGCGTTGGCGGTCGCCTCTGCCTGTGCCGCGAGCGCCTCCGCAGTCGCCGCACGACTCTGCGCCAGTTCGGCGGTTACCGTATGCGCGGCGAAGACCGCGAGGACCTGGCCACGCCGCACCACGTCACCCACGTTGACCCTGACCTCGACCAGCCTCAGGCCATCCGCCTCGGTGCCAATGCTGGCTTCTTGCCAAGCCATGATGTTGCCATTCGCCGAGACCTCGATGGGCATCAGATCGAACTGTAGTTGGGCCAGGGTTACTGTGAGCGCGGGCCTGGCGGCAACGGGTTCATTGCGCTCCGGTTGGCGGGTAACGGTGATGGCCATGCCGGTGACAGTCAAAGCGATGCCCGCGATAGCCGCTACGTAAAAATAGGTGCTGTTCATCATCTCGTTCCTGATGCCGGCCCGCCCGAGACAGCGCAGTCGCCAGAGCGTGTAAGGATCTTTTAGGGGGATTTTTTGCTGTTTGATTTCGAGGGAAGGCCGGCCTGGGGCAGGTCAGTGGTGGACCAGCCGCCACCTGTCGCGCGGTAGAGCGCAATCCAGGCTTTGATGCGCTCGTGCTCCAGTCCGATAGCCGTACTGCGCGCGGTCACCAGGCTACGGCGTGCATCCTCCAGTTCGAATACGCTGGACACTCCGGACCGGTACGCCGATTCCGTTGCCTGGTATGAGCGTGTAAATCCTTCAACGGCGACGCCGGTATCCGCGCTGCGTGCCGCTGTGCTTTGCAGGGACACGAGCGCGTTTTCGACTTCTCGCACGGCTTCGCGCACGCGGGCGGTGAAAATCGTCGCCGTCGCTTCGTAGCGGATGAGGGCCGCCTGCGCCTCTGCTTTACGCACGCCACCCTCGAACAGCGGCATGGTGATGGAGATCGGCCCCACGCCCCAGATAACGCCATCGGTGCTGACGCCTGCGCTGTGGAGACGGGTTGGCGTGATGTCGCCGCTCAGGGTGATCTTCGGCCAGCGCTGGGCCTGTGCCTGATCCGAGTCGGCGCTCGCGGCCATTAGATCCAGCGCGGCGGCATGGACGTCAGGGCGTTGTGTGACCACCGAAGCCGGTACGCTGGCAATGCTGAGCCCAGCCGGTCGCGGCAGGCGTGCGGCAGCGCTGGCAAGATCGTGTCGCAGCGCCATTTCGTCTTGCGCCGTGAGGGCAACCAGTGTCTTGACGAGCAGGTCGCATTGCGCCTTCTGCTGCACCACGCTAACCCGGCCCTGGGCTGCGCTGGCGTCGGCCAGGTCGGCTGCAGAGGGCGACCGAAAGCCCGCAGCCACCGCAAGCGTGGTCAGCCCGGCGGTCTGCGCCCGCGATCCGGCATCGATCTCGGCCTCCCGGGTCTGTGCCTCGCACGCGCGATAGTCGACATAAGTCGTTGCTATCTCGGCGGCCAGGGAAACCCGTGCATCGTGCCAGCCGGCCTGGCTGGACGCCAGCCTGGCGGAGGCTGCGTCAGTGGCGGCGCGATTCTTCCCGAAAATGTCCAACTCCCAACTGGCCCGTAGACCTGCCGCGTAGCTATTGCCCTTCGCGCTATCAAGATCGCTACGTCCCCGACTCGCGCTGGCATTCGCTTCAAGGGAAGGGAGGAGGGCAGCCCGGCCGGCAACGTACGCTGCACGGGCATCGGCGATGTTGCGGGCAGCCTGGGCGAGTGTCGGACTGGCACGTTGACCGTCCTCCAGCAGGCGAAGCAGCAGAGGGTCATCGAACTGTGCCCACCATTGACTCATTGCTTCAAGCCGCCCGCCATGGGGCAACGGCGCATGCCATTGTGTCGCTACAGGCTTGATCCCACCCGGAATCGGTTTAGACATTCCGGACGAGCAACCCAGCAGCCCTATCGTCACGCTTGCCAGGGCCACGATGGACAGTGCATGCCCGATAGCCGCCAATCCGCGCCGCGATCCGGCTGAATTCGTGATAGATATTGTAGGGAATGGCATGCGGTGCTCTCATCTGTGTCGGCGACAGGAGAGACCTTCCGGCAGTGAGACTTTCCAGACACTTACCAGCCATAAAATCGAAAATACGTTCCGGTAAGTAATGCGTAAGAAGAGCGCCTTGATGATGCGACTTCCCAACGCAATTACAGGAAACGGTTATGCGCACGCTCTTGTCGCCGGTCTCGATTTTCAACGTTCCGTACATTCACAAGGCGTTTGCGGCGATAGTTGTCGTAGCGCTGGTTTTCCCGGCGACAGTGAAGGCTGAGGACGATCCGCAAGCTTCATCGTCCTGGGGCGTGGGCATCGGTGCCAAGAGCACCCAGAAGCCCTACAGGGGAATTGATCGTGATACCGAGGTGTTGCCGCTGATACAGTTCGAGAACCAGTACATCCGGTTGTTCGGTCCCAATCTGGCGTTGAAACTGCCGGGCTTTGAGATCACCGAGACCAATAGAGTCGATTTCAGCCTGGTCGCTAAATACGACTCAAGCGGTTATGAAGACGACGATGCCGATATTCTCGAAGGCATGAGCGACCGCAAGAGTGGTTTCTGGGCTGGCGCCAGAGTCGATTGGCAAACGGGTCTGGCGGACGTCAGCCTCGAGTGGGTTCATGACATTTCGGGCAACAGCAAGGGGCAAAGTGTCAGCCTCGGCCTGGAAAGGACCTGGCAGATCAACGAGCACATCATGCTGACACCCCGTGTTGGCGCGACATGGCAGGACAGCAAATATGTTGACTACTATTTTGGCGTCCGGGAGAGCGAAGTGCTCGCCAATCGTGGTTTCTATGAAGGCAAGTCCGGTGTAAACATCGAGCTGGGCCTGCGCGGAGTCTATCGATTCGATAAGCATAATTCTGTTTTTGCCGATGCAGAGGTCACCCAATTGTCATCCGAAATCAAAGACAGTCCGCTGGTGGATCAGTCAAACCAGAACAACCTCACCTTTGGCTACGTGTACCGTTTCTGATGAGCCGGATACTGCTTGTTGAGGATCATGAACGACTCGCCCAGTTGATGTGCAATGGGCTGGCGGCTGCTGGTATTGCGGTCGATGTGGTCGGCCGTATCGATGCCGCATGGGCTGCTGTCCAGCAGATGCAGTATCAGGCGGTGATCCTCGACCGGGGATTGCCCGACGGTGACGGTCTTGTCTTGTTACCGAAGTTGCGCAACGCCGGGCTGGGCATTCCTTGCCTCGTATTGACCGCACGCGATGCGTTGCATGACCGCGTCCAAGGCCTGGACGCCGGGGCCGATGACTACCTTCCCAAACCATTCGCCATGGATGAGCTGGTGGCCCGCGTCAAGGCATTGCTACGCCGGCCGGTGGAGTTTCGTACACTCGACCTTGATCATGGTGATTTGACCCTGCGTCCTGACACTGGCGCGCTGTGTTGCGCTGGGCAGAGCATCACACTCGCACCGGCGGAAATGCACATCATGCTGCTACTTTTACGCAAGCATCATGAGGTCGTGCGTCGAGCCACACTGGAGGCCGCAGCCTGGGGGCTAAGTGATGCGGTCACCCCCAACGCCCTGGATGTCGCCCTTCATCGTATTCGTCGCAAGCTGCTCGCCATTGGGTCACGCCAGCGAATAGCCAATGTCAGAGGTCTTGGTTATGCGCTTCGTGAAGATGATTCAGCCCAATAGCCTGAGACTGAAAATCCTGCTGGCCTATGTGGCCGGCATGCTGCTCAGCATCACCTTGCTGGTGATCGCTGCCGCTGTCGCGTTGCAGAGTGACCTGCTGGCGCGCATGGACTTCGCCGACCTCGTGGAAGAATTGGCGCAAGACATCCGCTTCAACGACGATGGCAGGCCTGTTGGATTCTACGAGGACTTCGATGAGTTGGGATGGGCCTTCGTCAGCCTGAACCATGAAGTCGCTTACCGAATTCTGGATGAAGCCGGAAATGTGGTGTTGCTGTCGAGTGCCTGGGCGCAGTTCTGGCCAACTGACGGCGAATTGCTGCGCCTGGAGCGTGGTCGCTTCGATTTCGAGCACAACGATGTGACATTGTACGGTGCCACCGAACCTGTCTTGCACGAAGGCCGGACGTGGTTTTTCCAGCTTGCTGTCACCACAAGATTCATGGGGCTGCTCCATCGCGTGGCCCTCCCGTTGGTGGGCGCTGGCATCATCATGTTCAGCCTTGTGCTGCTTGTTGCCTTCGGTTTGTGCACCTACATCACATTGCGCTACACCCTCAAACCCCTGCAAGACCTGTCCAAGTCCGCCACGGCAATCTCCCCGCGCTCCCTGAACGCCCGCCTGAGCATCGACGCGGTACCGTCGGAAATCGCCCCACTTGTCGACAGTTTCAATCAGGCGCTGGATCGCCTCGAACGAGGCTATCGCGTGCAGCAGGATTTTCTCGGTAACGCCGCGCATGAGTTGAAAACGCCCCTGGCGCTGATCCGTGCGCAGATCGAATTGAGGGAGGATGCCGGAAACCACCGCGACGCGCTGCTGAGCGACGTCCAATACATGAGCCGCCAGGTGCAGCAGATTTTGCTCTTGGCGGAAGCAAGCGAGACGCACAACTACCTGTTCACCCTCGTTCGGGTGCAAGAGATCGTCGAGGAAGCGATTGGCTACATGCAACGCATGGCGTCAGCCGCAGACGTATGCCTGAGCATTTGCGCGGCAGACGATGTGATATGGAGGGCTGACCGGGGTGCCTTGTTCACCCTGCTCAAGAATTTGTTGGAGAACGCAATCCAGCATGCTCCGGCCAACACGGTTGTCAGCATCGACATTCATTACGACAAAGTCATCGTACGAGATACAGGACCAGGCATCGATAGCGCGCAATTGCCGTTGCTGTTCGACCGCTTTTGGCGCGCTGCCCACCGACGAGATCATGGCGCCGGCCTGGGTTTGGCAATTTGCCAGGAAATTGCCCTGGCCCACGGCTGGCACCTTACCGCTGAGCAGGCTGAGCCGGGGCTCCGATTCCTGCTGTCGAATGATCAGGTAAGCCAGGCCCGCGCATAGGCCTGACGTTCCGCACCGGTTTCCCTTCAGCCACTGCCGCTTCCGGGTTGGATTGTCTTCAGTTCGACTCCGATGGTTGCGATCACGTATATCGTCCTGATCTTCCAAAATTCAAACTGGTCTGTCCAATTTTTAAAATACTAAATTGGTCTTGCCAATAATTTTTCTCAAGTGTAGATTGCGGAAAGTGCATTTTCTTAATGGGTCTGTAGACCTTTAATAAAAATAAATGAGAACGCCGCCTTGAATGTCTCGTCCCCTCGGTCCGTCGGGCCTGCAGTTGAACCAGCCTCGGTTCTCCCTTGTTTACGCCTGGAAAACATCGTCAAGCGTTTCCCTGGGGTGCTCGCGCTGAACGGCGTTTCACTCAGCCTCAATGCAGGAGAGGTGCACGCGATATGCGGAGAGAATGGCGCCGGCAAATCAACCCTGATGAAAGTCATCAGCGGGCAACTGACTCCCGACCAAGGGACCATTACCTACCAAGGTGAAGAGCGAACGTTTAAATCGGTCAGTGATGCCGAGCGGGTTGGCATTGCGATCATCCACCAAGAGCTGAATTTGGTACCGCACCTGTCGGTTGCTGAAAACGTCTACTTGGCCAGAGAGCCGGTGAAATTTGGTCTCATTGATCGGCGCAAGCTGCTTTCAGACACACGTGAGTGCCTTCAACGGTTAGGGGTGGATATTGATCCCAACCAGTTGGTTAACAAGCTTTCCGTCGCTCAGCAGCAGATGGTCGAGATCGCCAAGGCCCTGTCGCTAAATGCACGAGTGTTGATCCTTGATGAACCCACCTCATCGTTGACTGAAACGGAAACGGCACAGCTTTTTCGAGTGATCAACGAGTTGAAGGCGCAGGGCGTCGGCATGCTTTACATCTCCCACCGCTTGGACGAAATGCAACATATCGTCGACAGGGTCACCGTCATGCGGGACGGTTGTTATGTTTCTACGTCCCTGTTCTGCGACACCACGGTCGATACTATCGTCGCTGACATGGTGGGTCGGTCGTTGAAGGAAAAGTTTCCTCCACGAACCGGTGCGCCCACGAAAGAAGTATTACTCAACGTCAAGAATTTCAGCCGGAAGGGCGCGTTTCAGTCGATTGATTTCGAGCTTCGCAAGGGCGAAATCCTAGGGTTTGCAGGGCTGATGGGTGCAGGCAGGACTGAAATCGCACGGGCTATTTTCGGCGCGGATCCTGTGGACACAGGCAGTCTGGAGCTTTTCGGCAAACCCGTTACGATCAAAAAACCGCAGGACGCCATCCGGCACGGAATCGCTTACCTGTCAGAAGACCGCAAGAGTGACGGCTTGGCCTTGAAGATGTCCCTTGCAAGCAACATTACGTTGGCAAACATGGGAGCGGTCTGTAACGCGTTTGGCTTCATTCGATTCAAGGATGAAGAGAAGGCCGCGCGCGGCTACATCGATAGCCTCGGCATTCGCACCCCTTCGCCCAATCAGGTTACCCGCTATCTTTCGGGCGGCAATCAGCAAAAAGTTGTGATCGGTAAATGGCTGTTTCGAAACTCTAGAATTTTGTTCTTCGACGAGCCTACCCGGGGCATAGACGTCGGTGCGAAGTATGCCATTTACGAACTGATGGACAAACTGGCGTCGCAAGGCATCGGGATTGTTCTGATCAGTTCCGAGCTTCCCGAACTATTGGGAATGAGTGATCGAATTCTGGTTTTCCATGAGGGACGTGCAACCGGCGAACTGGATGCCCGCCGCACATCACAAGAAGAAATCATGCATTACGCGTCGGGGTATTCCAAATGAATGACCTAAGTATCGATAAGCCAGCAGAACCCGTCACCGCAAACGCTATCAATACTGATCGACGCAAAGAACTTCTGCAGAAGTTCGGTGCCTTGGCCAGCCTTTTTGCCCTCATCGTTGTATTCGCGAGTACCAGCGAGGCGTTCTTGTCGATGGGCAATGGTATGAGCGTGGCGCTACAGGTCACCTCTATTGCTTTCCTTGGACTTGGCGCTACCGCTGTCATTATCACCGGTGGTATCGATCTTTCGGTCGGCTCGGTATTGGCGTTGGCCGGTGTAGCCAATGCGTTGGCCATCAAAGCCGGGGCCTCGATTCCTGTTGGAATCCTGGTCGGCCTGCTAGTGGGCGGAATATGCGGCGCCATTAACGGTGTTTTCATCACTCGATTAAAGCTTCCACCCTTCATTGCGACATTGGGGATGATGCTGGTTGCCAGGGGCCTCGCCCTGCGTCTGACGGATGCTCAACCTGTATCGGGGCTGGGCAAGGGGTTCGGCACGCTGGGTAATGGAACCCTTTTTCGTATAGAGAACATCGGCGCCAATGGCTTTCCGAATGTCATTTTTCCCGGCATCCCGTACCCGGTAGTGATCATGATCGCCTTGGCCATCGGGCTTTGGATGATCTTGAGCCGTACACGCCTGGGGCGTCACATCTACGCCGTGGGCTCCAATGCGGAAGCAGCAAGACTGTCCGGGGTCAATGTCAACCGGGTGACCTTGTTCACTTACGTACTGTCTGGTGTGCTCGCGGGTTTGACGGGCTGTGTATTGATGTCACGGTTAGTTTCCGCGCAGCCAAATGAAGGCGTCATGTATGAACTCGATGCCATTGCCAGTGCGGTCATTGGTGGTACTTCCTTGTCCGGCGGTATCGGCAGCGTGTCCGGCACCATCATCGGTGCGTTCACCATTGGCATTTTGCGCAATGGCCTGAACATGTTGGGTGTTTCCAGCTTTACCCAGCAGATCATCATCGGGCTGGTCATTCTGCTGACGGTGTGTGTCGACCAACTTAGAAACCGAAAAAGATAAACCAAAGCACTGACAACAATAAGGAATCGATTTCGATGAAAAAGCTAAACTTGATTGCGGTTGTTATGGCTGTCTTGTTCACGTCCACCACCACGCTGGCCAATAATGGGGAAATTGCGGTTATTGTTAAAAGTGCAAACTCCAACTATTGGCAGAATGTTCAGAAGGGTGCCCAGGCGGCCGCAAAGGAACTGCCGAACACGACGGTAACCTTTCAGGGGCCAGCATCCGAATCGGCGGTAGCGGATGAAGTGAACATGGTGGTCAACGCGGTCAACCGCAAGGTTTCCGGGATTGTCCTGGCAGCTGCCGACCCGGACGCCTTGGTGCCTGCAATTAAACAAGCATGGGAAGCCCATATCCCGGTGGTGCTCATCGACTCAACGATTTCTACTGACGGCGATGCTTATTATCAATCGTTCCTCTCGACGGATAACACCAGGGCCGGTGAGCTCTGTGCGCAGCGCATGATCGAAAAGGTGGGAAAGACAGGCAAGATTGCAATTATGTCCTACGTGCCTGGGGCGGGATCCGAGATTGGACGAGTGGGGGGGTTCATAAACTACATAAAGCAGCACTCGAACTTGACTATCGTCGGCCCCTTTTATTCTCAGTCCCAGATGGCCAACGCGCTGAATCAAACCACCGACGTGCTGGCGTCGAATCCCGATCTTAAAGGTATTTACGGTGCCAACGAGCCGACGGCCGTAGGAATGGCGCGCGGTATTGCACAAGCCGGAAAATCCGGAAAACTTGTGGCTATCGGATTTGACGGTAACGAAGACCTTCAGAACTTTGTAAAGGACGGTACCCTCGATTCAATCATCGTTCAAAGCTCCTACAGGATGGGGCTTGATTCTGTCACCACGGTCGCCAAGGCCATCGCTGGGACCGCAGTGCCCAAGAATATCGATACCGGCGTACTTCTGATCGATAAATCGAACATCGACAGTTCAGAGGCTCGGAACGTCCTGTATTGATCGGAAGGGAGTGAGCGAACTTGAAAATCTCCGAAAAACGAAGGCTTGCCAAAAGCGCGCTTGAAATAGGGGTGTTTGGCCTGGGGTGCTCACAAGTGGGTGGCCTCTACCGGGAAGTCTCTGCGAATCAGGCGACGCAAACGCTGCAAGCCGCTTGGAATCGGGGAATCCGCTATTACGATACGGCCCCCTTTTATGGATACAGCCGTTCCGAACGGCGGGTCGGCACAGAGTTGGCCGAGCGATCGCGAGCGGATTTTATCCTGAGCACTAAAGTCGGTAGGCTTCTGCGCGCTGATGGTTCAGTACGCGATGGGGACGATGGATGGGCCAATCCGCTGCCTTTCCGGCCCGTGTACGACTATGGATATGACGCAATCATGCGTTCCTATGAAGATAGCCTTCAACGTCTGGGAGTCTGCCGGATAGACATCCTGTACGTGCATGATATCGGGCGGCTTACCCATGGCGAACGACACCAATTTCACTGGGATCAGTTGACCAGAGGCGGCGGATTTCGAGCGCTCGAAAGCCTGCGTGAGGACGGAGCGATTGCGGCCATTGGTCTGGGTGTGAACGAATGGGAGGTTGTGCAAGACAGCATGAACGAATGCCAGCTGGACTGCACATTGCTGGCGGGACGCTACACGTTGCTTGATCAGCAAAGCCTTGGACCACTGATGAACAAATGCCTGGGACAGGGCAACTCAATTGTAGTGGGTGGCGTATTCAACTCAGGCATTCTTGCCGGGGGCACGCACTTTGATTATGGCGAAGCGCCCGCCGCGGTGATCGCGAAAGTCCAAGCGCTGAAAACCGTCTGCGAAGAGTTTGAAGTACCGCTGCCCGCGGCAGCGTTGCAGTTTCCAATGGCGCATCCCGCAGTGGTGTCTTGTGTGGTGGGTACACGTACGCCGCAGCAACTCGACCGGAGTATCGAGTGGTTCGAGCAGGACATCCCAGAGGCTTTCTGGAAGACACTTAAAGCACGCGAGTTGATCGATGCTGATGCGCCGTTGCCCCAAGGTGCCCTATGACGCTTTGCATCGACGCCCATCAACATTACTGGCGTCTCAACAGCGGCCATGGGGATTGGCCCTCGGCTGATTTAGCCCCAATCTTCAAGGACTTCACGCCTGATGACTTGATTGAACACCTGCGTGAATGTGGCATCGACGGAACCGTCGCCGTTCAATCGAACCCCCACTTGGGCGATACCCATTTCTTGCTGGAGTTGGCTGATCAACACGACAGCATCTTCGGGGTAGTGGGGTGGGTTGATCTGACATCAACCACTGCTGTGCAGGAGATAACACGCTTGGCTCGGCACCCCAAATTCAAGGGCGTGCGGGCCATGTTGCAAGCGCTGCCGGCCCACAACTGGATCGAGGGAAACAAGATTCAAGCCGCCATGGATGCACTTGTAGAGCACGATCTCAGTCTTGATGTCTTGGTTTTGCCTAAGCACCTTAACGGGGTAGTGGCCATGGCCGAGCGTAATAGTGCATTGAGGATTGTGATAGACCACGCGGGAAAGCCGGATATCGCGAGTCGGCAGACCGAACCCTGGTCCCGTGACCTTCAACGTCTGGCAGCGCTGCCTAATGTGTACTGCAAACTGTCGGGGCTGCTCACTGAAGCCGCGCAAGGCGACGGTGCCCAAGCATTGCAACCCTACATGGACAACGTCCTTGAGTTGTTTGGTACACGGCGGGTGATCTGGGGCAGCGATTGGCCCGTGATCAATCTTGCTTCGGATTACCTCGAGTGGTGGACGATGACTCGCCAGTACCTGGATAAACATGAGACTCGATCGATACGCGAGGGCACCCCATTGATCATGGGCATGAACGCCTGTCTTTTTTATCGGATCGATTGCGGTCGCCCCGCGCCCGACCAACAAATTGACACTAATCCGGCCTGCCCAAAATGAGATATTGCCAAGTACTTGACCTCAAGGATGACCCCGCGCTGATCGCTGAATATGAAATTCATCACCAGGCGGTGTGGCCTGAGGTGCTCAATCATTTGCGCCTGGCGGGTGTGGAGGACATGACCATCTGGCGGTATCAAAATCGGTTGATCATGCTGTTGGAAGCAGGCGATGACTTCTCTTTTGATCGCTTGGCGGCAATGGAAGGCAGCAACCCGAAAGTGCAGGAATGGGAACAACTGATGTGGCGCTATCAGTGTGCAATGCCAGGGTCCGTAGAAGGAAAATGGAAACTGTCCAAGGAGCTTTTCAAGCTAAGCACAGCAGTGCGCTCCTGCGACGGTATCCAATAACCGCGAGTGTTAATACCAGCTTGTAGCGGGTTACGCTGATTGGAGCTGAGCTTCAATCGCTTCCTTGTCGATGACCGACCAGACCTCGCGGATCCTGCCATCCTCGAACGCATAGAAGACGTTTTCCGCGCCCTCCGCTATAGGTCTGTTCTCGGCTTCTGCGATCCTAGGCCTTTTTGTCGCGTCTCATCAAGGCCATACAGGGCTATCAAGGGAGCACGAGGCCCCGGCGAAAAAGATCGGCTGATACAGGCAGGCTATACAGGTCGCATGGCTATCGAGCGTGCCAAAGCACTGGGACTGGGCGTTGTTTGCGGCCAAGCTGGCGCAGAATCCAATGTGGCAGAAACAACGGCAAAAAGGCCCGCATACGCGGGCCCCGTGATGCCAACGGCATTTATTGCGCGGCTTTCTCGATCAGGTTAGCCACCACCTTCGGGTTGGAAACCATCACCACATGGGAGGCGCCTTTAACCACGACGGTCTGCTTGGAGTGCGCCCGCTCTGCCATGAACGCCATGGCCTGAGGGGGAATGTTCTTATCCTTGTCGCCGTACACGAACCAGGACGGAATGGTTTTCCAGGCGGGATCGGTGGCGGCTTCATTCAGCGCGGCGACGGTGATGGGACGTTGACCCGCCGCCATCAGGCGAGCTTCAGCCTCAGGGACATCAGCTGCGAACTGGTCGTGGAATTTATCCTGCAGGATGTAGAGATCCTTGCCGCCGTCGGCCAACTCAACCGGGGCCGACAAGGCGGAGGCCAGGGTGCCCCCCGGGAATCGTCCAGACAGTTCTGCCGCGGTCTCGCCAGCCTCCGGGGTGAAGGCCGCCACATACACCAGGCCCTTCACGTTCTGGTTGCCGTACGCCGCCTCGCTGATCACCGCACCGCCGTAGGAGTGGCCGACCAGAACCACCGGTGTCTTGATGCTTTTGACGATGCTTGCCACGGATTGTGCGTCACTGCTGACGCCACGCAGTGGGTTAGCTGCCGCGATGACCGGATAGCCGTCCTTTTCCAGAATCTTGACCACGCCGTTCCAGCTCGACGAGTCGGCAAAAGCGCCATGCACCAAAACCACAGTGGGTTTGACGTCAGCAGCATTTGCAAAACCAGCGGCTGCGAAAGCGGTGGCGAAGGCCAAGCCAGAAAGAATCGTTTTCATGAGTAACTACCTGTAAGAGAAGAAAAGGGCGGTTGCCGGGTTCGGTGGCGTTAGACGGTGACGTACAAACGCGTATTGACGTTTAGTGCGCGTTAAATGTTTGCGCGCTAAGAAGCTGAAATAAATTTACCGTCTTAAATGTTTGTGCGCAATATAATTTTGAAAAATAAATCTGCATCTAAGTTAACTGTTTGTTTTTGAATGTGTTTTTGTGTTTATCGTTCGCCCGTGGACGCACCTGAAACCGCTACTGTCCCTCGTTTGCCGCTCCGTTTAACCGTTACACTTGGTTTTTATCAATACGAAGCATATGCTTTTAATATATGAAACGTATGGAGCTAGACCCATGGGCATCGTGAACATCGACGACGAACTGCATGACCAACTGCGCCGGGCTACCAAGGTGTCTTGCCGTTCCATCAACGCGCAGGCCGCTTTCTGGATCAAGGTCGGCCTGTTGTGCGAGTTGAACCCTGAGCTGACCTTCAACGAGGTCATGCGCCGTGAACTTGACAGCGCGGGTGTGCGTGCCCAACCACTGGTGATGAGTTGAGCATGATCAAGAATCCGGGGCAGGTGGCCCTGCTAGCGGAGTCCGGCCGGCTCCTGGCGTCGGTGTTCGAACGGCTGGATAAAACCACGCTCGAGGGGATGTCGACGCTCCAGGTCGATACCATGGTGGAGCGGTTTATCGTCGAGAACCTCAAGGCCCGTCCGGCGAGCAAAGGTCAGTATGGCTATGGGTTCGTACTCAATTGCTCGGTGAACGAGGTGGTTTGTCACGGTGTGCCATCGCCTTCCAGAATTCTGCGTGATGGCGATATCGTCAACCTCGACATCACCCTGGAAAAAAATGGCTATATCGCCGACTCCAGCAAGACCTACCTTATCGGTGAGGTCAGCGCCGCTGCCCGGCGGCTGGTCGAGGTTACGTACGATGCGATGTGGCGGGGTATCCGCGCGGTACGGCCAGGCGCGCGGCTGGGCGACGTTGGGGCGGCCATCGAACGCCACGCCAAGCGAAATGGTTACTCGGTGGTGCGCGAATATTGCGGCCATGGAATCGGCCAGGAGGTGCATGAGGAACCTCAGGTGCTGCATTTCGGCAAGCCGGGCACTGGCCTGATGCTGCGCGAGGGAATGGTGTTCACCATCGAGCCCATGCTCAATATGGGCTCGAGTCATGTCAGGACTGAGGCTGATGGTTGGACGGTCGTGACCCAGGACGGAGCGCTTTCCGCACAATTCGAGCACACTGTTGCGGTGACTTCATCGGGTGTTTCGGTGCTGACGTTGCGCCCGGATGAGTTGGGTAGAAGTGCAATGAGCTGAGCGCTCGCTCTGACTGATCACGTCACCCCTGCTTCGGCAATTCCACCCGAACACGAAGAGCAATCACCAGAGCCGCCAGCAGCATCACTGCGCCTGCGATGATGAAGACGCCCTCTACACCGCCAAAGCCGAAGACCAACCCACCGAGTGCCGCCCCCGCGGCGATTGACGACTGCACCGCGGCGACGACCATCCCGCCTGCGGTTTCGGCTTGATCCGGAACCGCGCGAGCCACCCAATTTGACCAGGCAACCGGCACTCCGCCGAAAGCCAGGCCCCATAGCGCAACGGCAAGTGCCAGTCCCGGCGCCTGGAGAGGAAGCGAGATCATGGCAAACGCGGCCACGGCGACCAAGGTAGGCATAAGGATCAATGTCAGGCGCAAGCTACGCTCCATCAGCCAACCCGCCACGAGTGTGCCGACGAAATTGGCGACGCCGAAGCCCAATAGCATTAAAGCCAGGCCATCGGTGTCGATGCGCACGACGCTTTCAAGTGCGGGGCGGATGTAGGTGAAAAGCGCGTATTGACCTGTGTGTGCGAGCACGCATCCGAGCATGCCGATGGCAATGCCAGGACGGCGGAGCAATTCCAGCACGGATGCTGTGCGTGCCATTTTCTGAGGCGCCATGTTGGGTAGGGTGAACCACTGGAAGATCAACGTCAGCACGCCGACCGCTGCTGCCGCATAAAAGGCACTGCGCCAGCCGAAGAGGCCGCCCAAGTAGCTGCCCAGCGGAACGGAGACCACTGTTCCCACGGCGATGCCGCTGAAGATGATGGACAGCGCGCGCGGCACAAATTTCGTCGGTACCAGCCGCATGGCCACGGCAGCCGCCATGCTCCAGAACCCACCCAAAGCAATGCCAAGCAGCACTCGCATCAGCAACAGGACCGTCAGATTCGACGACATGGCAACGAGCAGGTTGGATGCAATCATTAGCGCGGAAAAACCTAACAAGACGGTACGGCGGTCAAGCTTGCGGGTAAGACCTGGCACCAAGAGTCCAGCAAACAACGCAACCACGGCGGTGACGGTCACGGCCTGGCCGGCCATCGCTTCGGACACACTCAAGTCCGAGGCCATCGGTGTTAGCAAACTCGCCGGAAGGTATTCAGCCGTCAGTAGGCCAAAGACACCCATGGCCAGAGAGAAAACCGCTGTCCAAGCCGAGGTTGCCGGCTCTACCCCAGCAACGCTGCCAGGTGCAGCATCAAGCACATTGCTACTCATCTCAAGAATCCTTGGGAAGTGATCGTGACCCCCAGTCTAGAGTTGAGCTTCAGGATGATCTATGATGCAAAGTCCTAGTGTTTTGATCGAAACGCCTAACATGACTGAATCAGGACAATTTGCGCTGTCGTCTGAATTGATTAGCGAACTGCTGACAGGTATGCGGCTGCGCGGTGTTCAGTACCGCCGCGTTCAAACGGGGCCGAGCTTTGGCTTGGGTTTTGAACACAAATCGGCGCATGCCTACTTTCATTATCTTGCAGTGGGCACGGCCATCCTGCGGACAGGCGATGGCGCGATACATCACCTATCGGCAGGTGACGCGGTATTGGTGCCGCAAGGCCATGGGCACGAACTGCTATCAGCGCTGGATGCCACGGTTCAGAATATCGACCAACTTGATGCAGCCCCTTTAGGCGAGGCCGTCAGTGGCGTGAACACCTGCCCGAGCACACTTTCCACGCCCAGTGCGATCCTGTTCTATGGTTGCATGGAGTTCGATCTTGGGGGCATGCGGGCGTTAGGCAAGTTGATGCCGAATGTCATGGTGGCGGACACCGGCGGTCAACGTTATCCAGGGTTGGAATCGATCCTCGATTCTATCAAGCGTGAGATCTGCGCCGGACGCATCGGGTATGCCGGGATCATGGCTCGGCTTGCGGAAGTTGCCGCATCCTTATTCGTACGTGGTTGGGTCGAGGGTGGTTCTGAAAGCGCGCAAGGCCTCATGGCAGCGCTGCGAGATCCCCGCCTGGCACGTTCTATCCTTGCCCTGCATCGCCAACCCGGACGCGAGTGGACGGTGGCGGAGCTGGCAGCTGAATCTCACGTATCACGCTCGGTGTTCGCACAGCGATTCCAAGCCACCATCGGCGTGCCTCCATTGCGATACGCCACCGAGTTGCGGATGCGGATCGCCAGCCAATGGCTGACGCAGGACAACCTGTCGATCGACGCCGTCGCACAACGCTTGGGCTATACCTCACAAGCGGCGTTCAGCCGTGCATTCAAGCGCATCAATGGCCAGCCACCAGGGGCCAGCAGACAGATACGTCGAAGCAGTGAACCCGTGCAGTGATCGGCGCGGGGCATGTCCGGCTGAACTGCATCCGTACGCTTATCTAAAGGACGTGTTGACGGGTCTACCGATGCAGCGGGCGAGTAAAGTCACTGAACTACTGCCGCCTACATGGGTGGAATGGCCTGGACTATCCCTCAAGCTGTTTTTCCATAACGATGGTGCGCTCAGCTCCATGAAACTCGTCGCGGACTTTCTGATAACCCAACGCAGCGTAAAACTTCTCCGCAGTAATCGACGAGGGCACCCGTAAGGCTCCAACACCAGCGCTGGCAGCAGTAGCATGAATGACATCCATCAACTGCCGACCGATACCGCCACCTTGGTACGCAGGATCAACGAAAACGCTTCTGACTACATCACCATCGAGGCTTGCAGTGCCGGTAATATTTTCGCCTAGCCAAGCTACGAAAATCTTGCGCTTATCGAGCAATGCGCTGACGGCTTCAGGAGCAAAGCTCCGCTCAACCTGAGCGATAACGTCAGGTGAGTAATCCAGTGAATTTGACTCACGCAGAGCGGCGATCACGACACGGCTAATCGCAGCTGTATCTTCGCCTGTTGCGGGGCGAACCTGACATTCCATGTTCGGGACCTCAATCTTTAACGATCACAGGATAGCCCAAGCCTGTCGCCACCCTGGGGCTTGGCTTGGTGGCCTTGGTGTTCTGCCTGCAACTTTGGCGAGCTTATGTCCTGGCGCTCTGGACGCGGGAGTTCAACTAACGAAGGTGAGAAACAATGAAAAAATTAACACTGGCCCTGGCAACTACATTGCTAGTATCTGCATCACTGTCTGCATTAGCTTCTGACGGCTCTGACGCACTAAAGCGTTGGCATGAGGCATGCAACAATCCTGCATACGTAGTTCCTTGATAACTTGCAGCCCTGAGGCATCCGCTACTCTGATCGGAGCTGAGCTTCGATCGCTTCCTTGTCGATGACCGACCAGACCTCGCGGATCCTGCCGTCCTCGAACGCGTAAAAGACGTTTTCCGCGAAGGAGATTCTTGCCCCATTAACCTCAAGGCCCAGGAATTTCCCAACCGGCGTGCAATTGAATGCCAGGCGAGCCGCCAACCACGTTCTCATCTCCCTATTACCGACTACGAGGCTACGCGGTTCTTCCCCCCGCGCTTGGCCTTATACAGTGCTGCGTCCGCCGCCCGGATCAGTATGGCTTGATCGGTCCCGCTACGCGTCGTCGAGGCCACGCCAAAGGATGCGGTAACGCTGAACGTCTGTATTCCATCCGCAGGGCTCATGCTTTCCAGCGAATCCCGGATGGATTCGGCTCGCAGGAGAGCGTCTTCAATGGAGCAATCCGGCAATATGATGATCAGCTCTTCTCCACCAAACCGGCAGGCGACATCGGTGGCTCTGATTGACTTCATAATCAATGACGCAGTGCTTCGCAGCACCGCGTCACCTGCAGAATGACCATGGATGTCGTTCAGTTTTTTGAAGTTATCCAGGTCGAGCATAATGACGCTCAGGTCGACTGCGTCTCGTGTGGCTTTGGAGAGCTCGCGCTTGAGGGTCTCCTCCATGAAACGACGGTTATACAGGCCCGTCAGCGGGTCTTTAATCGACTGGACTTGCAGGACCTGGCGCATCCTGCCGTTCGCGAGCGCTAGCGCGGTTTGCTCCGCGGCAGCTTCCGCAAACTGGCGGCTGACTTCCTTATCGCCGCTTCCGCCAGCATGCTGGATATGCAAAAGCCCCAGTGTTTCTCCGTAGGCTATCAGCGGCAGGCACCAGTGAAGGTCGCCATCGTCAAACTCTGATTTAGTTGAGTAATGGGCGCATCGAAGCTCATGACGATGTTCAACCATGTGGGAATGGCCTCGACGTATCGCCCAACAGTCTTTGGGGCCCATGAGGACGTCCAGTTGAGCCTCGACTTGGCCCCAGCTTGCGGCTGGTTGCAGGGCATCAGCCGAGTTGCGGTACAGGTACAGCGTTCCGCTACTGCCCTCCAGTAACTGCTGGCAGTAAGTGCTTACCAGCTGAAGCGTTTCCTCTTGGCTCATCTCGGTCTGCAGCAGGCGAGCCATTTCCGCAAGCAAGCCTATTTCTGTATTGCGCCGCTCAAGGTTTTTTAGGCTTTTGCTGAGTTGGGTGCTTGAAGAGAGCGCGCTGGCCGTAGATTCGGCTTGGCGCTTTATCGTCTGACGCATGGACACGTAGATGAAACGGCCCAGCAAAAGCGTGAGCAGGAAGCTTGCGATGGAAACGGCGACGGCCCAACGCAGGCTGGCGTTAAGCTGGTTGTCCAGAACAGCCACTTCTTCAACTTCTGCTTGAATCAGCTCGCCCCCCATGCTGCGGACCTGGTCCATGAGATGTTTGCCGTTACCCGTAGCGACTTCGGTCGCCGCCGCTTCCGCGCCTTGGGTGCTACGCAGCTTTATGACCCTGTCCAGGTGGTCCAGCTTTAGTGCGGAACTCTCTATGAAATTCTCCACCTGAGTAATTTCATCGGACGGATCGTTTCGATAGTTTTCACGAAGGGTCTTGATCGCGCCCGGAAGCTGCGATGTGGCGACGTAATAAGGCCGCAGAAATGTCTCTATCCCTGTTAACGCATACCCGCGCTCGCCTGTCTCCGCATCCACGAGCAAGCCCTGCACCGTGCGAATGCTGTCCAGCTGCTTTTCTACCAGGTTGCGTTCGTTACGCGTCTCGTTTGTCCAAAACAGCGTAAACGGACCCACTGCAGCCGTGACGGACATGACCAATGTGGCAGTAGCCGCTGCGATGAGAAGTTTGGGCGTGCGGTGGGGCATCGTCAGCTCCAATCTGATTCACATCGTTATCGGCGGGTAAAGTTAGCGGCGTAGGTGTATCACGATTAAATCGCTAGAGGGTGTGGAGGTTGTGAGTACGTCGCCAAGCTGAACGCCCAAGTAACAGCGCCCTCGAAGCGGGATGGCAAGATGCTTTTGACTCGCAGCATGGAGAGCACGCTCGAGAGTGCGTCCATTTGTACGAACAAAAGCTCTTACTTGGGTAGTGGCGAATTCACCACTGGCGCAGGCGGCCGCTGGGGCTTGACCGATGTGCCGAAGGTGCTGCCCATGCGCACACCAGTGGCCGCCGGGGTCGCCAGGCCGATGTTGTTCGGCGCGCGTTTGTTGATCGGTACATTCAACCCTTCCTGCGTGTGTTGCGCAGCAGCCTCGGCATGGGGGTTGTTGCCCATCTGTCGGCTCAGGCAATTGTAGTCTGGGGTTTTGTAGCCGCCGACGGTCACTTCGATACAGGCTGGGGCGTCTCCACCCTGGGCCCAAGGCAAGGCTATCAGAAGCCCCATGCCGACTGTCATGCTCATCCAGTGTTTCATCACTAACCTCTTGGTCTGCCAAGGGGGATGGTTCGTTATTGTCAGTCTAGAGCGGTCCGCGGGATTTGTATCGGTTGTCATACGACATTCATAAATTCCCATCAGGATGACGGTTTTCAACGGATACATCAGTCGTGCAACAGGGCATAACCGGGGGCGGACGCAGGCGTGGATTGGCCAGGGCGCCCCTGGGATGGCTGATGGTTGCGTGGTGTTTGCTGGCCGAGCCGGTGCAGGCCGCCGGGTTGGTGGAATTGGACATCGCTCCCCAAGAGCTGACTACGGCCCTTGAGCAATTCAGCCGTGCGACTGGCATGGCGGTGCTGGTGGATCACCCATTGTCGAGCCGGCGCCATACGTTAGGCGTTCAGGGGCTGTTCACGCCCGCCCAAGGGTTGAATGTGCTGCTCAGCGGCACCGGGCTGGCGGCGCACTATGCCCGTGCAGATGCATTCACCTTGCAACCGGTGCGGGTCCGCGAGGTGCCACTGCCGCCCGGCACCGCCCCTGGTTTGAGCGACAGCAACTATGCGGCATCGATTCAGGCGGTCATCCAGCGCAACCTGTGTCATTCGCCGCTGACCTGGCCGGGCAGTTTTCGCGCGGTGCTGCAAGTGTGGATCGGCCGCGACGGCGTGGTGCAACACAGCCGGCTGGTCAGTTCCACGGGCGATATACTGCGCGACAAGGCCCTGGTCAACAGTTTGCAAAACCTCAGGATCGACCGCCCGGTGCCCAGTTCGCTACGCCAGCCGGTGACCCTGCTTTTGTTACCCGACTCATCAGGAAAAAGCATGGAATGCACAGCAGGGGAAGAGGTGCTCGGGCGATGAAAGACACTGGCCGTAGCCCGATGGTCAAGCTGTTCCTCACCTCCTATGAGGATTTCAAGGTGCGCTTGCGCAGGCGCCTGGGATCCGAGGAACTCGCCAACGATGTGTTACATGAAACCTACCTGAGAGTCGATCGCATGGTCGACACGCCGGACATCGCCCAGCCCAATGCCTATCTCTATCGCATGGCCCTGAACATCGCCGCCGACCGTCGGCAATCCGATGCCCGCCTGCTCACCGGCAGCGAGATCGAGGAGTTGCTGCAGGTCTCGGACGAAGCACTGGACCCGGCCCGGGTGGTGGGCGGGCAGAAAGAACTGCAGACGCTGCTAAAGGCCTTGTACGAGCTGCCGGCGCGGCGCCGCAGGATTTTCATCGCGGCGCGCCTGGAAGAAGCCCCCCACCTGGAAATTTCCCAGCGCTTTGGCATTTCCACACGCATGGTGGAGAAGGAAATCAAGGCAGCGCTGGGGCATTGCGCCCTACGCCTGGAAAGAAAAGTCATTCAGCGGTTCGGTCCCGGCGCGGGAAAACCGTCTTGAGAGTAGAGACCCGACCCTTTGGTGAGTGTGTGTGCGCTTGAATATCTTCAGCATCGCTTCCCCTGACGACACGCCCGAGACCCGATTGGCCAGCGAGGCCCGGGACTGGCTGATCCTGCTGACCTCGGGACGCGCTACCGTCGCCGACGCCCGCGCCCTGCGCCAATGGTGTGGGCAAAGCCCCGAGCATGCGCGGGCATTCGAGCAGGCCAAGGCGCTGTGGCATGGCTTGCAACCGGCCGCAGAGGCGGTGCATGCCCCTCGGCATTTTGGTCGGCGGGCCTTGCTGGGCGGCGCGATCGCCGCGTCGGCGGGATTCCTGTTGATCCGCGCCACGGTGCCGGGTGGCTTTTCCGGGCTTGGTGCGGATTACGTCACCGAAGTGGGCGAGCAGCGCCGGGTCGAACTGGGCGCCGGCGTGAGCCTTGAGCTCAATACTCAGACTCGTCTCAGTCGCCGCCCATTGGCCGAGGGGAGGCAAGGGCTGGAGTTGCTCGCCGGCGAGGTTGAAGTGTCGGGCAGCAGCACCGCGCCGATCAGCGTCCAGGCCGGCGCCGGCTGGATCAGCGCCGCCCATGCCCGGTTCAATATTCGCTATGTCGCCCAGAGCGTCTGCACGACCTGCCTGGAGGGCGTGGTACAGGTCCAGGTGCAAGGCCAACACTTTCGCCTTGAGCCAGGCATGCAATTGACTTACGACACCCGTCATATCGGCAGCCCGGAAACCGCCGATGTGTCGGCTGCCATTGCCTGGCGTGAACAGGTACTGGTGTTCAACGATGCGACCCTGGCTAGCGTCATCGATGAGATCAACCGCTACCGGCCCGGAATATTGTTGCTGCTCAATCGCGAACTGGGCCTGCGCAAGGTCCAGGCCCGTTTTCGCCTCGATCAGCTAGCTGGCGTGGCGCTGCTGATTCGCGATGCCTACGGTGCCAAGTGCACCGAGTTGCCGGGTGGAGTGGTGGTGCTGAGCTAAGTGGTTTAGTCCAAGGGGCCCAGCACCTGGCGATAGCGTTCAGCCCCCTGGGACGTCTGCCGGGTCAGGCTGATCTCGATTCCCGCCGGGTTTTCCTGCAGGTTGCCGCTGAGTTTGCGCCAGCCTTTTTCCTTGTTCCAGAACCGCAGCCCCGCATCGCTGACTTCACTGAGCACTGCAACCCCCGCGCCCGGCGCCGGCAAAGGGTAGCGGCTGCGGGACTGGCCCTGGGCGCGGTAAAGCGTGTCGCCCTTGAGCCACCAGCGCACCCGTTGCAGCCCGCCCTCCAGATCGGCGGCCTCGCGGATCACGTCCAGGCGAAAACCCTGGCCGTCGGTGCTGCGCACGGTGACGGCGGGCGGGGCCGTCGAGGGGGCGTCGTCGGCGCCGGGCTTTACCGGTTCGCTCAACTCGATGCTGGCGCGCAGGGCGACGTCGCGCTCCAGTTGGTTCAACACCCGCAGCAATGCTTCGGTCTGCTCGGTGCTGGCCTGCAAATGGCTGTCGGCCCGCGTGACGCTGTCCAGCCCACGCCAGGCGATCAGACTAACCACCGCCATCAGCAGGATTGCCACCATGACTTCAAGCAAGGTGAAGCCCGTCTCCCGACCGCTCATTGCACCTGCACCCGGCCGGTGGGGCTGCGTTGCACGCTGAAGCTGTTCTGGCCGTCCGACAGGCGAATGAGTACAGGGGCGCCGATCCATTCGGCATCGAGCACGACGCGCTGCTTGGGCTCCACACGAATCTCCATGGACGGGCTCTGCCACCGCCGCGGGCGCAACTGTGGGTCTTCCTTGAAACGGTCCAGCCCCGGCCCTTGGTCCAGACGACGGCTGAAGCCGAACCCCTTGGCGTCCCCGCGCCAGGTGATTGGCCGCCCGTCGGTGCGCGCTTCCGTCTGGGCCAGTTGCAGCAGTTGTGCCAGCTGTTGGGCATCCTGGCGCAGCAGCTTCGCCGGGTCCGGCTTGATGCTCAGGCTCACAGCGGCGCTGGCGATGCCGACGATCACCAGCACCACCATCAATTCGATCAGGGTGAAGCCGCGTTGCTTGCCGCACATGGGGAGCGCTCCTTTGCATCGGTACCTATCCTGCATGGTGAAGATGATAGGGATGTGAAATAAAACGGAGAGAATTGCCGCGTACGCTGGGCACTGGATCGAAAAGGAGATCAAGCCATGACGTTCATCGAGCGAGTGTCCGCGGCGCAAATCGTACAGGCGCTGGGGTTGTTGGCGGCGCTGGCCGGGGTGGCGACCTGGTCGTCACTGCTGCTGACTTCCGCCGAGTCACGCACCCCGGACATGGCCCCGCAACGCATGGCCGAGCGCTCCGATAGCCCGGCGTTGCAATGGTTCTCCAGCCAGCCGGCGACGGTGGAAATCAAGGTCAGTGGGGTGATGGCCGGTGCTCGCGGGGCCGTGGCGATCCTGAGCCTCAACGACGGACCGCCACGCAGCTTCCTGGCCGGCGAGCGGGTCGCCCCAGGGGTGAGGCTGGTGTCGATCGAGGCGCAAGCCGTAGTGATCGAGCGCGGTGGCGAACAAGCCCGGCTGGCGCTTGCGCGGTTGCCGGATTCGGTGAGCTTGCCCTCGTTGACTCGGCCTTGAGAGCTCTTACAGGTGAGTGCTCTTGTGGCGAAGGAGCTTGCTCCCGCTGGGTCGCGTAGCGGCCCCAGTATTTTGCGGTTACTGCGCAACCGAGCGGGAGCAAGCTCCCTCGCCACGGGGGATCGCGTTCATCTGGTTACTTCTCCCGACTGAGGAACGTTTCCAGCCGAGCCAAGGGCGGCGCCTCGCGGCTGCGGTCGGACACGCTCAGCTCGACCCGCAGCATCCGCCCGTTTTTCGCAGGGCGCAGGTTCTGTTCGCAGCGCAACGGCAATCGCCCCTGATCACATTCGAAGACTTTCATCCCCGGCGCTGAATGCCCTTCCAGGCGCAGTTGGGCCAGTTGGCTGCGGGCCGCCAGCAGGGCGATGGATTTGTCCCGCAGTAAGCCATTGCTCTGGGTCATCACTGCGGCCACGCGAACCGCGGCCGACATGGCGACTGCAATGATCGCCAAGGCCACCAGCACTTCGATCAGGGTGAAACCGGCTTGCAGGGCAGGGCGTTGCATCGGTCGACTCGACGAGTGAAGGCAGCCTTCAAGCCTGGCCGTTTTCCTTGACAGTTTGACGACGCAAGCTCCTGAGCAATTTCAATACCACTGACATATTTTCTTGCAACACTGCGCCTCGAATCGAATCCAGCGAAGGACCGTCGAGATGCAGATCGCCCGTCACAACACCCCAGGTCCACGCGGGCAGCGGGGTTTCACCCTGATCGAAATCATGGTCGTGGTGGTCATCCTTGGCATCCTTGCGGCGATGGTGGTGCCCAAGGTCCTCGACCGACCCGACCAGGCCCGCGCCACGGCGGCGAAACAGGACATTGGCGGGCTGATGCAGGCGTTGAAGCTGTATCGCCTGGACCACGGCAGCTACCCCAGCATGAACCAGGGCCTCAAGGTGTTGGTGGAGCGGCCGGCCGATGCCAAGAACAGCACCTGGCGTTCCTACCTGGAGCGCTTGCCCAACGATCCATGGGGCCGCCCCTATAACTACCTCAACCCAGGCGCGAACGGTGAAGTCGATATCTTTTCCCTGGGGGCCGACGGCCAGCCTGACGGCGACGGTGTGAATGCCGATATCGGCTCCTGGCAGCTATAAGGCCCGTGATGCGAACGAATTCGCCCACAGCGGCGAAGCAGCGCGGCATGGCCGTCATCAGTGCCTTGCTGATCGCCGCCGTGGTGGCGGTGATCGCTGGCGGCATGCTCACCCGCCAGGCCCTGTTCACCCGCAGCCTGGAAGCCGAGCAACTGCGCATCCAGGGCATGGCAAGGTTGCAGGGTGGCCTGCAAGTGAGCCGCCAGTTGCTTTTGGACGCCAGCCAGCGCGACCCCTTGACGCGCTTCGGCCAGGCCTGGGCGAAACCTATCGTTATGCCAGGCTCCGGCCTGGTCGACACGCCATTCGAAGGGCAACTGGAGGATGAGCAGAGCAAGTTCAACCTGCGTAACCTCGTGGCCAGTGAGCAGGTGGATCAGGAACAGCTGCGGGCCTTCGAGCGGCTGTGCGAACAGCTTGGCGTCGCCGCCACGCTTCGGGCGCGGATCGTCGAGCGGGTGATTGCCGGTTATCCGCGCCTGTTGAATCCGGAGCGCGCCGACAAGACGCCCGCGAGCACTACGTTCGACAGTGGCCGCAGTACCTCCCGGGACGCGCCCGGCACCTTGGCGCCGACACGGCCGATGCTCCGCACCTTGCAGGAGCTGAGCAACGTCGAGGGCGTTACCCCTGCATTGCTGGAGACGCTGACCCCTTACGTTACGATCCTGCCGGCCAATACCTGGCTCAACGGCAACACCGCCAGCGCTCCGGTGCTGGCCGCCTACGTGCCGGGGTTGTCGTTGCAGCGGGCCCAGGCGCTGATCAATGAACGCGACGGCGGCCGCTGGTTCATCAACCGTGGGGATTTCGTCAATCGCCTGCGCATGCCGGAGTTGGAAGCAAGCGCTGTCAAAGTCGGCATCACCAGCGACTGGTTCCGCCTGCGGGGCCAGGCGCGTAGCGGTCAACGGCGCGTCGAGCTGGATGCCTTGCTGCAACGCAGTCAGGACCGCTTGCCCCAGGTAATCTGGTCGCGGGTGGGGGTATGAGCCGTTTGCGCATCGCCCTTGCGCCGCTGGACGGCCTGGGCATCGACAGTCCGGTGGCGTTTGCCTGGCTGGATCGCCAGGGTCAGGTTCGTGACGCCGGACGCAGCAGTCTCAGGGCCCTTGGCCAGGGCACGAAGCACCTGATGGTTGAGTGTTTCCTGCATCCGCGCGACAGCTTGCTGACGAGCCTGGAGTTACCGCCGTTGTCCGCGACGAAAACCTCCGCCGCAGTGGCGTGCGCGGCCCAGGCGCTGATGCTCGGTGCCGGCGAACAGATGCAAGTGGCCCACGGCCCACGTAGTGCAGACGGGCAGGTGCACGTCGCCTGGCTGGATCGCGAGTCGCTGGGCACGCTGGGCCAGATCCTGCTTCAGGCTGGCCTGAAACTGCGCGGCCTTTATCCGGCCGCCTACGCTTTGCCAGTGCTGCCAGGGCCAGTGGCTTGCATTGAAGACGGGCACCTGCTGGTACGCCACGATTTGCAGCACGCCACGGTCCAGCCGCTGATGGAAGAAGCGCTGGGTGAGTGGTTGCTGGAGGTGGGCTCCGGCCTGCATTGGGTAGGCGAGTCGCCCCCGCAAGCGTCGATCGATAGCTTGCCCGCTACCCAGCGTTGGACCGGTACCGCCCCGGGCTGGGGTCTGCATGCCGGGCTGACACAGGGTATGGTCGGGCGCGGCGGCTGGGGACGGGCGGCGGGAATCTGCGCACTGGCGTTGGCGGTGTGGGTGGTCGGGCTGAATCTCTATGCCGCCCGCGAAGCCGCCCAGGGCCAACGACTCAAGGCGCAGATGAGTCAGCGCGTCAAGCAGGTGTTTCCTGAACTGCCGCTGATTCTCAACCCTTTGCAGCAGGCGCGTCAGCAAGTCACCGCTCGGCAAAGTGGCTTGGTGTTGGACCCGGCGCAACGCTTTGCCAGCCTGGTCAAGCAGGCAGGCAGTGCCATGCCGTTCATGACCGGCAATGTTCAAGAGCTGGTATTCGAGGCCGGTGAGTTGCGCTTGAAGGTCGTGGCCGAGGCGCAGAAAACCACTGCGGGAGAAGATTGGAAGGTGCCCCTGGCTCAGGCCGGCATTGAGGTCGCGGCCATTGACCAGGGCTGGACCCTGCGCGTGGCCCCTGCAGGGCAGGGCACGCAGGGTAGCCCCGACGACACTCTGGAAGCAGACGATGAGTAGGTCATCTGCGGGCCTGTTGTGGACACGTTGGCAGCGCCTTCGCACGGGTTGGCGCACAACCTGGCAGGGCCTGGCTACGCGGGAGCGACGTGCCGTGGTCCTGGCGGCGCTAGCGCTGAGCAGCGGGTTGGCCTGGCTGGCGCTGATCGAGCCGCCGCTGAAATCCATCGCTTACTGGCAGGCCGAGACCCCGAAGCTGCGCTCGCAGACCGAGGCCCTCGAAGTGCTGTTGCGGGACGTTGGCGGACCTGTCCGGGGCCAATCCCTTGAAGTCGCCCTGCGTCAGACCCTGGATGGCAGCGGCCTGGGCGATCATTACGAGTTACAAGCGCCAGGTGCCGACGCGCCGGGCGCCTGGCAGCTCACTTTCACCGACGCGCCAGCCGATGGAGTGATCGACTGGCTGCTGGGCAATCCAGCGCAATTTTCCCTGGAAGTGATCGAGGCCCGTTTGCAGCGCACGGCCCCGGCCGATTCCGATCTTACTCCCGGCACTCTGTCCGGAACCGTTCGCATGAACCAGGCGCCAAGCGCTAAGGAAGCTTCATGAAGGGGTCCCGATACCCGTGTCATTGGCGCAAGGCCGCGCCGTTGCTGTTGCTGGCATTGGGTGCGTGCACCAGCACGCCGCCGGCATCGCAGCCTCCCTTACTGGTGGACAGCGAGCTGGGTATGCCGCTGGGCAGCACCCAGCGCAGCGGCGACGTGCTATTGGATCGCCAACGGGCTCAGGCTTCGCGTGAACAGAAGCCACCGGTGCGGCACCAAGTCGATCTCACGGCCCGCGCCCGCGAGCCGCGCAGCAGCCCTCCGGCGGCCAACCCCTTGGGTGATCAACCGGTGACGCTGAATTTCGTCGAGGCCGATATCCAGGCGGTAGTGCGGGCCTTGTCCCGCTCCACCGGGCAACAATTCCTGGTCGACCCGCGGGTCAAAGGCAACCTGACCCTGGTCTCCGAAGGCCAGGTGCCGGCCCGCCAGGCTTACGACATGCTGCTTGCCGCCTTGCGCATGCAGGGGTTTAGCGTGGTGGATGTCGGCGGCGTGGCCCAGGTGGTGCCCGAGGCCGACGCCAAGCTGCTGGGCGGGCCGATCTACAGCGCCGACAAACCGGCCGGAAACGGCATGCTGACCCGTACCTTTCGCCTGCAATACGAAAATGCGGTAAACCTGATTCCGGTGCTGCGCCCGATCGTCTCGCCGAACAACCCGATCAATGCGTATCCCGGTAATAACACAATTGTCATCACCGATTATGCCGAGAACCTGTCCCGTGTCGCGCAGCTCATCGAGGGCATCGACACTCCGAGCGCCATCGATACCGACGTGGTGCCGGTCCAGAACGGTATCGCCGTGGACATCGCCCAGATGGTCTCGGATCTGCTGGAAACCCAGGGCGGCGACCAGACCCAGAAGATCAACGTGATCGGCGACCCGCGCTCCAATTCCATCATCATCCGCGCCGGCAGCCCCGAGCGGACCGAGCTGGCGCGAAACCTGATCTACAAGCTCGACAATGCCCAGAACAATCCGAGCAATCTGCACGTGGTGTACCTGCGCAATGCCCAGGCCGCCAAACTGGCCCAGACCTTGCGCGGCTTGCTCACCGGGGAAAGCGAAGGCGAGGGCAACGACAATTCGCGCTCGGTGCTCAGCAGCATGGGCGCCAGCACCAACGGCCAGAGCGGGCAGGGCAACGAAAGCGGCACCAGCCCTGCGAGCGGCGCAGTCTCGACCAGCAGCAATGGTTACGCCCCGGGCAGCAGCGGGCAAACTTCCACCACGACCCAGAACGAGCAGAACACGGCCTTCAGTGCCGGTGGCGTGACCATCCAGGCCGATGCCACCACCAACACCTTGCTGATTTCCGCACCGGACCCGCTGTACCGCAACCTGCGAGAGGTCATTGACCTGCTGGACCAGCGCCGGGCCCAGGTGGTGATCGAGAGCCTGATCGTCGAAGTCGGCGAAGACGATGCCAGTGAATTCGGTGTGCAATGGCAGACCGGCAACCTGGGCGGCAGCGGCGTGATCGGCGGGGTCAACCTCGGTGGCACCGGGCTCAACCTCAACGGCAAGACCAGCATCGACGTATTGCCCCAGGGCCTGAACCTGGGCCTGGTCAACGGCACGGTGGACATCCCCGGCATTGGCAAGATCCTCGACCTCAAGGTGCTGGCCCGGGCCTTGAAGAGCAAGGGCGGCACCAACGTGTTGTCGACACCGAACCTGCTGACCCTGGACAACGAAGCCGCGAGCATTTTTGTCGGCCAGACCATTCCGTTTGTCAGCGGCAGTTACGTCACCGGGGGGGGCGGCACCAGCAACAACCCGTTCCAGACCGTGACCCGTGAAGAGGTGGGTCTGAAGCTCAACGTCCGCCCGCAGATTTCCGAGGGCGGTACGGTCAAGCTCGACATCTACCAGGAGGTCAGCAGCGTCGACAACCGCGCCTCCAGCACCACGGGAATCGTCACCAACAAACGGGCCATCGATACCAGCATCCTGCTGGACGATGGGCAGATTATGGTCCTCGGCGGATTGCTGCAGGACGGCTACAGCCAGAGCAACGATGCTGTGCCGTGGTTGTCGACCATTCCCGGCATCGGCGCGCTGTTTCGCAACGAACGGCGTCAGGTCACCAAGACCAACCTGATGGTGTTCCTGCGTCCCTACATCATCCGCGACACGGCGGCGGGGCGCGGCATCACCCTCAACCGCTACGACTTCATGCGCCGCGCCCAAGGCCTGCTGCAACCGGAGCGTAGCTGGGCCATGCCGGACGTGCAGGCGCCGCAGTTGCCGACCTCGGCCCGGGCGATTCCCGGCACCGCGCCCGCCGGGCTGCAAATGCCGAGGGCGGTGATCAAGGCGGTGCCCGCAACGGAGCCGGTTGGACGATGAACACCGTGACGAGGGAGCTTGCTCCCGCTGGGTTGCGCAGCGACCCCAAAACCTGGCGCCGCGGTGTGTCAGGCAAATTGCATTCAGCCTGTTTGGGGTCGCTACGCGACCCAGCGGGAGCAAGCTCCCTCGCCACGGTGGGTGTTTCAGCAGTAGAGGAGTGGCTCCAATGAACACCCTCCCATACGCCTGGGCCAAGGCCCAGCGCCTGGTGTTGCGCCAGTCCGGGGAGGAGGCGGTGTTGATGGTGTGTCCCTCCACGCCAGGCTGGTCCATCAGCGAAGTGCGTCGCCAGTTCGGTGAAGTACGGCTGGAGCGGGTGCGTGACGAGGAACTCGACGGGCTGCTCAACACGGCCTATGCCGACACCGGCAGTGCCGCCGCCGTGGTAGGCGCGGCAGAGAATGAGGTGGACCTCGATCGGTTGATGCAGGACATTCCCGAGATAACCGACCTGCTGGACACTCAGGACGGCGCGCCGGTGATCCGCATGATCAACGCCTTGCTGACCCAGGCGGCGCGGGACGAGGCCAGCGACATTCACATCGAGCCTTATGAAAGCCATTCGGTGGTGCGCTACCGGGTCGACGGCACCCTGCGCGATGTGGTTTCGCCGCGCAAGGCGTTGCATGGCGCGCTGGTGTCGCGGATCAAGATCATGGCCCAGCTCGACATCGCCGAAAAACGCTTGCCCCAAGATGGCCGCATCGCCCTGCGGGTGGCCGGGCGGCCTATTGATATTCGCGTCTCGACGGTGCCTACCGGACACGGCGAGCGGGTGGTAATGCGCCTGCTGGACAAACAGGCCGGACGCCTGCAACTGGAGACCTTGGGCATGGACCCGGGCGTGCTGGGCAAGCTCGATCATCTGATCCGCCAGCCCCACGGCATCGTGCTGGTCACCGGTCCCACCGGCAGTGGCAAGACCACCAGCCTCTACGCCGCCCTGGCTCGTCTGGACGCCAGCACCAGCAACATTCTCACCGTCGAAGACCCGGTGGAATATGACCTGCCGGGCATCAGCCAGATCCAGGTCAATGCCAAGATCGACATGACCTTCGCCCTGGCCTTGCGGGCGATCCTGCGCCAGGACCCGGACATCATCATGATCGGCGAAATCCGCGACCTGGAAACCGCACAAATTGCCGTACAAGCGTCCCTCACCGGTCACCTGGTGCTGGCGACCCTGCACACCAACGACTCTGTGTCGGCCATCAACCGCCTGATCGACATGGGCGTCGAGCCGTTCCTGCTGGCCTCGTCGATGCTCGGCGTACTCGCCCAGCGACTGGTGCGCAGGTTGTGCCCGCAGTGCAAACAAGCTGATCCGGCAACCCTCGGCACCTGGCGCCCGGTGGGCTGCCCGAGCTGTAACCAGACCGGTTACAGCGGTCGCACCGGCATCCATGAATTGTTCTGCATCGACGATGACATTCGCACCCTCATCCACCAAGGGGCAGGGGAGCAGGCGCTGCGAGCTGCCGCCCGCCAGGCCGGCATGTTCAGCATGCGCGAGGACGGTGAGCGCTGGGTGCGCAGTGGCGCCACCGCACCTGAAGAAATCTTGCGCGTGACACGGGACACCTGATGAATCGCTACCGTTTTGAAGCCGCCGACGCCACTGGCAAGATCGAGGTTGGGCACCTGGAAGCCGACAGCCAGGGCGCGGCTTTCAACCTGTTGCGCAGTCGCGGGCTGACGGCGCTGCAGGTCCAGCTCGAACGCAATACGGCACAGGCCAACGGCACCGGCCTGTTCAGCGCCAAACTCTCGGACAACGACCTGGCCTGGGCCACCCGGCAACTGGCGAGCCTGCTGGGGGCCAGCCTGCCATTGGAAGCTGCATTGAGCGCCACGGTGGAACAGGCCGAACGCAAGCACATCGCCCAGACTCTGAGCGCGGTGCGCGCCGACGTGCGCAGCGGCATGCGCCTGGCCGAAGCCCTGGCGGCGCGGCCACGGGACTTTCCGGAAATCTATCGGGCGCTGATTGCCGCCGGTGAGGAATCCGGCGACCTGGCCCAGGTGATGGAGCGTTTGGCGGACTACATCGAAGAACGCAACAACCTGCGGGGCAAGATCCTCACGGCGTTCATTTACCCCGGGGTGGTGGGGCTGGTGTCGGTCGCCATCGTGATTTTTCTGCTCAGCTACGTGGTACCGCAGGTTGTGAGCGCGTTCTCCCAGGCCCGCCAGGACTTGCCCGGGCTGACCTTGGCGATGCTCACCGCCAGTGACTTCATTCGGGCCTGGGGCTGGCTATGCTTTTGTATTTTGGCCGGTGGCTTCTGGAGTTGGCGGATGTACCTGCGCAAGCCCCAGGCGCGGTTGAAATGGCATGCGCGGGTGCTGCGCCTGCCGCTGATCGGGCGTTTCGTGCTGGGCCTCAACACCGCGCGTTTTGCCTCGACCCTGGCGATTCTCGGCGGCGCCGGGGTGCCCCTGTTGCGAGCCCTGGAGGCGGCCCGCCAGACGTTGTCCAACGACCGCCTGAGCCTGAGCGTCAGCGATGCCACCGCCAAGGTCCGCGAAGGGGTCAACCTGGCGGCGGCGCTGCGGGTGGAAAAAGTCTTCCCACCGGTGCTGATCCACCTGATCGCCAGCGGCGAAAAAACCGGCTGCCTGCCACCGATGCTCGAACGTGCGGCACAGACCCTGTCCCGCGACATCGAACGCCGCGCCATGGGCATGACCGCGCTGCTGGAACCGCTGATGATTGTGGTCATGGGCGGGGTGGTGCTGGTGATCGTCATGGCGGTGCTGCTGCCGATCATCGAGATCAATCAGTTGGTTCAATAAACCTACACACCCAGAGGTGGGTACGAACCCAGTGGCGAGGGAGCAAGCTCCATCGCCACAAAAGCAGATAATATTTTTTGCGATCTCACCCACCTCCCGAGTCCTACCTACGACAAACTCGGGTTCCTCGTTCTGTCATGTTTCGCCGCTGCACGACGGCCTGCCGCCGACTTCGCTGACAACCCTTTCCGCATCCCCGAAAAACCAGCTTGAACCCTCAGTCCAGAGCCCTCGAACACCCGAGGAAAAAACCCGAAAAACAGCCCTCAGCTCCCGAGGTTTTTTCCTTTATCTGTCACCGGAAACTGCGAATTTCTAACCCATGGCCTCACCCCATCGCCATCGGCACAGGACCGAGCGCCATGACGGCAAGCACGCGTCACCCAACCTACGTACGAACACGATGAAAGGAGATTCTTCATGTTTAAGCGCAACGTTCTCGCGGTATCCCTGACCCTCGCCGGCCTCTGCGCCGCTCAGGCCGCCATGGCTGATGTCAACGGCGGTGGTGCTACCTTGCCTCAGCCTCTGTACCAGACTTCCGGTGTACTGACTGCCGGTTTCGCCCCTTACATCGGCGTGGGCAGCGGTGCTGGCAAAGCCGCTTTCCTGAACAACGATTACACTCGTTTCGTGCCTGGTGACACCAGCAAGAACGTGCACTGGGCGGGTAGCGATTCGAAGCTCACCCAGGCTGAGTTGAACGCCTACGTCACCAACCACGGCACGGCCTGGGGTCCATTGATTCAGGCGCCTTCGGTCGCCACTTCAGTTGCCATTCCGTTCAACAAGACTGGCACTGCCAACGTCAACTTGAGCGTCGATCAGTTGTGCGGTGTGTTCTCCGGCCGTCTGACTAACTGGAGCCAGATCACTGGTTCAGGTCGTACCGGCGCGATCACAGTGGTATATCGTGCAGAAAGCAGCGGCACCACCGAGCTGTTCACCCGCTTCCTGAATGCCAAGTGCACTGAGCCTAATAACGCTTCCTTTGCGATCACCACCAACTTCGCCTCCAGCTTCAGCGGTGGCCTGCCAGCCGGTGCTGTGTCCGCCACCGGCAGCCAGGCTGTGATGACTGCGGTGAACGCTGCCCAGGGCCGTATCACCTACATGAGCCCGGACTACGCAGCTACCACCCTGGCCGGTCTGGATGATGCCACCAAGGTCGCCCGCGTTGCCGGTGTTTCCCCTGCGCCAGCCAACGTTTCGGCCGCTATCGCTGCTGTTCCAGTACCAGCCGTCGCCAACCGCGCCAACCCGAACGCCTGGGTGCCGGTATTCGCCGCCGCCGCCAACCCTAACGATCCAAGCGTCGTGGTTTACCCAACCACCGGCTATCCGATCCTGGGCTTCACCAACGTGATCTTCAGCCAGTGCTACGCCGATGCGACCCAGACCACTCAGGTTCGCAATTTCTTCAGCCGCCACTACGGTTCGTTGACCAACAACGATTCGGCCATCACCGCCAACCGTTTCGTGCCGCTGCCTTCGGCTTGGAAAACCGCCATTCGTGATTCCTTCGTTACGGCCTCCAGCGGTCTGAGCATCGGCAACGCCAGCGTCTGCAACGCCATCGGTCGTCCGTTGTAAGCCCACGCTTGAACGACCTGCAATACCCGATCAGCAACGGCGAAAGCCGTTGCTGATTTCTTCGTAGTTAACGGTGGCCGTTTCACACCTTTGAGCTGCGCTACCACTCGAGTGACTCGGATCGGGCGCAGCATTTCAAGACAGGAGTCTTGTCATGTTCAAGCATCTTTCTCGAACGGTTGCATTGTTGTGTGGCGGCTTATGCGCGCCGGTGGCAATGGCCGAAGTTAACGGTGGTGGCACTACCTTGGCGCAGCCGCTTTATCAGACATCCGGCGTATTGACCGGCGGTTTCGCCCCCTATATCGGGGTGGGCAGCGGTGCGGGCAAGATCGCTTTTCTGAATAACGACTACAGCAAGTTCGTGGGGGGCATTACCACCAAGAACGTGCATTGGGTCGCCAGTGACTCAAAGCTCAGACCCGTTGAATTGGACACTTACGCCTTCGCTCACGGCGCAGCCTGGGGTCCATTGATCCAGGTGCCTTCGGCCGCCACTTCAATCGCCATTCCTTTCAACAAGGCCGGCGCGGCTGGTATCGACTTGAGTGTCAACCAGTTGTGCGGCGTATTCTCCGGCCGCCTGACCGATTGGAGCCAGATCGCCGGATCAGGCCGTACCGGGCCAATCACTGTGGTTTATCGTGCCGAGAGCAGTGGCACCACCGAGCTGTTCACCCGATTCCTGAACGCCAAGTGCGCGGAAACAGGCACCTTCTCCGTCGCCACCAACTTTGCCTCCAGTTACAGCGGAGGGCCGCCCGCCGGTGCTCTATCGGCCGTCCACAGTGAAGGTGCCATGTACGCGGTGAACGCCACTCAAGGTGCTATCACTTATATGAGCCCGGCTTATGCTGCGTCGACGTTGGCCGGCCTGGATGACGCCACAAAGGTGGCCCGGATTGCCGGTGTTTCTCCTGCGCCAGCGAATATTTCGGCAGCCATAGCCACTCTCTCTGTTCCTGCCACCGCTAATCGTGCAAACCCCGGCAACTGGGTGCCGGTGTTTACTTCTATAGCAATGCTCAATGCAAACCCAAACGACCCTAGCTTATTTCTCTACCCAACGACCGGTTACCCGATCCTCGGCTTCACCAACCTGATCTTTAGCCAGTGCTATGCCGATGCCACCCAGAGCACACAGGTGCGTAACTTCTTTACCCGTCACTACAACGCTTTCCCTACCGTCAATAACGACGCCGCTATTAGCGCCAACCGTCTGTTGCCATTACCCGCCGCCTGGAAAACCGCAATCCGCACCACTTTTCTGACGGCTTCCAACACCTTAAGCATCGGCAACCCAAACGTATGCAACGGTATAGGTCGTCCGCTGTAAAACCATGCTGGGAGCAACCCCCAACCTTAATCAGCCACGGCGCAAGTCGTTGCTGATTTTTTGCACAACACACGTACCGGCACAGCCACATGAAATTTTCATGACAACCGTTCGGTCCCGACCGGCTGTAACCGCCTATCCCCTATAACCAACGCTGGCAGCTTGAAAGCAGCGCGTTGCGAACCCTTAGAGCAAACCGAAAGGATGAGTAGGATGCTGCGCTGCAAACCCCCGACGAACCTGAATGCCCCCCGTCGCGATGGCGAATTGTCGCTGTTGCGGCTCAAGCCGCTGGCCCAGGCCATTGCCCTACTGATGGTGGCCGGCAATGCCCAGGCGGCCACGGCGTTCAGTTCGGCCTGGTTTGCCGCCAAGGGCGCGTCCCAGGCCGGTGGCGCGGGGCGGCCCGCGACGGCGCAGCCAGGCATGCCGCCACCCCTGGCGCAACAGCAACGGGCCAATGCGCAGTTGCAGCGTTCGCTGACCAACCTCAACAACACCGTGGCCGCCATCGCGGCCCAGCAGGCGGCCCAGGCTGCGGGGCGGCAAGCCGCATTCGGGCAGGTGCAGACCGTGCCCGACGGTTTGGGCGAGGGCGGGCTCAAGGTCGATAACAGCCTGACCCAGGGCTGGCTCAACGCCAAGGGACCGCAGCAGACCCAGGCCGGCGGCAAGACCACGGTGAAGATCGAGCAGACCGCCGACAAAGCGATTCTCAACTGGGAAACCTTTAACGTCGGGCGCAATACCACGGTGGATTTCCAGCAGCAATCGGACTGGGCCGTGCTCAACCGGGTCAACGATCCCCAGGCACGACCGAGCCAGATCCAGGGTCAGATCAAGGGCAACGGCACGGTGATGCTGGTCAACCGCAACGGCATCATTTTCAGCGGCAGCAGTCAGGTCAACGTACGCAACCTGGCGGCGGTGGCGGCCAACATCAGCGATGAGCAATTCAGCAAGCGCGGCTTGTATGTCGATGCCACCGGCACCCAACCGACCTTCACTGACGCGGCAGGCAAGGTCGAAGTGCAGCAGGGCGCACTGATCGAAACCCACCGCGCCGCTACCTCTACGGCCGGTGGTGGTTATGCCTTGTTGCTGGGTAGCGAAGTGGAGAACGCCGGCTCTATCATCACCGCTAAGGGCCAGACCACCCTGGCGGCGGGCGACAGTTTTTATATCCGCCGGGGCCAGGGCACCAGCGGCAACCTGCGCTCCACTACCCGTGGCAACGAGGTGGCGACGTCCCTCAAGCCCGGCAGCAGCGCCGGCACGGTGATCAACAGTGGCCTGATCCAGGCCAGCACCGGCGACATTACCCTCACCGGACACCGGGTTGAGCAGAAGGGCGTGGCCATCGCTACGAGTTCAGTGGACACCCGCGGCACCGTGCACTTGCTCAACGCCTTCAACGACAGCACCGGCAGTGTGACCCTGGGGCAGGGCAGCGCCACGGCGGTGCTGCTCGACGCCGCAGGCGGCAGTGCCCTGGACAGCCAGCGCAACGCCGGACCGGCTGGCCTGGACGGCACGCCGAACAACCTGATCACGGGTCAGTTCAACAACCTCAGCAGCGTGGTTGACCGCAGCGATCAGTCGCGGGTCGAGATCGTCAGTGGCGGTAGCGTCGACTTCCAGAACGGCTCCATCACCCTGGCCACCGGCGGCCAGGTCGCGGTCAGCGCCGCCGGTCGCAGCCTGGTGCGCGATGGCGCGGTGATCGATGTCTCCGGCGCCATCGGCGTCAAGGTGGCAATGGAGTCCAATTCCATAAAGGTCAACGTGCAGGGCAACGAGCAGCGTGATGCGCCGGTCAACCGCGAGGGCGGCAAGCTGACCAACAACGATGTGTGGGTGGACGTGCGTGATTTGATCTACGTGCCGGCGGGCACCAACGGTTACGCCACCGACCGTTGGTACACGGCGGGTGGGCTGTTGGAAGTCGGCGGTTATTTGGGCACTCGAGGCCACAGCGCCGGTGAATGGGCTGCTCAAGGCGGCACCCTGACGTTCACCGGCAACGACGTGGTGACCCAGCAGGCGGCGCAACTGAATCTGTCCGGCGGTACTCTGGATGTGCAGAGTGGTTATCTGCGTCAGTCCTGGCTCAAGGGCCCCAATGGGCGTTTGTATGACTTGTCCAAGGCGCCGGGGGACATCCTCTACACCGGCATCTACAAGGGCTACGAAGATCACAGCCAGCGCTGGGGTCAGACCGAATACTTCTACAACCCGCTGATCGCCCCGCGTGAGCGCTTCGAAGCCGGCTACACCGTCGGCCGCGATGCCGGCAAGCTGGTGGTGTCGACCCGCAACGCGGTGCTGGAAGGCCAGATAGTCGGCGAGGTCTACCAGGGCGAACGCCAGACCCAGGCACCGAACCTCAACCTCGACGGTTACCAGCAATCGCAAAACGCCGTGGCCCGAAGGGCGCAGTTGTGGGTGGGCAGCTACACGCCGATCTATGACAAGACCAGCGGCGTGATCAACAGCGGCCTGAACCCCACGCTCGATCAGGTCACCGTCGGCAAGGTGGCCGACAAGATTGCTGCGAGCCTGGACCTGACCTCGGTGGTCGGCACTGATCGGCAAGGCAAACTGTTTTTAGATAACGATCTGCTCAACGGTTTCCAACTCGGCGCGGTCAAGGTGGCGGCGCTTGAGGGCATCAAGGTCGATGGCGCGCTCAAGGTAGCCGATGGCGGCGACATCACGCTTTATGCGCCGCAGGTCGAAGTGAACGCCGACCTGACGGCCCGCAGTGGCCGCATTGCCTTGGGTAACGTGCTTAAACAGGTCAGAACCGATAATTTCCAGATGGGAGATGTCGTGCTTTCGCCCGCCACAGGTCAGCGTGCTGTGGTCACGTTGGGCGAGGGCGTGACGTTGAACACCGCTGGCCGGTGGAGCAACCTGCTGCTTGACGGCGGCGACCGTCAGGGCTTGCCATTCATCAATGGCGGCGTCGTGTCCGTGCGCAGCAGCGGCGGTATCGATGTGCGTCAGGGCAGCCTGATCGACGTCAGCTCCGGTGCTGCGGTTATGGCTGATGGCAAGACCCGCGGTGGCAAGGGTGGTGACCTGACCCTGACCGCCAGTACCGGCGCGTCGTCCGGTAACGGCGCCTTGACCCTAAAGGGTGAACTGCGCGGCACCGGTGTGAATGGCGGCGGGACCTTGAAGCTAGCGGCCAACAAAGTGCTGATCGGCAACAGTGGCTCGCCGCTTGAACCGAGTACCTTGCAACTGGGCGGCGATTTCTTCGACAAGGGCTTCTCAGCTTATGACATCACCGGCAACGAAGGCCTGACGGTGGCCGAAGGTACTAAGGTCGATGTGACGATGCCGGTGTACCGTTTCGGCGAGCAGGCGTTGAGCACCGGCAGTGGCGCAGAACCGGCGGATGCTTTGCAGCGCTGGACGCCGGAGCTTTATCAGGAAGATGCGATCAAAGGCGTCCTGACCCAGCGTCGCGGCGCGAGCCTGAGCCTCACTGCCGGTACCGCGAACTCCAGCGCCGCCGACATGGCGAGCACGGTATTGAACCTGGGTAAGGGCAGCGTGATCAGTGTTGATCCGGGCCAAGGCATTGATATACGCAGCATTGGTCAATTGACCGCCAACGGCACACTCAACGCCTGGGGTGGGCGGGTCAGCCTCAGCGGGTTGAGTGTCACTGGAGCAGGCGGCGAAGCAGTCAATGCTCAGGGCCACGGTCGTTCCATCTGGCTCGGCGAGCACGCCCTGATCGATGTCTCCAGTCGGGCCGTGACCGCCCGGGATATGCGCGGCCTGACCTACGGCCTGGTACGCGACGGTGGGCAGATTGTTATCGGCGGTCAGATCGATGCCGCGAAAGGATCGGCTTCAGCGTCCGAATTGTTCGTGGTGGTGCGCGACGGTGCGCGTTTGCAAGCGGATGGCAGCCAGGCCGTGCTGGATATTCCCGGCCAGGGACGCACGTCGGTGGCGAGCAATGGCGGCAGTATTTCCCTGGCGTCGGCCAATGGTTTGTACCTGGACGGCGAGTTCAGCGCTCGTTCGGGTGGCACAGGGGCGGCAGGCGGCAGTTTGTCGGTGGCCCTGGAAACGCCGTACTACCGCAACGATTCGGTCAGTGACCGGGTCTTGCAGGTGCGTGAGCTGGTGCTGGGGGAAAACGCCCAGGCGACCCTGCTGGGCGACACAGCCGAGACCTCGGCGGATTCCCTTGTCTACGGTCACGGCCGGTTGGGCGTGGACCAGGTCCAGTCGGGCGGCTTCGACAGCCTTGCCTTGTTGAGCAATGGCCTGTTGAGCGTCGATGGCGACGTGTCACTGTCTCTCGGCCAAAGCCTGAGTTTGTATGCCCGCAGCTTCGGAATGAGCGCAACCGCACCAGCTGATACCCGGCTCCAACTCAATGCCTCCCATGTGCTGCTATCGGGCCCTGCGGCCAGTCTTCCGAATATGGAGGGCTACACCCGACCTTTGATCAATGGCGGTATATCGTCGTTGGCGAACAAGGCGGTGTTTTCTGTCAACGCGGATCTGCTGGATGTGCAGGGCAGTGTGATGTTCAGCAGCAAAGGCACGGTGAGGCAGGCCGACGGCAGTACGGTCGGACTGGAACGCGCCGGTTTCGACCAGGTTCAGCTAAACAGTCGGGGGGATTTGCGATTCCTGGCTGGGTTCTCCAGTGACGGACTGCCTACGGGCTTTACCACCCAACTGCTGACCCCTTCGGACATGTTATTGCAAGCGGCGCAGCTGTACCCGGCGACTGGAGTAGGGGCACGGATATTGGCGGGCTATGGCTGGGGGCAAGATGCTGCCGGTACCCCGCTCTACGATCCGGCGCGCAGCCTGGTCATCCGGCGTACCACTGAGGTTACGCCTCAGGTGCCCTATTCGGCATTCGGCCGCCTGCAATTGGGCAGCGCGAAAATCGAACAAGGTGGTGTCGTCCGCGCGCCTTTGGGGTTGCTTGAAATCGGTACCAATGGTGGTTCAGGGGAAGCTGTCACCGATCGAGTCAATCTGTTGCCAGGCAGCCTGACGTCGGTCAGTGGTCTGGGATTGGTACTGCCTTATGGCGGCACCGTCGACGGCCAAAGTTATCAGTACGCCGGCAAGAAAGTTGTGTTGCTAGGGCAAGGCGCGGTGCCCTCCAACAACGGCGACCTGAACATCGGCGTTATCCTCGGTGGTCAGTCGGTGGCGGCCCAGGAAAATTCGGTACTCGATCTTTCTGGAGGCGGTGAACTGCTGGGTGCCGGTTTCATCTCAGGCCGTGGAGGCTCTACTGACGCGCGTTTCAACCCACTGGTGCAAATCGGCGCCAATGGCGGCTTCACCTTACCGGGTCTTTCCAGCAACCCGGTGTACGCTATCGTACCGGGTAACCAGAGTGCCTACGCGCCGGTCGCGCCCGAAGGCGGCGCGGTGGATCCGCGGGTGGGCCAGCAGATCACCATCGGTGCCGGTGTTCCGGGGTTGGCGGCGGGTACCTATACCTTGATGCCGTCCACCTACGCCTTGTTGCCGGGGGCGTTCCGAGTCGAGGTCAATGGCTTGGCGGGGCAAGGTGTCACAACGGGCGCGCAACAGATGCGCAACGGTTCCTGGACCACTGCCGGCGTGCTGTCGGTGGCCAATACCGGGCAGCGCAACAGTCTGTCCAGTCAGGTCATCCTGACGTCGGGCGATGTGCTGCGTCGCTACTCGCAATACAACGAAACCAGCTATGCCCAGTTTGCCCTGGCCGATGCTGCTCGCCTGGGCGTGCCTCGGGCAATGTTGCCAGTGGACGCCAAGACCTTGAAGCTGAACCTGGCCCCTGGAGCGGGGGAGCAGGCGTTCTCCTTCAAGGGCATCGGCAAATTTTCGCCTCAGACCGGTGGCTACGGCGGTACTGTCGCGGTGGTCGGGAGCGTCGGGAGCGCGCTTGAGGTGGTTGCTGATGGGCGTGGGGCGACGGCTGGCTTCGAAGGTGTGACCCTCAATGCCGAGAGCCTGAATGCATTGAATGCCTCGCGCCAAGTGATCGGCGGCCAGTTTTCGGTAATCTATGGACAAGGCGGCAACTACATCACTCCGCAAAGGGTGTCGAGCAGCGTGATCTTGCGTGAAGGCGCGACCTTGGCAGCTCCCGAAGTTTTCCTGTTGTCCAGCGGCGGGGAAGTGTTGGTGGAACAAGGCGCCGTGATCAACACCGTCGGACGGGGCAAGGCCGCCTACGACGCTCGTGATGGTTTCATTTATAACCTCACTGGGAAATCAAACAACTACAGTATGCTGGCCGCCTCCAACGGTTTGCTCAACGTGCTGGCGCCCGAATCGGGGTCCATCGGTTCCATCGACATCGGCGGTTGCAGCCTGATGGCTTGCAGTGGCGTTACACGGATTCATTCCGAGGGCAGTATCGTCGCCGCTTCGGGCGGCAGTGTGGCATTGGGCGACCAGGTGCGCTACGGCACCCGTCACCTGACCCTGGCCCTGAGCAACATCAACGTTGGCACAGCTCAGGCTCTGAGCGATGCCGCGACGCGCCAAGTCTTGCCAGCGGGTCTGACCCTGAGCCAGACCGTTCTTGATCGCCTGTTGCGTGGCGATACTGAATACGGCGCCCCGGCCCTGGAAACCCTCGAGCTGTCGGCCCGTGAAGCACTGAATTTCTACGGCACCGTCAGCCTCGACACCTATGACCCGGCCACCGGCAAGTCGCGCCTGAATAACCTGATGCTCAGCACCCCGGCCATTTATGGCGCAGGCAGCGCCAGTGACGTGGCGACCATTCGCACCGCCAACCTGATTTGGAACGGCGCTGTTGGCGCGCCGGGTTCGGTGATTGCCGGCGGTGCTGGCACCGGGGCCGGTCGCCTGGACATCCAGGCCCAGCGTATCGAGTTCGGCTATGGCGATTTCGCCCAACCGAGCTCGATCACTACCCTGGGCCGTCTTGCGCTGGGCTTCGCCAACGTCAACCTTAGTGCCAGCGAACGCCTGACCGCCAACCACAAAGGCAGCCTGGCGGTGTATCAACGCCAGGAGGCCTATGACGCGAAAACGGGCTACGCCTACAGCGGCGGCAACCTGAATATCCTCACCCCGTTGCTGACCGGTGAAGCCGGCTCGGTCAACCGCATCACCGCAGGCGGCGCGGTCAACGTAGCGGGCACAAGCGCTAAGCCGGGCAATGTCTCCGGGCTTGGGGGCGAGTTGTCCATCAAAGGCGCGAGCCTAAACGTTGCTAGCGCGGTGATCCTGCCCAGCGGCAAGCTGACCCTGAGCGCAACGGATGACCTGACCCTGGCCGATGGGGCACTGATCGACGTGGCGGGCCGCACCGTCACCTTCAACGATGTGACACGCTACAGCGCCGGTGGCGAGGTGATTCTGCAAAGCCAGAGCGGCAACATCCGCCAGGCTGCTGGTTCCAGCATCGACCTTTCGGCCCGCCACAACCAGGCCGGTCGGCTCAGTGCGGTGGCGCTGGACGGCGCGGCCGGGGTGGTCGATTTGCAGGGGCGTATCCTCGGCAGCAGCACGGGCGAATATGACGCCGGGGGCACTGCCATGCCATATCTGGCCGGCGGCGTGGAGATCCAGGCCCAGCGCCTGGGCGGCAACGGTAACCTCAGCGAGCAGTTCGCGGCCTTGAACCAAAGGTTGAACGAAGGGCAGGTGTTCGGTTCCCGTGGTTTCCAGCTCAAACAGGGCGATTTGGTCATTGGCAATGAGCTCAAGGCCTCGTCCATCAGTGTGTCCTTGGACAATGGCAGCCTGCTGGTCAACGGCAAGGTCGACGCCAGCGGCGAGCGGGTTGGCAGCATCCGGCTCGCCGCCGGGCGCTCCCTGACCCTGGGCAGCAGCGCGGTACTCGACGCCCACGGCAATCGCCTGCGGGTGGACAGCTACGGCAAGATCATCGACTCACCGAACCGCGCCATGGTCGACCTGACCTCCCGGGGCGGCGTGCTGACATTGGCCGACGGTGCCCGCATCGATCTGCGCCATGGCACTGCGGCGCCTGCGGGGCAGCATGATGGGCGCGCTCGTGGCACTCTGGAACTCAATGCCCGGCGCGTCGGGCCAGATGCCACCCACGGTGACATCGCCATCGACGCCAGCGGGAACCTGGATATCCAGGGCGCGCGGTCCATCGCCGTCAATGGTATGTGGCAATACAACGACGCAGCCTTTGGCAGTGATCCGGCGGCCAGTGGCCGTCCTTATCAGGTCATCGACCAGGCCTACCTGGATGGCAAGCATCAGGACAGCCTCGCCTTCATCAACGCGGCGCTGGACAACAGCGATTTGATGCGGCGCAAGCTCTCCGGCCTTAATAATGCTCGCTATGCTGATGCGTTCCACCTGCGCCCCGGCGTGGAAATCGTCAGTGCCACTGCCGACGGTGACCTGGTGGTGCAGGGTGACTTGGACCTGTCCGGTTATCGCTACGCCAGTGTAAATCCGCATACTCGTAAAACCGCCGTGTACGGCTCCGGCGAGGTCGGTGCGCTGACCCTGCGCGCCGGCGGCGACCTGAGCATCTACGGCAGCATCAACGACGGATTCGCTCCGCCACCCGTCACCCAAGACGACAAAGGCTGGGTGCTGCTGCCCGGCATCGATTTCACCGGTGGCGACATCGTCGTCCCCGGTGCGGGGGTGACCCTGGCCGACGGCACGGCGTTCCCGGCGGGAACCACCTTGAACTACGACTTGCCGATCAAGGGCGTGACCCTGGCGGCGGGTACTCGACTGCCAGTGGCCGCAGTCCTTGACCAACCGTTGCAACTGCCGGCCGGCACGGTGTTGGCAGCTGCGGTGCACGATGCGTCCGGCAACCTGCTGTTTGCTGCGGGCACTTTGCTGAACCGGGCTCAGACTTTGGAAGCCGGCTCGCAGCTGGGCGCTGGCAGCGTGTTGAGCGATGCCACAGCGTTGCGTGGCTTCACCTGGCCCAAAGGCGTGGCGCTGCCCAACGTGGCCGACGCGGGCAATGTGCAGACCAATATCCTCAAGCTCGAAGGCAGCCTGGTCTTGAACCGCGGTTCGCTGATCCCCTCTGGCACCGATGTGAAGTTGCCGGACGGCGTCGAATCGGTGCAGTTGCGCCCGGAGCTTGCGGGCAGCGATGGCCGCATGTGGGCTATCGCCCCGATGCTCGCCGAGGGCTCGCAGTCCTGGTCGCTGCGGTTGGTGGCTGGGGCGGATACGGCGGCGGCGGACAGCCGGGTCGTCCAGCCTGACCCGGTACAAGGCGACTTGCGTCTTGCCGATAGCCATTACGGTATGTTTGGTAAAGCCGTGCCTGCCAAGGGCACCTACCGGTGGACCCAGCAAGGGGTCGATGAGCTGGCGGGCGCGGGGTTCACGGTAGAGCTTGGCCAAACCGTTGACCTGGACATCGTGAGCAATTTTGGCTACGACTCGGTTGACGCCTTCTGTGCGGATTTCGCCGGTATTTGCGCGCTTCAAGCCTCTTACAGATGGACCAAGGCAGCGGAGGAGGAATTGGCAGGTTCCGGCTTTGAGGTCAAGGCCGGCGAGCTGATCAGCCAAGCGGCTGCGCAGTTTTTCCAGTTTGATTCGGTTCAGTCACTCTGCGACGCGGCGCCGAGTGTCTGTGCCCCCGCAGACGTGGAGTATGAAGCGGTTGTCGGCAGTGTCCGTCCGAGCGTCATCCGCACCGGCACCGGGGACCTGGAATTATTGAGCGGCGGCAGCCTGCGCATGGATTCGTTGTTCGGCATCTATACCGCTGGCACCTCATCAGCACCAACGTTCCCAGGCGATCCCTACAACCAGCCCAAGGCCCTGGGCGCCAACGGCAAGGTGCTCAACGACGAGGATGGCAGCAACGAAAAGCTGGTCGACGGCGGCACTGAAAGTCTCTATCGCGCCTGGTATCCGGACGCGGGCGGTAACCTGTTGCTCAAGGTCGGCGGCGACCTCAGCGGTAACCTGACCGCGCCTGCAGCAACCCCTAGCGGACGACCGAATCCCGCCGACACGGGCCAGGACTCGGCCAATGTGGGCAATTGGCTCTGGCGCCAGGGCAATGGTGATTCAGCGAACAGCCAGCCGACCGCCTGGTGGATCAACTTCGGTAGTTATACCGCGTCGACGGTGTCCGGTGGCGCTGATCAAATGGCCGCTTTCACCGGGTTCGGGACCTTGGGCGGCGGTGATCTGGATGTACAGGTGAAGGGGGACGCGGGCGTGTTGAACCGACTCGCCGGTAGCGACTTCAACTCAAACATCAACTCTCGTAGCCAGGGGCTGCTGTTGGCGGTGGGCAGCACCGGACGTGTGGGCGCTGATGGCAGCCTGCAATTGACCGGTGGTGGCGATCTCAATCTGCGTGTGGGTGGTGCTTTGAATCCCGAGAGCCTGTTCGTGAACGGGCATCTCAACGGCGCGGTCATCAACCTGCGGGGCCACGCGCAGATCGACAGCGGCGCCATCGGTCGAATCGACCTTCGATACGGCAATGCTGTCTCAACACAGTCCCCTGGAGAAACGCGGGCCTACGACTCCTTCAAATCCACACGAGGGTTTGCTACTGGTGGACTGACCCTAATGCCGGGTGACGCTACCTTCGACCTGACGACTTCGGGCGACCTTGTCGTGATGGACGTCGCCGACCCGGGCCGGGCACCGATGATGAGCGCCTCACGCTTCAAGGACGGTGACAGTAACGGATCAGGCCTGAGCTGGTTCACGCTGTGGACAGCCAATACTGCGGTCGACTTGTGGACGTCGGGAGGCAACCTGACACCTTTCACATCCAGCACCGCAACGGACCTGGCGGTGGTCTATCCGTCCATCCTGAGGGCTGTGGCAGCCAGTGGCAGCCTTTATTATGGCAAGTCCTCGGAACTGTATGACACAGGCTACAACGGCAACAACCGTCCAGCCCTACTGCTCGCTCCCGGCATCAACAGTGAGTTGCAATTCATGGCCGGCGATTCCATCTACGGCGGCGATATGTCGGTCAGTCGTTCCGGTGCATCGTCTGCGGCCCTGGCGACACCGTTTCGGCCAGCCTTTGTCGGTATGGATGGTTTCGTCATAAAGACCAGCAATCTCTCAGCCGATGGCAACCCCGCTCGCCCTAGTTTGAACATATTGCCGCTGTTTGCCTTTGACACCAGCAGCGCTTCCAGCGAGTGGGCCCTCAATGACGATCCTGCTCGCTTCTATGCGCTTGAAGGCGACTTGCTGGCAGTCACTACTGGACGGTCGATGGCATCAGTCTCCACAGGCAGATGGCCGGGGCGAATCGCCTACGAAGGCGCCGGACCTGTGCGGATGATGGCTGGGCGAGACATTGTCAGCAGCGGCATACCGCTGGGCGGGTCTCTGAATGAGGACTCCGGCGTGGGGGGCACGGGAAACTACACCAGCTCCGGCAACCTCTTCATCCACAACAACCCCACCGACATTTCCATCGTCTCCGCCGGGCGCGACATCCTCTACAGCAACTTCAACGTCGCCGGCCCCGGCCTGCTGGAGATCACCGCCGGGCGCAATATCCTGATGGACGACAAGGTCAGCATCACCAGCCTCGGCGCCGTGGTACCGGGGGATGCGCGCCCCGGCGCGAGCCTGGTGCTGCAAGCCGGCGCTGGCCTCAACGGCGCGGATTACCAGCGCTTCGTCAAGGCGTACCTGGACCCGGCCAACCAGGCTTTGGCCGGTGTGCCCCTGGCGAACCAGGACGGTAAAGTCGCCAAGACCTATGAGGTCGAATTGGTGGACTGGCTCAAGGAACGCTTCGGCTTCAGCGGCGACACCGAAGAGGCCCGCAGTTACTTCGCGGCGCTGCCGGCCGAGCAGCAGCGGGTGTTTGCTCGCGATGTGTACTTCGCTGAACTCAAGGCCGGTGGCCGTGAGTACAACGAAGCCGGTGGCGTTCGCGAGGGCAGTTACTTGCGGAGCCGGGAGGCTATTGCGCTGTTGTTCCCAGCCAAAGACGTGGCGGGTAATGCGATCACCTACAAGGGCGACATCACGATGTTCGGCGGGGCGGGGGTGCACACCGATTTCGGCGGCAGCATCCAGATGCTCACGCCGGGCGGCGGGCAGACCTTCGGCATCGAGGGCAATGCGCCGCCGTCCACCGCCGGGGTCATTACCCAGGGCGAGGGCGATATTCAGTTGTATGCGCAGAACAGCATCCTGCTGGGGCAGAGCCGGATCATGACCACTTTCGGCGGCTCGATCCTCGGTTGGTCGGCTCAGGGCGACATCAACGCCGGTCGCGGTTCGAAGACCACCGTGGTGTACACGCCGCCCAAGCGCTTGTATGACACGTGGGGTAACGTGACATTGTCGCCGTCGGTGCCGAGCACCGGCGCCGGTATCGCCACGCTCAACCCGATTGCCGAAGTGGCGCCTGGCGACATTGATCTGATCGCGCCGCTGGGCACCATCGATGCGGGCGAGGCGGGGATCCGGGTGTCGGGTAACGTGAACATCGCGGCGTTGACCGTGGTGAACGCGGCCAATATCCAGACTCAGGGCAAATCCTCCGGTGTGCCACTGGCGGCCTCGGTGAACACCGGGGCCATCACCTCGGCCAGTTCGGCGGCGTCCTCGGCGACACAAGCGGCGGAAGACGTGGCCCGCCAGCAACAGAACGCGGCGCGGCAGAACCAGGCGTCGGTGTTTACCGTGCAAGTGGTGAGTTTCGGCTCGGAGCAACTGGCCCCATCCCGCGACGGCGCCAGCCGTGAGACGCCACGCGCCTATGATCCCGCCAGTCCGGTGCAGGTATTGGGCGCCGGGCCATTGGATGAGCAGGCGCGGCAGCGGTTGACCGAGGAGGAGCGGGGGCGGTTGAGCTTGTGATGCCTGGCGTAAAACCGAGTCATTGCCATCGCGATCAAGTTCGCTCCCACAGGGTTTGTTGTGCCTGGGCGTCTGCGGGCACCCATTACACCCGTGGCGAGGGAGCTTGCTCCCGCTGGGCTGCGTAGCGGCCCCAAGCCAGTCACCTCGGTGTGTCAGGCTGATCTCCATCAGCCTTTTTGGGGCTGCTGCGCTACCCAGCGGGAGCAAGCTCCCTCGCCACGGAGTCCGCGGCCAACCTCTCATAGATCTTTTCAAATGAAGCTTTCATGACAAAAGTTCGGTAGCACATCGCCATTCCCGTCATGCCTGTGTGACGTGTTCGAGGGGACCTTTCAGGTCGCTTGGAGCCGGGGCGCGAAGCCGGGAGTGAGGCGATGGGGACTATGGAACGTTATTCGAAAGTGGGCATGCAGGAGCTGGACCAGCGGTTGTCGAAGATCGTCGAGGCGGCGCGCAAGCAGCCGGTCTCGGTGTATCGCTATGGCGCGCCGTGGGTCTGGATCGTTTCCCAGGATGACTGGCAGGGCGCGCTCAAGGAAGTGTCCAGCTACATCCCCCAGGGTCATTCCCTGGTGCTATTACGGCCACAGATCGACGACCTGCTGGCCGAGCACCGCGACGTGCTGCTGGGTCTCAATGCTGATGCCGGCATGCTGATCGCACCGCAAACGGCCATGCACATCCTGCTGCTGCAGCTGCTCTATTCGGTGCCCAGCGAGCAGCAACTCTACGAACAACTCAATTACAACCTGCTGTTTCGCTGGTTCGTCGGCCTGGACCTGAACCAGAAGGTCTGGAGCTTCAAGGTCCTGAGCAAGGACCTCGCCACGCTGCTGGGAGATGCGCGAGCGGTGCGGCTTATCGAGAAAATCATCGGTGAAGTGTTTTGTGGTGCCTTGCTGCAAATGCCGGAGTTCTCCTTGAACTTCGCGCTGCTGCACACCTGGCTGGCCCGGCATGCCTCGACATCGACCGTAAGCAATTGAGCCGTATCTTGAATTCAGGGGGTGATGTGGAGCATTTCTTCAAATTGCGGCCGGCGCTGTGGGGCTGGCTGCTGCTGGCGGTCGGGGGGCCGTCGGCACATGCGGCAGAGGGAGGGCCGGAAGTCGAAGCGGCGCCGGCTCGCCTGGTGGACGTGAATGAGTATTTCGTGCGGGGCAACACCGTGCTCGACGCCCGGGCGATCGAGGAAGCGGTGTACCCGTTCCTTGGTCCACAAAAGACCTTGGACGACATCGAAGGCGCCCGCGAAGCGCTGCAAAAGGTCTATCAGGCTCGCGGTTACCAATCGGTGTTCGTTGAGTTGCCGGAGCAGAAAGTCGAAGACGGCATCGTCTACTTGCAGGTCAGCGAGACCAAGGTTGGCCGTGTGCGGGTGGTCGGTGCCAAGCACTATTCACCCGTGGAAATCCGCGAAGACGTGCCGGCGCTCAAGGAAGGCGAGGTGCCGGACTTCGCCCAGGTCCAGGCCGAGCTGGCGCAACTGAACAAGACCCCCGGTCGCCAGGTGATGCCGCTGGTGCGCGAAGGCCAGCGGCCCGGCACCATGGACGTGGACTTGCAGGTCGAAGATCAAGACCCCTGGCAGGCCAGCTTGGGCTTGAACAACGACTACAGCGCCGACACCGAAAAGCTGCGCACGGTCGCCAGCCTCGGTTACAACAACCTCTGGCAACTGGGCCACAGCGTTTCGCTGACCTTTTTCACCGCGCCCCAGGACACCGAAAACGCCAAGGTCTGGTCGGGTTCCTACACCGCACCACTGAGCGAGCGTTGGAGTGTGCAGTTCTCCGGCTACCAGTCCGACAGCAACGTGGCGACCGTCGGCGGCAGCAACGTGTTGGGCAAGGGCCATTCCTACGGGGTGTCGGCGATCTACAGTCTGCCGTCCGCTGGGGCATGGGCCAATAGCTTTTCGGTCGGCGTGGATTTCAAGGATTTCGACGAAGAGCTCAACCTGGGCGGCGCCAGCGACAAGGCACCGCTCAAGTACGCACCGTTCACCTTCGCCTACAACGGATTTCGCTACACCGAAACCAGCCAGTTGGGCCTGGGCCTGAGTCTGGTGGCGGGCACCCGTAGCCTGCTCGGCTATGGCAGCACCGACGAAGAGTTCGACTACAAGCGCTATCGCGCCAGCCCCAGTTTCGCGGTGCTCAAGGGCGACGGCAACTACACCTTCACCTTCGGCAACGACTGGCAGACCGCCTCCAAGGCTGCCTTCCAACTGGCGTCCGGGCCGCTGGTTTCCAACGAACAGTTCTCCGCTGGCGGCGCCACATCGGTACGCGGCTACCTGGCCGCCGAGCGTACCGGTGACGACGGCTACCTCTTGTCCCAGGAGCTGCGCACGCCGTCCCTGGCCAAGTTTCTCGGCAGCTATGTCCAGGAGTGGCGTTTCTATGCCTTCGCCGAAGGCGCGCAGTTGTACCTGCGCGACGAACTGCCCGACCAGGATCCCGATTACAGCCTGGCAAGCGTCGGCCTCGGCACCCGCGCGAGCCTGAGTAAATGGCTGTCCGGTAGCCTCGACTGGGGCTACCCATTGCTCGACGGGCCGAATACCACGAAACAGGAATCGCGCCTGCACTTCAACCTGCAAGCGACGTTTTGAACCCAGGAGTCATGTCCATGCAACGCTTATTCATACCGCTGTTGATCTGCCTGGGGCTGCTGCTTCCGGCCACCGCCAACGCCTGGTGGCAGGACGACTGGCACTATCGCAAACAGATTTCGGTGGACACCACGCCACAGGGCGCGGCCATCGCCCAGGCCCTGGGCCGCACGGCATTGCTGGTGCGCCTGCACACCGGCAACTTCACGTTCGACGGGGTCAAGGACGACGGCTCGGACCTGCGTTTCGTCAGTGCCGACGACAAGACCGTGCTCAATCACCAGATCGAAAGCTTCGACCCGTTGATGGGCATGGCGTTGATTTGGGTCGATGTGCCGAACGTGGAGGGCGGCCAGCGCCAGGATCTGTGGATGTACTACGGCAACCAGAAAGCCCCGGCCACCGCCAGCGGCCAACTGACCTTCGATCCGGATTACACCGCGCTGTACCACTTCGACACGGCCACCGGCGTGCCGCCCAAGGACACCACGGCCTACGGCAACAATGCCCAGGGCGCGGCCGGCGTGAGTATCGACGGCGTGATCGGCCGGGCCTTGCAGTTCAATGGTCAGCCGCTGCTGTTACCCGCCAGCCCTTCGTTGCAACACAGCGCCGGCGCGGCGTTTACCTTCAGCACCTGGTTGCGCCAGGACCAGGCCAGCGGCGAACAAATCGTCCTGGCCCGTCGCGAAGCCGGCGCCAGTCTGTTGATTGGGGTCAATCAGGGCGTACCGTTCGTCGCGATCGATGACCAGCGTGCGGTCTCGACCCAGCCGCTGAACCCCGGCCAATGGCAGCACCTGGCGTTGACTGCCTCGGGTGATCGGGTCGTGCTGTACGTCAACGGGCGCGAGACCGCGAGCCTGGCGCTGGCGATGCCGGCGTTCAACTCGCCGATCACCCTGGGAGCGGACGTTTCCGCTGGAGCCTTCGTGCCGTTCAACGGGGCCATGGACGAGGCCCGTCTGTCCAAGGTTGCCCGGCCGGCACCGTTGCTGTTGGCCGACGCCAATGCCCAGGGCGCCGAATCGAAACTGGTGGCCTACGGTGTCGATGAAGAGCAGTCCGGTTTCGGTTTCGGCAGCCTGGGCTTTTTGCTCAACGCTGTGCCGTTGGACGCTTGGGTGATCATCGCCGTACTGGTGCTGATGATGTTCCAGTCGTGGATCATCATGATCCGCAAGAACCGCACGGTCAGCCGTCTCAGTGCCGCCAACGAAGCCTTCCGCGAGCAGTTCGCCAGGATCGGCACGCGCCTGGAGATGTTTGCCGACGACCAAGACCTCGCCCAACGCCTCCAGCACTCATCGCTGTGGCGGCTGTACCTGGTGGCGGTCAAGGAGATTCGCACCCGTCGCGAGCAGGGCGCCGATACTTCGTCGGTCTCGGCCGCCACCATCGAGGCGATTCGCTGCTCGATGGACGGCGTGCGCACCCGGGAAAACCAGCAACTGAGTTCGAAACTCTCGACCCTTTCCAACGCCATTGCCGGCGGCCCGTACATCGGCCTGCTAGGCACCGTCCTGGGGATCATGGTGGTGTTCCTCGGCACGGCGATGGCCGGTGACGTGAACATCAATGCCATCGCCCCGGGCATGGCCGCCGCCTTGCTGGCCACCGCCATGGGGCTGTTCGTCGCGATTCCGGCGCTGTTTGGCTACAACCGCCTGATCACCCGCAACAAGGAAGTCAGCGCCGACATGCGGGTGTTCGTCGACGAGTTCATCACGCGTCTGGCGGAGATGCATGGCGAAGGCCAGTCCGGTGAAGCGGCTCATCGCCGTGCCCAGCACGTTCAATCGTCCGTACCGGCCTGAGGAGCATCGCCATGGCTAGCGTAAATGCTTCACACGATGACGACGATGATGCAGCGGTCGACAGCATCAACATCACGCCGCTGGTGGACGTGCTCATGGTGGTGCTGGTGATGTTTATCCTCACCGCCACGGCGCAGGTTTCGGGCATCCAGATCAACTTGCCCAAGGCCAGTGCCTCGGTGTCGCTGTCGGAGGCCAAGACCAAGGCGATCTCGGTGAATGATGGTGGCCAGGTGTTCCTCGATGCTTACCCGGTGACCCTGGCCGAGCTGGAGGAACGCCTGCGTATCGAAAAGGCCCAGAGCCCGGACTTCCCGGTGATCGTGCGCGGCGATGCCACGGTGCAGTACCAGAAAGTTATCGAGGTACTGGACCTGTTGCGGCGTCTGGAATTGTCCCAGGTCGGTCTGGTGACCGGCAAACCGAGCCAGGGCTGATCATGACTGCCAGACTTCCCGTCAACCCGCCCCCGGTGAAGCGCTCGCCGCTGCGCCTGCTCAAGTGGGCCGCCGGCCTGTCACTGGCTGGCCTGGCGGCCTGGCTGCTGTGGCAATGGGCCAACGATATGAGCGGCGTGCGTCGTGAAGCGCCGAAGGTGCCGACCATCATTCCGTTGCCGCCCCCACCGCCGCCGCCCCCGGAAAAACCCAAGGAGCCGGAACCCAAGGTCGAGGAGAAGGTGCTCGAGCCAGAGCCGACTCCGGAGCCCGAAGAGGTCAAGCCTGAGGAAGAAGCGCCGCCGTCCCCGGTGGACGACCTGGCCAACCCGATGCAAATGGACGGCGACGCCCAATCCGGCAATGACGCTTTCAACATTGGCGCGGGCAAGGGCGGCGGCATGGCAGGGGCTGGCGGCGGAAGGCTGGGTAACGGCACCTACAGCCAGTTCCTGGCGTTCACTTTCCAGCGCTTGCTGCGGGACAACCCCGATTTGCGCAGCCTGGCGTTTTCCCTGCAGGCCGACGTCTGGCTCAGCGCGGTGGGGGAGATCACCCGTGTCGAGCTGGTCAAGTCCAGCGGCAACCCGCAGGTGGATGAGCAAGTGATCGCCGCCCTGCGCGCCGCTCCCCATTTGAGTGAACGGCCTCCGGCCTCCCTGACCTTGCCCGTGCGCCTGTCCTTGCAGGGACGGCGCCCGGGCTAACCCGAATTTTTTAAAGTTTGCCAACAGGAGTTGTGTGCAGATGATTGCCAATGTGAATCGATTGTCGTGGGCGGTCGGCCTGGTTGTCTTGAGCCTGGCCGGGCACGCTTCGGCAGCCCCGGCGCCTTCGGAAAACGCCACGATCAATCTGATCCGCCTGCTGGTGCAGCAGGGCGTGCTGAAGCAGGACCAGGCCGACGGTCTGATCGCCCAGGCCGAGCGCGAAGCCGTGCAGGCCCGCCAGGCCGCCACTGCCGTCGCCGTCGCACCCAGCGGTGCTCCGGGCGATGTGCGGGTGCAGTACGTGCCGAACATCGTGCGCGAGCAGATCCGCGATCAGGTCAAGGCCGAGGTGATGGCCACCGCGAAGCAGGAAAACTGGGCCCAGCCCAACACCTTCCCGGACTGGGTCTCGCGCATCAGTTTTGATGGCGACATTCGCCTGCGGGACGAATCGCGCTATTACTCGGGCGCCAACAGCAACGAAATTGTCGACTTCGCCCGGCTCAATGATCGGGGGCCGTACGACGTCAACCCCAACAGCAGTTCCAACCTGCCGCCCTTGCTCAATACCCGTGAAGACCGGGAAAACCTGTTTCGACTGCGGGCGCGCCTGGGCATGAAGGCGGTGATCGCCCCAGAGTGGACCGCAGGAATCCGCATCGGCACCGGCTCAGACAACAACCCGGTGTCCACCACCCAGACCCTGGGTGGAGGTTTTGGCAAGAAGGACATCTGGCTCGACCAGGGTTACCTGACCTGGAAGCCGTCGGAAGAATTGACTCTGACCGGCGGGCGCATCGCCAACCCGTTCTACTCCACCGACTTGCTGTACTCCGGCGACCTGAACTTCGATGGCGTGGCGGCGATTTTCAACCGCAAGCTCAACCAGGACTTTGGCCTGTTCGGCACCGTCGGAGCGTTCCCGGTGGAGTACACCAACGACACCAGCACCAGCAACGGCACCGACAAGGAAGAGAGCGACAACAAGTGGCTGTACGGCGTGCAACTGGGCGCCAACTGGGCGATCAACGACAGCAACCGAGTCAAGGGCGCGTTGGCCTATTACCGCTTCGACGACATCGAGGGCAAGCGCTCCTCGCCGTGCGAGCCCTGGTCTGGTGATCCTGGCTGCGACAGCGACGGCTCGCGCGTGGCCTTCATGCAGAAAGGCAACACGGTGTTCCTGCTGCGGGACATCACGCCCAACCCGCTCAACCCGTCCACCACGCCGCAACCGCAATACGTTGGCCTGGCCTCGGAGTTCAATCTGCTGGACCTGAACCTTGCGTGGGACACCGACCTGCCCGAGGACCTGAAGCTGCGCAGTCAGGCGCACTACGTGCATAACCTGGGCTACGACGAAGGCGAGATGCGCAAACGCTCGGAAGGGCAGTTCGCCAATAACCTGAACGAGAACGGCGAGGTGGAAAGCGGCGCCAACGCCTGGATGCTCCAGTTCACCCTCGGCAACTCGCTGGAACTCAAGCGCCAGGGCGACTGGAACCTCTTCGCCGGCTACAAGTACATCCAGCCGGACGCCTTGCCGGACGGCTTCAACGACTCGTCGTTCCACCTGGGTGGCACCAACGCCAAGGGGTACTTCCTGGGCGGCAACTACGGCCTGGCGAGCAACGTCTTTGCTACCGGTCGCTGGCTGAGTTCCGAAGCGGTCTACGGCGCGCCGTACGACATCGATGTTTTACAGCTTGAAATCAACACGCGCTTCTAAGCGCCGGGAGGCCTCATGAAAAGGCGAGCCATCAACCCTTGTCCAGCCGCGTTGCTGCTGGGCCTGCTGCTCAGTCCGTTATTGAGCGGCAGCGCCCACGGTGAAGGCCTGGAAGAGCGCCTGCGGACGCAACTGCGCAGCACCACCGCCCAGTTGCAGGCCTTGCAGAGTGAACAGGCCCAGGCCAGTGCCGCCCGGCAAGCGGCGGAGAACCGCGCCAAGGAAGCCGAGGGGCAGGTCAAACGCTTGACCGCCGAACTGGACAAGGCCCAAGGCATGATCGAACAACTGGCCGGACGCCAGGAAAGCCTGCAGAGCCAGGCCCGGGCCCAGGTCGCGGCCAGCCAGGAGCAGATCGGCAAGTTCAAGAAAGCCTACGACGAACTGCTGGTTCTGGCCCGTGGCAAGGAAGCCGAACGGGCGCGCCTGGAAGGGCACCTGAATGAGCGTGACACACAAGTGCAGCAATGTTCGGTCAAGAATCAGCAGATGTACGAAGTCGCCAAGGAACTGCTGCATGCCTACGAAACCATCGACGTGACCGACATCATGAAAATCCGCCAGCCGTTCGCCGGCAAGGCCCGGGTACGTTTCGAAGAGCTGGCCCAAGGCTTCGGCGACGAACTCTACAAGAACCGTTTCGATGCGCCCCAAGCCTCGATCACCCATTGATAGCGCAAGGAAGAACCGACCATGACTTCATTGATTGAATACGTCACGCCTCAGTCCCTCACTGAGGTGTTGCAAGCCGCCGGTTATCGGGTCAACGAATCCGAGCAGAACGGCATCGTGCAACTGCTCAGCGCCAGCCAGGGCATCGGCTACGCGGTGCGTTTCGGCAATCCAACGCCGACGCCGGGCCACTACTTGGACTTCACCTTCAGCTGCGCCTTGCGCGTGCAGGGCGAGTTGCCGGCCGGGCTGGCGGAGCTGTGGAACTCCTCGCGGCGCTTCGCCCGGTTGTCGGTACAGGGCGAGTTTCTGGTGATGGAAATGGACGTGGTGGTGGCGGCCGGGGTCAGCGCTGAGCACCTGCGCAGCAACCTGGAATTGTGGGACCGGCTGCTCCAGGAATTCATCGTCTATCTGCGCGAGTTCAGCCAGAACGCGGCCCGGTTGCACACCGCCGTCGAGTCCGCTAACGCCACGCAGGAGGAGGCCGTCGCACTGTGAAGAAGCCAACCTTTGTCATCAGCGCCGCAGCGCTGGGCCTGGTGGCCGTAGCGGTCACTCTCGGCTTGCGCCCCGGCAACGATCCGGTCGCGGCGGTGCAGACAGCCGCCGTAGCGACAACCGACTCGCCGAGCCTGGCGCGATTGGGCAGCCAGCAGGTCAGCCCCGAAGAACTGAAAGCCCTGCTGGCCACCCTTGCCCCCGAGGTTCGCCAGCAGATGCGCGGCAACCGGGCTGCACTGGAAGGCTGGATTCGCGCGCGGCTGGCGGAAAAGGCCGTGTTGGAGCAGGCCGATGCCCAGGGTTGGCGCCAGCGTCCGGAGGTGGAGCGCCAGACCCGTGCCGCAACCGAGCAGATAGTCTTTCGTGACTATTTACAGTCGGTCAGCCAGGTGCCGGCCGGGTATCCCAGCGAGGAAGAACTGAAGCAGGCCTACGAGGCGGGGAAAGCCAACTGGACCGCGCCTGCGCTGTACCGGGTGAGCCAGATCTTCCTCGCGGCGACCGAGCCGCAGACGGTGGAAGCGGTACGTCGGCAAGCCATGGAACTGAGCAAAAAGGCCCAGGTCTCACCGGCTGAATTCGCCGCGCTGGCCAGCCGTTTTTCCCAGGACCGCGCCAGCGCCGAGCGTGGCGGTGACAGTGGTTTCCAGCCTTTGCAGCAACTGGTGCCCACGGTGCGCGAAGCGGTGGTGCGATTGAAGGTGGGGGCAGTGTCGGATCCAGTGCAGAGCGCGGCGGGATTCCATGTAATCAAGCTCACCGAGCAGCAACCGGCTCGCCAAGCCAGCCTGGATGAAGTGCGCGAGCGCCTGACTCAGGCCTTGCGTGCCCAGCGTCAGGAACAGATCGCCAAGGCCTACCTGGACGGCATGCTCGACACCGCGACGCTGAGCATTGATGGCGCGCAGTTGAGCAAGGTTTTGGAGGAGGTTCGGTAATCACCCCGCAGTGTTTTTTGTGGTGAAAGCAGCTTGGGATTTCAGTTGGAGAACCGCAGTGGGTTTATCGGGACTGCTGCGCAGTCCAGCGGGAGCAAGCTCCCTCGCCACGAGAACCGGGTTAATCGTTCTTTAAACGACAGGGAGTCACTAATGTCATTCACCGAGCCAGCAGGACGCCAGGCTGTCCCCGCATACCGCACGCCCACGCGCGCCCCCGAACCCTGGCTGGCCTTGGTCGCCAGCATCGAACCCCAGGTGGCGCAGTGTTTTCTGGTCAGCGCCCGTTGCGGTTGTTTCATGCAGGCGGCCCGCAGCCTGAACGTCAAGGCCACCTGGTTGCGCAAACAATTGGCCCAACTGGAAGCGCGCCTGCAGCGATCACTGTTCAGCTTTCAGGGCAGCGTCTTGGCCCTTACCCGTGAAGGACGGCAATTGCAGGCGCGTTTGCTCGCCTTGGGCGAGGACGATCCGTCACCGCTGGCCGATCAACCACTGATCCGACTCGCCGTGGCCGAGTCGATTCTGCATGACATCCTGGGCCGCGACCTGATCTCGTTGCTGCGCCGCAACGCCAGCGTGCGGTTGCAAATCATCACCCTGGACAGCGAGCTGTCGTTGCAGGCTGTCAGCGCCGACCTTGTGTTGTGGCTGTGTGATCCGCAGGCATCGGCGCCGGGGCCAAGTTTTCCGACGCAGGTGCCGGAGCGGCTGGCGCGGCTGGATTACCTGCCGCACATCGCCAAGCGCTATTCGCGACCGGCCACCCGCCCGGGCCGGCTGGATGATTTAAATGATTACATGCTGGTGCAATGGCAGGCCGACCGACAGCTTGACTGCTTCACGCCGTGGAATGCCCTGGTGGAGCACCGCCGCGCCGGCGTGGTGCAGGTGCAATCCTATGAGCTGATGCTGGAGATGATCCGCTGCAGCGCCTGCGTTGGCCTGTTGCCGCAGTACATGAGCCGTTTCGACCGTGGCCTGGTGGCCTTGCCGGGGTTGTTCAACCAGCCGATGCAGCGTTATCTGTGGATGGCCGTGGGCACCGATTCTCAGCAGACGCCGCAAGTGCAGATGCTCGTCGAACTGATCCGTCACACACTGGATGAGCGCAGGGAATGGTTCCAGACTTGAAACATATGGATCCGCACCAAGGTGAACGCCCGTCAGCTTCAAGCCATGATCGGTAATTCGATGAGATTGGGGCGGCCTGAGCGAATGCCATCCTCGACCGCTTCAGCAATATCGCTGGCGCGCTCGACCCTGCGCGAAGCAACCCCCAGGGAGGAGGCGAGGGCCTGGAAGTCGATGGCCGGGTCCCGGATGTCCATGCCGATGAACTGGTTAGTACCGGCACTTCGGTAGTGCGCCTGGTTACGCGCGTAGTTTTTCAGGATGTTGTATTCACCATTGTTCATGACCACAAAGGTGACTGGCAAACGCTCGTGTGCCGCTGTCCAAAGCGCTTGGGGTGAATACATCGCCGAGCCATCGCCGACCAGGCAGACCACCGGGTTGCGGTCCAGGCCAAGGGATGTACCGACAGCCGCCGGCATGCCCCAGCCGAGGATGGCGCTACGCGTAAACAGGTACTGGCGGGCCGAATGCGAATCCAGGCAAGCACGCACATGAGCGATGGTGACCGGCGCTTCGTCGACGATCCACACGTCGGGGCCGATTGCCCGGACAGCTTCATGGGCCGCAACGAAAGGCGTTGTCACGGGCGTATTGAATTCGCGATACGCGCGGTCGGCCACTTCGATTCGGCGGGTACTGCGCTCGTGCGCAGCGACATTTCGCAGCGTCGCGATTGGCTGGCCGTGTGGGGCCAGTGTCTGATCCAGCAGCGGCAGCAACAACTGCAAGGACAGCTTTATGTCGCCTATCAATCCCAGCGCCGTTCCATGCACTCTGCCCAGTTGGTGGCCATCGCCGGTCAATTGAATGAGACGGCAATGAGGGGGAATCGCCGGGCCTTGCGAGTATTGGTAACTGATCAGCGAATGGCCGCCGAGCAGGAAGACCGCCTCGAAGTCAGCGAACGTTTCGCTGATATCGGCAGCTTTGGGCGACAAGACTCCTCGCCATTGAGGATGAGCGGTGGGGAAGGGGATATGCCCGGGCCAGGATGGCCCGAAAACCGGCGCGCCGAGTGCTTCGGCGAGTCTCACCGCTTCCACTTGCGCATTCGACTGGAATACCTCCTCCCCGACGATAATCGCCAGGCGACCGGGGGTAACCGTCGATAGGGCGTCAGCCAACGGGTCAATCGCCGCGGTCACCGCACCTCGTTCGATTCGCGACGGCTGGCCAGCACCGGCATCGGTGTGCTGCTCCATCACGTTGATCGGCAGCGAAAGAAAAACCGGGCCGGTCGGCCCCGTGCGGCAGTCCTGAAGAGCGCGACGCAGCAGCATCGGGATATGTTCGGGATGCTGGATTTCCTCCGCCCATTTGACGCTCGGTCGGGCCAGACTGACCAGATCACCATGAAGCAGCGGGTCGGTCACGCCGTGGCGGGTATCCTGTTGGCCCGCGGTGATCACCAGCGGCGTGTTCGCCATCTTCGCGTTCAGGATGGCGCCCATCGCATTGCCAAGGCCTCCGGCTGTATGGAGGTTGACGAAACCGGGACGGCCGGATGCCTGCGCATAACCGTCGGCCATCGCCACGACGGAGGCCTCCTGGAGGCCGAGCACGTAGTGAATCTCAGGGACGCCCGAGAGCGCATCGAGCAAAGGCAGCTCCGTTGTTCCCGGATTGCCGAAGACATGGCGAACGCCTTCGCTGCGCAGTACTTCTACGAACAGGTCCGCGCCGCGTTGTCCACGGATGCTGGACGGGGCACAGGGAGTTGAAGGCATGGCGCGAAACCTCACTCATTTGGAAGAAATAATTTACCCTGCTTTTGTGGCTATCGGAACGCTGGGTTTGATTTGAAGCCCAGCAGTGACTTAACGTCCGCCGGCTCTTTCGAGCCATTGGCTTCTGAACGGCAAATCGCGGGTACGCTTGTCCGAGGCTTTGCAAATCGCATTGCACAAGGCCCGGACGACGGGTACGTAACTCACCTGGCTGGGCTGGCTGGCCTGGAGCGCACCCGTCGGGTTGATCAGGTGTACCGCGATGTGCCCTGGCAGCCATGATACGAGCGGCCAACGGGGGCGCTGGGCGATTGTCGGGCACAGGTCAGTCGCTGTCGCGCCAAATTCAGAAGATGCCACGAACGCGACCCCCATCAGGCACGCGCCTTCAAGCTGGGCGCGTAGGCGACCGGGGTTTTCTACAGCGCCCAGGTCAGCGACAAATACCGTGTCATGCACAATCAAGCGCCCCTCGTCGCTCAGCTCGACATCGAGTACCGCGGCCATGCAGGTCTGCGCATCGTAGTGTGCGGCGATGCCCTGCGTTCGGCGACCTCCTGAAGGCTTGCCCCAATGGCTTCTCGTGGCCGCTTCGGTGATGACGCTACGCATTCGCCGGGCATCGAAACCTGAGCGTTGCGCGGCGCCGTCGGCCCGTGTTGATGCCGAATCGATCAGCGAAAGCAGGTAGTCCCGTTGATCGAGCCTGCACGCAGGGTCCTGCGCGGCCATGAATCGCCGTTCGGCGCGCAGGCGAAGCAACAGGTCTTTACGGTCCAGAATGCCGTCTGGCAATGGCCAGATGAATTGATCAAGCGCGCTGTCGTGCCCGTCAGGGTGGTTCATTTGCGTTTCTCCTTCCGGCTGATGACAAGAGCTCCAGCAAACAGCAACGTCGCGTGCAAATCTTTGGTCAAGCCAGGATCCTGTGGGAGCGAGCCTGCTCGCGAAAGCGGTGGTTCAGCTTGCATCGATACTGGATGTGCTGCCGCCTTCGCGAGCAGGCTCGCTCCTACAGGTTTGACGCTGGCACCGCAGGAGCAATCCTGGCGTTACTTTAGGCGGGACGATCTGACGTCAGGGTGACGGGAGGCTGACAGGAACATGTCAGGTGGTAGAAGGGCGCTTGGCACTGGGCGCCCCTGGCGTATCTCAATAAACCTGAGGAACGATGATTTCCGGCGGCGTAGGACTGCGGAAGTAGTCTTCTTGCCTGACGCGTTCCGGTAGCTCGATCACCGGGAGTTCAACTTCCTCATAGGGCATCTGGCCGAGCAGGTGATGGATACAGTTGAGTCTGGCCTTCTTCTTGTCGTCGGCTTGTATCACCCACCATGGCGCCTCGGCGATATGGGTGCGCTCAAGCATGATTTCCTTGGCCTTTGTATACGCCTCCCAGCGCCGACGAGACTCCAGGTCCATGGGGCTAAGCTTCCACTGCTTGAGCGGGTCGTGAATGCGGCTGAGGAAGCGCAGGTGCTGTTCCTGGTCGGAAATGGAAAACCAGTATTTGATCAGCTGGATGCCGGAGCGGGCGAGCATACGCTCGAACTCCGGTACGCTGCGGAAGAACTCCTCGTACTGATCGTCACTGCAAAAGCCCATGACTTGTTCAACGCCTGCGCGGTTGTACCAGCTGCGGTCGAACAGCACGATTTCACCGGCTGCCGGCAGGTGCGAGACATAGCGCTGGAAGTACCACTGCGTCCGTTCACGGTCGTTGGGGGCGGGCAGGGCGGCGACACGGCAGACCCGGGGGTTGAGTCGTTGGGTGATACGCTTGATAACCCCCCCTTTGCCGGCTGCATCACGCCCTTCGAACAGGATCACGACTTTGTGGCCTGTCTTGACTACCCAGCTCTGCAGTTTTACCAGTTCGCCTTGCAGGCGGAACAGTTCGCTGAAGTAAACCCTTCGAGCAGCCTTCTCGCTGCTTTCCTCAACATGTTCATCAAGCAGCGCATCCAGGTCATGCCCGTCTTCGGATAGTTCCAGTTCCAGCTCTTCGTCACTGTGGTCAAGCAGCTCACGGTGGATGCGCTGTATCAAGGTGTCTGCAGTAGAGAGCATGGGCGAACTCGCATCGTGGGGGATGGCAAAGTCTTAGTCGTTATTTGTTACGAATGAATGACATTAAAATGCGTGGCTGCACTGGAAAGGAGGGACGAAAGTGCCGTTTGCCATTCAACTTTCATAAAATCGTAACAAAGCTGCTGCAAAGTTTCGGGAGCCCGTAAATCACAAGGACTCCCTGAATGAAACGTCTGATGAAGACTGCTGCACTCGCCGTTGCGGTTGCTCTAAGTGCCACCTCGGTATTTGCTGCCGAGAATGTCCGTCTGACAGGTTCCGGCGCCAGCTTCCCGGCACCGATCTACCTCACCTGGTTCAAGGATTTCAGTAAGAAATCCGACGATGTGACGGTGGATTACCAATCCAAGGGCAGTGGCGCGGGCGTACAGGACTTCCTGAACAAGACCGTTGATTTCGCCGCCAGTGACTCGGCGATGAAAGATGAAGACATCGCCAAGGTCGCCGAAGGCGTGCAGTTGTTGCCGATGACCGCCGGTGAAATCGTGCTGGCCTACAATCTGCCGGGCAATCCCAAGGGGCTCAAGCTGCCTCGCGATGTGTACTCGAACATTTTCCTGGGCAAGATCACACGCTGGAACGATCCGCAGATCGCTGCCGCCAACCCGGACCTGAAACTGTCCGATACGCCGATCACTGTAGTTGTACGTGCGGACTCCAGCGGTACAACCGCGGTATTCACCAAGCACCTGGCAACCATCAATCCAGACTTCAAACAAGCGCTGGGCGAGGGCAACACTGTCAACTGGCCGGCCAGCGACAAGTTCATCAAGTCGCCGAAGAACGATGGTGTGACGGCTACTGTGCGCCAGACCCCGGGCGCGATTGGCTATATCGAATACGGCTTCGCCAAGCTGGCCAAAGTCGACTTCGCTCAACTGCAGAACAAGGCCGGCCAGTACGTCGTGCCAAACGCCGAAAGCGGTGCCGAGGCCCTGGCGGCAGTGAAGATGCCGGAAAACCTGGTGGCCTGGTTGCCTGATCCGGACGGTGCCAAGTCCTACCCGATCACGTCCTACACCTGGATGATCTTCCGCAAGGACAACGGCAACCCGGCCAAGGCCAAGGCCATGCGTGAAATGGTCGAATACAGCCTGACCGAAGGGCAGAAGATTGCCGATTCGATGGGTTACATCCCATTGCCGCAATCGGTCGTCGAGCAGGTTCGCAAAGCATCCGCCAACATTCAGTAACGCCGTGAGGTCTCTCTCGGTGTGTGTGCGTCTGCGCCACGCCGGGAGAGTTTTCCCCCCGTTCCGGACTTAGCCCATGAACAAACCTTTTGTCGTACCGGTTAACCCGGACTCTGCCTGCCAGCCACCCTCGACGAAGGATTTCCTGGTTGATCGCACCTTTCGTGCGCTTGCGCGCATCGGTGTGGTGTTGATTCTGGCGCTGGTATTTGCCCTGGTGTTCGAGGTGGGACGCAAGGCACTTCCCGGCATGGAGAAACACGGTTTCGACGTGCTTCTGGGCAGCGTCTGGGACGTTAACCAGGGCAAATATGGCATCCTCCCGGCTATCTGGGGCACGCTCTACAGCGCGCTGATCGCGTTGCTGATCGCAGGCTTTTTCGGCGTCAGCATGGCGATTTTCCTGACCCAGGATTTCCTGCCGCCCAAGCTTGCCGCTATTTTCCGTACCATCGTCGAACTGCTCGCGGCCATCCCCAGCGTAGTCTATGGACTGTGGGGGATCTACGTAGTAATTCCGGCGATCCGGCCGCTGACAACCTGGTTGAACAGCGAACTCGGCTGGGTACCCTTTTTCGGCACGTCCCTGAGCGGGCCGGGGCTGCTGCCGGCGGCGCTGGTGCTTGCGATCATGATTCTGCCGACCATCGCCGCCGTTTCGCAGGATGCGCTTACAGGCGTACCGATGAAGACCAAGCAGGCTGCCTATGGCATGGGGACCACGCACTGGGAAGCAATTCTCAAAGTGATGGTGCCTTCCGCCGCCACCGGCATCTTCGGCTCGCTGGTGCTGGGCCTTGGGCGCGCGCTGGGCGAGACGATGGCGCTGGCCATGCTGGTCGGCAATGCCAACAACATTTCCCTCTCGCTGTTTGCCCCGGCCAACACGCTTGCCGCCTTGCTGGCGTTGAACTTCCCCGAAGCCGGGCCGAACGAGATCGAAGTGTTGATGTATGCGGCCCTGGTGCTGATGTTGATTACGCTGATCGTGAACATCTTCGGTTCGATGATCATGATGTATGCCCAACGGGGTAATAAGTGATGACTGATCTCACCGCAGCAACAGACTTGACGGCGCCAACGGGCGCGATGCCCAGCTTGCAGCGCAAGTTCGAAGGCCGCGCGCTGCGCAGCCTGATCCTGACCACCCTGGTCTGGGCGGGTGCGCTGCTGGCCAGTGTGCCGCTGATTTCCGTGCTCTACATGCTGATCACCCGTGGCGGTGCGCGCCTGAACCTGGAAGTCTTCACCGAACTGCCGCCGACCGGCTTCGAAATGGGTGGCGGCTTCGGCAACGCCATGGCAGGTACCTTCGTGATGGTCGGTATCGCGGCTGCGATCGCGGTGCCGGTCGGCATCATGGCCGCAGTCTTCCTGGCTGAGCTGGGGCCGGACAGCAAGCTGGGGAACGCCGCGCGGTTTGCCGCCAAGATGCTCACGGGCCTGCCTTCGATTCTGGCCGGGGTGTTCGCTTACGCCTTGGTTGTGATGACCACCGGCACCTATTCGGCGCCGGCCGGTGGCGTAGCGCTGGCAGTACTGATGCTGCCGATCGTCGTGCTGACGGCGGAAGAGTCGATGCGCATGGTGCCCAAGATCATGAAGGATGCCGCCTATGGCATGGGCTGCACCCGCTCGCAGGTGATCTGGAAAATCGTCCTGCCGACGGGCATGCCGGCCATCCTGACCGGCGTCATGCTGGCTGTGGCACGTGCCGCGGGCGAGACCGCGCCGCTGCTGTTTACCGCGCTGTTCAGCAACTACTGGATTTACCACCAGGGCAATCTCGAGGTCATGAACCCGACTGCCTCGCTGGCGGTGCTGATCTACAACTTCTCCGGGATGCCTTTCGACAACCAGCTCGAGCTCGCATGGGCGGCCTCACTGGTGCTGGTGATGATCGTGCTGTTCGTGAACATCATCAGCCGTATTTTCGGCAAGCCTAAGTATTAAGAACGGGAGCATCTGATCTTGAACGTATCCACTGCGCAAATAGCCGCTCCGTTTGTCACCCAGGCGCCTGTAGTCATGGACTGCAAACTGGACAAGATTTTCTACGGCAACTTCATGGCCGTGCGTGACAGCCATGTGCCGATCGAGAAAAACAAGATCACCGGTTTCATCGGCCCCTCCGGCTGCGGCAAAAGTACTGTGCTGCGCAGCCTCAACCGCATGAACGACCTGGTGAAGGGTTTCCGTTTCGAGGGTCACGTGCATTTCCTTGGACAGGACGTCTACGGCAAGGGCGTTGATCCGGTTGTCGTGCGCCGCTACATTGGCATGGTGTTTCAGCAGCCGAACCCATTCTCGATGAGCATCTTCGACAACGTCGCGTTTGGCCTGCGCCTCAATCGCTACAAGGGCGATATAGGTGATCGGGTCAAGCATGCGCTGCAAGGCGCCGCGCTGTGGGATGAAGTCAAGGATAAGCTCAAGGTCAGCGGCCTGTCTCTTTCCGGAGGCCAGCAACAACGACTGTGTATCGCCCGCGCCATCGCGACCGAGCCGGAAGTGCTGTTGCTGGATGAGCCCTGTTCGGCACTCGACCCGATCGCTACCCGCCGGGTCGAGGAATTGATGGTTGAGTTGAAGAAGGATTACACCATTGCCTTGGTGACTCACAACATGCAGCAGGCCATTCGTGTCGCTGACACCACGGCGTTTTTCTCGGTGGATATTTCCCAGGGCACGCGCACCGGTTATCTGGTTGAGATGGGCCCAACGACGCAGATTTTCGACAACCCGCGCGAGCAGATGACCGGGGACTACATCAGCGGCAAGTTCAGCTAAGCAATACACGGCCGGCCAAGGCCGCATGCCTGCAGAAGCCAAACGGATTTGGCGGGCAACCGATAGACTTTTTACCAAGCGTTTCCAAGGAGCACCAATGTCTGCAACGCATCGCCTTGATTTGCTAGCGATAGAACGAGCACTGGGTGAAGTGCAGAGCCGCTTCGCCGAGCTTAGCCGGCATTTCACGGAACAGCGTGACCCCTTGACTGACGAAGTGCTGCACAATGTGCTTGAAGGCTATGCGTTGATTGACGACTACGTTGCACGGGGTGTTGACCTGTTTGATCTTCAGCAACTGAACCTGATGCTGGAAATCAATGCCACCGTTCTCTGTGGTCGAGACCCGGTCCGCCGATTGGAATACGCCCAGCACCTGGCAGCTACCGAGGAGCACTTTTTCAACAACGTTGAGGGAGGCATCAAGGATTTGTTCAATTGGTACTGCGCGTATCGCAGTGAGTCAGTCTGGAAGCGTGCGGCCGGTGTGTATGTGCGCATCCTCAGCAAGCCGCAACTGTTCATTGAAGGCAATAACCGCAGTGGGTCGCTCATCGTCAGCTATTTGCTCATGCGTGCGGGTTTGCCTCCTTTCGTGTTGACAATGGAAAACGCCGAGGGCTACTTCAATCCGTCCTCGGTCATACGCAACTCCGCCAAACATGGGGTCAAGGCGTTGTACGAACTGCCCAAGATCAAGAAAAAATATGCAGCCTTCCTGGAAGAACAGGCGCCTGATCCCATGAGGTTTTTTCTCAAGGACAGGCCCGTGCCCGTCTATCAAGGGGGCCATTGATGAGGCGGTATTCAACGCTGGCTAGATGCCGGGCAGCAGGCAGCCGACTAAGGCAGGCGGTCCAGATGCCCCTGCCCAAGCGTCCGCGCATTCGGATTTCGTTCGATATCGATGACACGCTGGCCTGCCAACTGCACCACTGCGCCGTCGAGCAAAGCCGGCTGCCGGCCTGTGTCCATCGCTGGCTGGGCGAGCCTCTGCGTTGCGGAACACGCTCGCTGACCCGGGAGCTACGCCGCCAGGGCTGCAGTATATGGGTCTATACATCGTCCGGTCGCACGCCATCCTACATCCGGCGTTGGCTGATGTTGTACGGCATCCGGGTCGACGGCGTGGTAAACAGCGTACTGCATAACCATGCCCTGACGGCCCATGGGCTGTCGAACACCCCCTCGAAGTTCCCCCCGGCATTCGGTATCGACTTGCATGTAGATGATTCCGAGGGGGTACAGCTTGAAGGTGATGATCACGGGTTTCGCGTTGTCGTGGTGCACCCGGAGGATGAGCGCTGGGCGCAGAAAGTCCTGGATGCGGTCGCCATTGTCCAGGCGCAGCTCGATTGGCAGCAAATGCTCAGACCCAAAGAGCCTGCACAACAACGCTTGGAAGTTTTTTCCTCCTGATTTTTATGTCGTCTACTCGTTCCCGAGCATAAGGCAAATGGATTCCCAGAGCGATTGGCGCTCACGTCTCGTCAGATTGATGGACCTGGTGATGGATGGTCTATGTGCAGGCAGCCCCGAAAGCCTGAAGAAGTAACGTGTAGGAAACCCACTCCGGGTCATGCCACGTTTTAAGCGCAAAAACCGGAGCGGTCTGTGGATTATTTTTGCGCCAACAATGCCTTCCTTGCTGCCTTTTCGTGTTTCATGGCAGCGATTTCACGCTCGCAGGCCTCGACATCGAACGAGTTGTCCCACTTGGCAATGGCGATGGTGCCGATGCCGTTACCGATCAGGTTAGTAACGGCACGAGCTTCGTTGAGGAATCGGTCGATACCTAACAGCAACACCAGGCCTACGAGGGGGATGGAGTGGATGGTTGTGAGTGTTGCAGCCAGCGTCACGAACCCCGCACCCGCCACGCCTGCCGAGCCTTTTGAAGTCAGCAGGAATACACCGAGCAGAATCATCTGATCCATAAAGGTCAGTGGTGTATTGGTCGCCTGGGCGATAAAGATGGCGGCCATGGTGAGATAGATGCAGGTGCCATCCGCATTGAAGGTATAGCCCGTAGGCAACACCATGCCCACGACCGATTTCTTGCAGCCAAGCTTTTCAAGCTTCACCATCATTCGCGGCAGTACGGCTTCGGTGGAGCAGGTACCGAGCGTGATGAGAATTTCATCCTTGAAATAACGCAGGAATTGCATGAGCGGCATGCCCGACCATCGAGCAACCGTGCCCAGCACTACCACGATGAAAATCAAGGTTGTGACGTAGAGCGCGATCAGCAACTGACCGAGTGAAAGCAAGGTGCCAATTCCATACTTGCCGATAGTGAAAGCCATGCCGGCACCAGCCCCAATCGGCGCTAAGCGCATGACCATCGCAACGATCTTGAACAGGCCTTGCAGGAACAGATCAATGGTGTTGATCAGCGGCTTGCTGGTTTCACCCATTTGAACCAGGGCAACGCCCATCAATACCGAAAGCAGGATGACCTGGAGCATGACGCCATTCGAGAATGCGCCAAGGAAAGTAGGCGGGATGACATTGAGGAAGAAATCAATGATGCCGCCTTGCTCGCTGGCAGCTTGGCTGTATTTGCCAATAGCACTTGCATCAAGTGCGCTAGCGTTAATGTTCATACCTACGCCAGGCTTCACGATGTTGACCACAATAAGGCCAATAACCAGGGCGATGGTTGAAAGAATTTCGAAGTAGATCAACGCCTTTACGCCGATCCGCCCGACTTCTTTGATACTGCCCATCTTTGCGATACCCACGACGACGGTACCGAAAATAATCGGTGCCAACAGCATTTTGATCAGTTTGATGAAGCCGTCGGCAAAGGGTTGGAGCTTGGCTCCGACATCAGGTACGAAGTAACCGACTGCAGCACCTATCACGATGCCGATTAGCACTTGCACGTACAGCTGGCTGTACCAGCGGGTTTTGGAGATTTCCACGGAAGCACCTCATTTTATTTTTGTGATGGGCATGTGGCGCGGCGTCTGGTGGGTGACGCCTGATTCTGCGGCCTCTTTCAAAGACCGCAGAACGAGAGTGATCAGCCTTCGCCCAGCTCACGCATTACGGCGTACAAAGCGGACTTGGCTTCGAAGCCAACACCTGGAATGTCCGGCAGGCCGACATAACCATTTTCCACCTGGATTCCGTCAGCGAAGCCGCCGAAAGGCTGGAACACATCCGGGTAAGACTCATTGCCGCCCAGATGCAGTCCTGCTGCGATGTTCAGGGACATCTGGTGACCACCATGCGGAACGACACGGCGAGAAGACCAACCCATTTCTTCCATCACATTCAGGGTGCGCATGTACTCCACCAGCCCGTAGGACAGAGCACAGTCGAACTGTAGGTAGTCGCGATCAGGGCGCATGCCGCCGTGACGCAGAAGGTTACGGGCGTCCTGGTGGGAGAACAGGTTTTCCCCGGTGGCCATGGGCAGTTCGTAGTGATTGGCAAGCTCAGCCTGCAATGCGTAATCAAGCGGATCGCCAACCTCTTCGTACCAAAAGAGGTTGTACTTCTTGATGGCTTCCGCGTAAGCAATACCCGTCTGAAGATCGAAACGACCATTGGCATCGACCGCCAATCGACGACCGTCCCCAACCACCTCAAGTACCGCTTCGATGCGACGGATGTCTTCGTCCAGCGGCACCGCACCGATCTTCATCTTGACGACGTCGTAGCCCCGATCCAGATAGCTCTGCATTTCTGCCTTGAGCTTGGTCTGGTCTTTGCCAGGGTAGTAATAGCCGCCCGCCGCATAGACCCAGACCTTGTCATCTGCCACACCGTTGCGGTAGCGGTCGGCCAGCAGGCGATACAGGGGTTTGCCTTCAATCTTGGCGACGGCATCCCAGACAGCCATGTCGATGGTACCCACCGCAACGGAGCGTTCGCCGTGGCCGCCTGGTTTTTCGTTGGTCATCAGGGTTTTCCAGATGGCAAACGGATCCAGGTTGTTGTGCTCATGATCGACGAGCGTATCCGGGTCAGCTTCAGTGATTCGCGCCAGGAAGCGATCACGCATCAGTGCGCCTTGGCCATAACGACCATTGGAGTTGAAACCGTAGCCGATGACAGGTTTTCCATCGCGAATCACATCTGTGATGACGGCCACAACCGAGCAGGTCATTTTCGAGAAATCGATATAGGCATTGGCGATTGGGGAGGCTATCGAAACAGTTTTTTCACGGATGTCTACGATACGCATGACGGGGTCCTCTTGTTGTTGATGACCCCACGTTATGCTTTGCGATGCTACCCGCCCAATGCTATTAATGCCGCACCCTATGCACAGGAGGCATGGCCCTTGGAACTCGTTTGGCTTGAAGATTTTTCAGCGCTTGCGGAGTACGGCAGCTTTGTTCGGGCGGCTGAGGCGCGGCATGTTACCCAGCCCGCATTCAGTCGCCGGGTGCGTTCGTTGGAGACCTGGATGGGGGTGCAATTGTTCGTTCGAACGCCACAAGGCGCGACGCTTACTGAGGCAGGCAGGCAAATTTTGCCCAGTGCCCAGGAGGCTGCCAGGCGCTTATACAGAATGCGCAACGAGGCTCAAGAAATAGCTGGAATGGCAGCCAAATCGCTCCAATTTGCGGCCACTCACTCCCTGTCGTTTACATTTTTCCCCAAGTGGCTTCGAAGCTCGGAGAGCGGTGCTCCAATCGAGGCTGTGCAGCTGCACTCAGCTAGCATGGCTGCCTGTGAGCAGATGCTCATACATGGTCAGGTTCAATTTCTGCTCTGCCACCGCCATCCCGACGTTCCACCTCTACTGGCCCCTGACCAGTTCATCGGAAAGAAGGTGGGTGAAGACGTTCTCGTTCCTCTTGCGAGTGCCTACGCTAACTTCGGCACCTCGCCTGCGGCATTGCCATACCTCGCATACACCCACGAGTCCGGATTGGGGCGTATCGTCACTCACAGACTACGTGGCAAAGAGGAATACCTTCACCTCAAACCCCTTTTTAGCAGCCACCTTGCAGCGGTACTCATGTCCATGGCCTTGGAAAGCAAAGGTGTGGCCTGGTTGCCCAAGAGCCTTACCGAGCAAGAAGTACTGGATGGACGCTTAGTCAGGGCTCTCGACGAAAGCTGGGATATACCTCTGGAAATTCATCTGACTCGTCCAACGGCGCCACTCAGTCAATCTGCCGAAGAATTCTGGAGTCGGGTGGGCAGTGACCAGGCGCGTTTTACATGACGCACTGCGTCGCTCAATAGGAATAGACGAAACAGGATTCGCTTTGCGAGTCGCCGCTGATCCCTGCCGGGACCGCGGCGAAGTGTTGAGCTGGCCGCTATTTGTAATGTTGCTCAAACACCGCCAATTGCTCAGGCTTGATCAACTGAAAGGGCACCCAGACGTCTGTTTCGACCGGTTCTCCCTTGATCATCTTGAGCGCCGCTTGTACCGCGCTGGTCGCCTGAGCCTTGGGGTCCTGGAATACCGAGGCGACCAGCATCCCGCGCTTGATCGCCGCGAGACCGTCAGGCAAGCCGTCGATGCCGACGATTGCGATCTCGCCCTTGGCTTTGCCGGCTTGTTGCAAGGCCATGGCCGCACCGATGGCCATTTCGTCGTTGTTGGCGACGATGGCATCGAAACGGCTGCCAGCCAACAACCAGTTACTGGTCAGGTCCATCCCCTTGTTGCGCTGCCACTCGGCACTTTGCTGCTCGACAATCTTGATTCCGGGATAATCCTTGAGCACCTGTTTGACGCCTTCGGTGCGGTCGTGGGTAGCGTTTTGCGCCAGGTCGCCCATGATGATCGCGAGGTTGCCCTTGCCTCCGAGCTTTTCGGCCAGGTAGCGCATTTGCAGCTGTCCGGCCTCAATGTCATTGGACGCTACCGTGACGACACCCTTGGGCAAGGTACGCTCGTCCGGGTGACGGTTGACGTAGACCAGCGGGGTCTTCGCCTCGACCGCGGCGCGGGTGATGTTGGCCGTGGCGGAGGTGTCCACCGGCAGGACAATGACCGCATCCACTTTCTGGTTGATAAAGCCCTGGACCTGGTTGAGTTGGCGCACCACATCGCCTTGGGCGTCCTCGAATTGAATCTGCACGTTTTCCTTTTTCGCGGCCTCGTCCAGGCCGTTACGCACGTAAGTCATGAAGTTGTCGTCGACCCTGGCGATGCTGACGCCGATGCGATAATCGGCGGCGGCCCATTGGCTGAAAAGCAACAGCAGGGTGGCGAAAAGCAGTGTGCAACGAGGCATGATGGTTTTCCTTTTGTTGTTATGAGTAGTACGTCACCGAGAGAAGAAATCTGCCACACGTTTTGACTTCGGCGCGGGCTTCATCCATCAAGCGTGAAGGCCTGTCTGAAACGCTCAAGCGCGACTTCGCTGTCACCGCTGGCCCAGCCTTCGAGGCCGACGACACCGCTGTATCCCATGCCGAACAAGGCCCTGGCAATGGCGGGATAGTGGATTTCGCCGGTGCCGGGCTCCCTGCGGCCAGGGACGTCGGCGACCTGGATTTCGCCGATGGCGCTGCCGGCGCGTTGGATCAGTTCGATCAGGTTCCCTTCGCCGATCTGTGCGTGATAGAGGTCCAGATTCATCTTCAGGTGTGGGCTGCCCACGGCCTCGATCAGCGCCAGGGTATCGTCGGCACGGGCGAAAGGCGTGCCCGGGTGGTCGACTTCGGTGTTGAGGTTTTCCAGTAGGAACACCCGACCGGTGTCTTCGCCCAGGCGGGCGATTTTTTCCAGCGTCTTGCAGGCGCTCAACCACATGCGGCCGGTGGTCTGGGCAACGGGTTTGACCGGCAATCCCCGATCACCCAGGCCGGTGCCATGCAGGTTCAGGCTGGGGCAACCCAATTGAGCAGCGACCGCCAAGGATTCCTCGGCGCTGTCGAGCAGTTGCTGGATATCCTCGGGATCGGTCAGGTTGCCCGAGATGTAGCCGGTCATGGAGGTGAAATCCGCGCCGGTCGCTACGAGGGCTTGGATGTCTTTGGTCGTCCAGTTCCATATCTCGACGCTGAAGCCCAGCGCATGGATGCGTTTGACTCGCTCGGTAAAGGGCAGGTCGAGGAAGACCATCTCGGCGCTGATCGCCAGTTTGAACGGTGTGAAACTCATGAACGAGCTCCTTGCACGCGCACTGTTTTGCCCAGTTGGAAGGACTCGATACAGGCGCGAGCAATGGCCAGTGCCGCCCGGGCATCTTCACCGCTGGCCAGAGGTTTTTCGCCGTTGCGCACGCAACTGACAAAGTGGTTGAGCTCGGCCACATAGGCATCACGCAGCAAGTCGGTGTCCATGCGCTGGGTGTCAGCCTGGACCCCATTGGCCAGGTATCGCAGCAAGTCAGAGTCGTTAACGTTGCCCATGGTCAGCATGCCCGCGCTGCCGAACACTTCGCCGCGGACATCGTAGCCATACACGGCCTGGAAATTGGCCTCGGCCGTGGCGATGGCGCCATTGTCGAAACGGATCGTGACCACTGCTGTATCGAGAAACCCGTTGTCCTTGTAGTCCGGTGCGATCAGGGCATCGGCCATTACAAAAACTTCAACCGCTTCGGCACCTGGATTCAAGTAGCGCAGGGTATCGAAGTCATGGATCAGGGTTTCCAGGAAGATCACCCATTGCGGCGATGCGGCCGGGTTGTTCAGCGCCGGGTCGCGGGTCAGCGAGCGCAGCAGTTGTGGCGTACCGATCCGGCCGGCAACCACGTCCAGATGGGCGGTGCGGAAACTCTTTGCGAAGCGACGGTTGAAGCCGACTTGTAGCGTCACCTGTGCATCGGCAGCGGCGGCGATGGCGCGGTCGGCCTCGTCGAGGGTGATGGCCATGGGTTTTTCACAGAACACACCTTTGCCGGCCCGGGCCGCATTGATCACCAATTCGGCATGGCTGCGGGCCGGGGCGGCAATCAGCACGGCGTCGATGTCCGGGTCATCCAGTAATTGTTGCGGATCGGCATAGACCTTCTGCACGTCCAGTTCCGCCGCCAGGCGCGCGGCCTGGCCGGGGGTCGGATCGGCGATGGCGGCGAGGCATGCGCCGGGGATGTACCGGGCGGCGGTCAGGCCGTGAAAACTGCCCATGCGGCCGGCGCCGATGAGGCCAAGGCGAATGGTCTTGGATGTGCTCATGAACATGACTCCCTTTATTGTTTTTACGACTCGGCGGTAAGAATGTCCTCGTCTGGGTAAGCAGGGAGCAAGCGTTGTGCCAAAAGTTAACCTATTGATATTTGGTGGATTTTATTCGTTCGTGGCTGAACGAGTGTTCATTTCTATTACATGTCTATACTGTCATGTCAAAAATATAGACATGCGGCCGAATAATGAATCAACCACCTGCAGTATTGAGTGCCGAAGACCGCGATTACCTCACCACGCTTGGCCCTGCGTCGTTGAACGAAGGGCCAATCACTGTGCTGGATGAGGCTTGGCGAGCGTGCTTGCGGGGGCGCGTAGATCGGCCTGTCGGGATCCGGCGGGTGATTTGGCAGTCCTGGTTGCGCAGCGTCAATGCCGGCCTGGATCCGGCAGATGGCGAGTACCGTTTTGTCGCTCCCGCCGACCTGACCGCGACACTGGCAGCCAACCGGCCACTGATCGCCGCAGCGGCGCAAGTCATGCACGGCTTGCTCGCCTACAACCCAAAGGGCCATATCAATCTGACCGATATCGAAGGCACGACGTTGTATTTCTGTGGCCTGGACATCACGCCCATAGGCAGTCGACTGCTGGAATCGGTACAGGGAACCAATTGCACCGGGTTGGCGATTGCTGAAGAGCGGTTGGTGTATGTGCTGGCCGAGGAGAACTTCGGGCTGGGACTGCGCGAGCGCCGCATGCATTGCGCCGCCGCTCCGATCAGGGATGTTCAGGGTCGGACGCTGGGTATCTTGACCTTGACGGCAGAGCCAGGCTGGTTTCATTTCCATACCCTGGGCACTGTCCAGGCCGCGGCCGAAGCGGTCTCGAGGCAGATGACGCTGCAAGCCTTGCTGGAAGAACAACAAACAGTCCTTGAGGTGCTCAACGAGGGCTTGGTGGTGTTGGATGAGCAGGGTTGTATCAAAGCCCTCAACCATTACGCCCGAGAGTTGTTCCGCGTGGGCCGCGACCTGCTCGGCAGTCCGTTCAAGAGCCTGGGACAAAGCGAGTTGACCGATGCAATCCTGCTCGCGGGCGGGGAAGGGGTGCGAGACCTGGATTGCACCTTTGAATTGCCCGACCGCGGCCACCTGGCCTGCCTGGTGTCGGTCTGTCCGCTGGAGCAAGGCGGTCGCATTGTTTCGTTGCGTGAAAACCGGCGCATCCGGGAAATCACCCGGCGGATCATTGGCACCCAGGCCAGCTACACCTTCGAAACCATCCTGGGCCGTTCACGGGCTATTCAGGATGCCGTGCACCTGGCCCGGATTGCCAGCCGCAGTGATTCGACCACGCTGATCCTCGGCGAGAGCGGTACTGGCAAGGAGCTGTTTGCCCAGGCGATCCATAATGCCAGCGACCGTTGTGACGGCCCTTTCGTGGCGGTCAATTGTGGAGCCATTCCCCGTGACCTGGTGCAGAGTGAACTGTTCGGTCATGTCGAAGGCGCCTTCACCGGATCGGCTCGTGGAGGCTCGGCAGGCAAGTTCGAGTTGGCCGATGGCGGCACGATCTTCCTCGACGAAATCGGTGACATGTCCTTTGATGCGCAGGTCAGCTTGCTGCGCGTCCTGCAGGAAGGCGAGGTGACACGGGTGGGTGCAAAAAAATCGTTGCACGTCAATGTTCGCATCATCGCCGCCACCCACCGCAACCTGAGTCAAGCGGTGGCCGAAGGGGCCTTTCGTGAAGACCTTTACTACCGACTCAACGTGCTGAACCTGACGGTGCCGCCACTGCGGATGCGCCGCGACGATGTGCCGTTGCTGGCACGGCATTTTCTTGCGCGTTGTGCCCGTTCTCTACGCAAGTCGATGCAGGACCTTTCACCGGCGGCGTTGGATATTCTTGGCGCCTACCATTGGCCGGGCAATGTCCGCGAGTTGGAAAACGTCATTGAGCGGGCGACCAACCTGGCGATGACCGAACTGATCCAACCGAGCGATCTGGCGCTGGAGATCAGGCAGCCAGGGCGACCCCCGACGTGGGGAAGTGCCCCTGAACCTCGAACGGCCCTGGACCTCGGCACCCATGAAATGAATGCAATCATCGCCGCCCTCAAAGATTCGCGCGGAAACATCCGTCTGGCTGCTCAACGGTTGAATGTGTCTCGTGGCGGGCTGTACAACAAAATGAGTCGATTTGGACTCAAGGTTGATGCGTTCCGTTCTTAAACAACAGGGATGTGAGAATCTTTTATGCATGATGGTTACCTGAATATAGTTGTTTGGTTTGCTGGAAATCATGCGTGTGTCAGGGCGACGAGAGCCGGAACCGTGAGTACGGCGGTGTAATAGCCCATGAACTGGACGCCAATGTTGAAGCCCAAGAAGCGTGAGAGAAATCCGCCGAGCAGGCCGATGGTGATGATGACCAGCAAGCCCAGGAAGCCGCCTTCCCAAATGCCAATCACCAGCAGCAGGCCAACAAATGTCGAGATCACGGCTTCGTGGCTAATTTTGCGCGACACATAGGATGCTGCTCTGTGCGCGTAATTCATGGTGAACGGGTAAGCAATCAGAATGGCAATGACCACTGCCAACATGCCGTACCCCAGGAACTCCCAAGTGTTGAGCAGTGAGTGCAAGTTGTGCACCTCGCCCGTCGCGGTGTCGACGCTAAAGCGTGGGGGCGCATTGAAGAGTGGCGCTGCCGGGCCCGCGGCGACGGGGCTAAGTGGCAGACCGAACGCGATCAGCGGGATCAACGCTTCGGCGAGGTAAGTTGATTCGGTCACCCCGTTTCGAGCGGTGATGACTGTGGTCAACCGATGGTAGACGTGCTTGACCCTCGCGCCGACGACTTCACCCATGATGACGGTCATGGCGACCGGACTGAACACGAAGGTGGCGCTGGAGATTACGGCAGTGATGGCCGTCCACAGGCTTTGTTTGCTGTCTAACACCCTGAGCGGATTAGGGAAAAATCCGCCCCGGCTTTTTACGTCGGGAGACAAGGAAAAGGTGCGCACCTCCTGGCGTCGCATTGTTTCTCGCTCGGCCGGCGCGAGCATGGAGAACAGGGCGGCGATCAACGGACCGACGGCAATGCCGAGGAAGTAACTGACACTGAGCTTGACCCCATACTGAGCGGTGATGCTTTGCAGGGCCACGATCACCATGACGAAAGGGATCAGCGTCAGCACCGCCGCCATGCGACCTTTGGAAAACCATGCGATAGCGACCGCTGCGCACAGGAAAACCCAAGGTGCAGCACGCTTGATCATGTCACCGAACGGCGCGAGCATCACGGCGAACAGCACGGCCACCGGAACAGCAATCAACGCAGCAATGACCGCCCCCGAAATCATCTTGCGCAGTGCAATGTGTGGTACGCCCAGATTGCGCAAGAAATTGGCTTCGCGCATGAGTGGCGTCGCCATGGTATCGCCCGGAATACCCAGGAGAGCCGTCGGTACGGCATGGGTCATATGTTTGGCCACCGCGCCCGCCAGGAAGAATGTCAGCACACCGGCGGCAGGAACGCCCAGCAGAACGACCAACAACGTCAGCGGGGCGAGCGTCGTGGTTTCATCGCTACCCGAAATGAGCCCGATCCCGGCAAAAACCACCGCCCCCAGGATACCCATGCCCAACGCAATCAGGATCTGATCCAGCAGGGGCGCGATCATGGTCGGTCACCTTTGAGGCTTCCCGCGCTGACAGCGGCGATGGGAGGGGCATCGAAGCTTTTCGCGCAATTGCTTTGACCTTTCTCGTAATCCGCGAACAGATCATAAAGATCCATTTCACGCAGCTCCGCTATCGTGGCTGGCGGCAGGTCAGCCAGATTGCCGAGGGGGCCGTATTCACTCTCCAATTCGATCAGGATTTTTGAACGCCACGCCGGATCGGCCAGATGCTCTACGACATTGCGCTTGGGTTTGAAAAGCGACGCACTGACGGCTCCGCCAGCGAGGCAACCCACGATACCCACCAGCATCGCGTATGCACGGGCCATCTGCAGAGAGTCTACCCAGCCGACAAACAGATACTGCGCCAGGAAGAACGTGCCGAGGCTGACGATTGCGCCGATGCCAATGGAGTAGATCAAGTGGCGACCGTCTACCGTGTCGCCCCAGACTTCAAACAGTTCGGGTTTCATCAGGGTTCTCCCACTGCCCCTGCGGGCTTTTATTGTTATGAACGTGAAGAGATGCGGTTTGATTCGTTTCTACAAGGCCATGGGTCGCGAGAAGGGCATCACTGCGCGCGCTTTTGCTTGAGTAATTCAGCCGCTTTGTCTGAACGCACATCACTCGCCTCAACCATCTGCTTGACCAGCCAATTGAGCTCTTCGCCTTTGGCACCGGCGGAAAGTGCAATGTTGCGCGCATGCAAAGCCATGTGTCCGCGTTGAATTCCTTCAGTCGACAATGCACGCAGTGCGCCCAGGTTTTGAGCCAGGCCGACTGCTACCGCGATTTCGGCCAGTTCCTGCGCCGTCTTCACACCCAGGATGCGGAGCGACAGTTGAGCCAGTGGGTGAGTCTTGGTGGCACCGCCGACCAGGCCGACAGGCATGGGCATTTCCAGGGTGCCCACCAGATGACCTTTGCCATCTTTTTCCCACGTGGTCAGCGAACCGTAATGGCCATTACGGCAGGCATAGGCGTGAGCGCCGGCTTCCACCGCGCGCCAGTCATTGCCCGTGGCGACGATAAGGGGGTCGATACCATTCATGATGCCCTTGTTGTGGGTGGCTGCACGATAGGGGTCGATGACAGCAAAGTTATAAGCATCGAGAATCCCTTCAATGACGTCTTCGCCTTTATAGGCTGCGGTCGTGAGCAGCTCAGGGGCAATGCGGATCTGGGCCCTGGCAAGACGCAGATCCGCCAGGTTGGACAGAATGCGCAGTCGTACCTTGCCTCCGGTAATTTCTTCCATCAGCGGGGCAACCGCTTCAGCCATGGTGTTCACGGTGTTGGCGCCCATGGCATCGCGCACATCCACGATCAGGTGGGCCACCAGCATCGGCCCGCGAGGGCTCTGGGCAAAGGTGTGCACCTCAATGTCGCGGCAGCCTCCGCCCAGTGTGTTAAGCAGTTGATCCTTGCGGTTGGCGAGTTCGATGATTTCGTCTTTGCGCCGCAAAAGGCTCAGACGTGCATTGAAGGGATCTTCGACCTCGACAATCTGCACCTGGGCGCGCATCAGCGGCAGAGAGCTGGAGGTCTGGAAACCACCGGCATCGCGTGCCAGCTTGGCCATGAACGAAGCCGCTGCGACCACCGACGGCTCTTCAACCACCAACGGCACGATTACGTCACGACCATTGATTTGGAAGTTGCTCGCGACGGCGTAGGGCAATTCGAACTTGCCAATCACGTTCTCGATCATGCCGTCGGCAATTTCCAAGGGGAGGGCGCCGGCATCGCGTAGCAGGGCAACATCCGCTTCTGGAAGCCCAAGCAGCGCTTGCAAATGGGCCAGGCGTTCGGCGGGCGACAGGCTGCGAAACGTGGGGAGGCGGGAATCGATACTCATGTGAAGAGTCCTGGCGCAGTGATTGTTATTGAATGGCTGTCACCCTATTCGCATGTGTCAGCGTAAAAAAGGTACAGTTTGGACAGACAGTACCTAAGCTGTACCCTCGGTGAATAATTGGTTCAGGGGTTCAATTACGATGGCGCGGCTGACACTGGCCCAGCAGCTGACGGCCTCATTGGTCGAGCAAATCGGCAATGGCACTTACCGCGTCGGTGACCGGTTGCCGTCCCTGCGCGAGTGCATGCGCCTGTTTGGCCATTCGAAAAACACAGTGATCAACGCTTATGAATCGCTGGCCTCCCAGGGACTTGTTGAAGCGCGCCATGGGCAGGGCTTCTTCGTCAAACAAGGAGCTCCGAGCAGTAACGAACCGGAGGAGCCGCTACCTTTCACCCGGGCGATGGACACCATCTGGCTCATGCGGCAGCAGTTTGTCCGTGAACCTGGTCACTCGCCACTTGGTGAAGGTTTTCCACCCGTAGAGTGGCTGATGGATTTGCGTTTGGACAAGTTCACCCGGCAAGTCATGCGTATCGGCGTAACGACGCTTTTCCGATACGGCAACCGATTGGGGAATGCAGCGCTTCGTCAACATCTGGTGCAAAAACTGGCGACCTACTCAATTACCGCAAGCCCTCGCCAGATCGTCACCACCCATGGGGCCAATCACGCACTGGACCTGATAATCCGCCGGTTTATAGCGCCCGGGGACTACGTTTTTGTCGAGGATCCAGGCTACTACCCGCTATTCGGCAAGCTGCAATTACAAGGCGCCCGGATGCTATCCGTACCCAGATTGCCCGATGGGCCGGACATGGACGTGCTGGAGCAGCATCTGCTTGTGCATAAGCCCAAATTATTTTTCATGCAGTCTGTCGGGCACAACCCGACGGGATCCGATATTTCCCCCGGCAAAGCCCATCGGTTGGTTCAGCTAGCGCAAGAGCACAACTTCATCCTGGTGGACGACGACGCTTTGGCAGATTTCAAACCGGCATCGGCAATCAAGGTGTCGGCGCTGGATCAGTTGCGACGCTCGCTGTACGTGGGGAGCTTCTCAAAATCGGTGTCTGCGGCATTGAGGGTTGGATTTATCGCAGGCAGCAAAGACGTCATAGATGAACTGGGCGACCTGAAAATGCTGTTGCACACCAGCACTTCGGAGCTTTGTGAACGAACCGTCGATGTCATCCTGACGGAGGGACATTTCCTGCGACATCTGATCCGCCTACAAGAGCGGCTGAAAATTGCCACCACGGCAGGGCTGCAGATGCTGGATGACATTGGCGCCGAAGTATTCATCAGGCCGGAGCAAAGCCTCTATTTGTGGGTCAGGTTTCCTCACATTGACGATGCAAGGGAGCTAACCCGTCGACTGCTTCCGAGGGGGTTCATGATTGCCCCTGGGCACATTTTTTCTCCGGAGCAGTCGCGTATAAATCCATGGACGAGATTGAATGTCGCGTACCTGAATGATCCATTGCTCAAGGCTGTATTGAGCGGCTGAGACTGGTGCTGCTGATATAGGGTTCGCCCACTGAAGTGTTGCCTTTAGCCTGGGACCTGATCAAGCGCCAGGGGACTCTGGATAGTGGGTTGTGCTGTTAGGCTCTGCAAGTGGATGGCTCCCGCGTAAAAATGGAGTTAGCATTCATCCATTCGGCTTCAACAGCCTGCTTTTTTCAGATCAGGGTCGCATTGTGGAAACGCTAAATCGCCTTCAAAGTGGAATCGAAGGCCTGGATGCTCTGCTCAAGGGAGGGCTGGTTTCAGGTTCCTCCTATATTATTCAGGGCCGTCCAGGGTCTGGTAAGACTATCCTGGCCAATCAACTCGGATTCCATCACGCCCGCAATGGTGGTCGTGTCTTGGTTGCGACATTGCTGGCCGAGTCCCATGACCGCCTCTTCCAGTTCCTTTCGACATTGAGCTTTTTCGATGCCTCCATGGTGGGGGCTGAAATCCAGTTTGTCAGCGCCTTCGACACCCTGGAAAACGAGGGCCTCGATGAAGTCGTGAAGCTGCTTCGACGCGAGATCAGCCGTCAAAAAGCGACGGTGATGGTGGTGGATGGCTTGCTTAATGCGCGCTCAAAAGCCGACTCACCCATCGACACCAAGAAATTCATTTCCGAGTTGCAAGGCCATGCTGCTTTCGCTGGCTGTACCGTGTTGTTTCTAACCAGTTCCCGGTTGGACGACGGCAGCCCCGAACATACGATGGTCGATGGCGTCATTGAGATGGGCGAAGAGCTGTATGGCACTCGATCCGTGCGTCGTATCCAGCTGCGCAAAACCCGAGGCAGCGGGGCCCTGACGGGACTCCATGAATGCGAGATCAACGATAACGGCTTGGTGGTCTATCCACGCTTGGAGAGCCTTTACAGTCGCCCATCGTCAAATGACAGTGCCGACATGACGCGTATCGCCAGTGGTATTGCCTCACTGGACAATATTCTCGGCGGCGGCCTGTACAGCTCCAGCGTGACCCTGGTCATGGGCCCCTCCGGCATCGGTAAAACAACGCTGGGCCTGAAGTTTCTGAGTGAGTCGACAGTGGAAGCGCCAGGCCTGCATTTCGGTTTTTATGAAAGCCCGGAGCGGTTGCGCCTGAAGGGCCAATCGTTGGGAATCGACATCAAAGGCATGGAGCAAAGCGGTGCGCTGAGTATTGCCTGGCAGCCCACCACCGAAGGTCTGTTGGACGGGCTGGGCGCACGGTTGTTGAGCTTGGTAGAAGAAAAGGGCATCAAGCGTCTATTCATTGACAGCCTGAGCGGCATGACCCGGGTTTCGACGAATCCTGCGCGAATTACTGACTTTTACAGTGCATTGATGAACGAGCTGCGATCCAGGGGGGTGACGGTGCTGGCCTCCTGGGAAATGCGCGATTTGTTCGGTTCCGAGGTCAGTTCCCCCAACTCCGACCTGTCCAGCATCGTTGATAACCTGATACTGATGCGCTTCTTCGAGAATTGCTCTGAACTAAGCAGAACAATTTCAATTCTTAAGGTACGCGATAGCGCTTATGACCCCTCGCGATTCGAGGTGGTTATCCGTGACCAAGACGTAGATCTGAAAAAGGCTTCAAGAAATGAACCACCAGTCTCCACTCGTTCAGCGCTGCCTGGTTCAACGTCCTAAGTCTTGGATTCGGGTCGCATTGATATGACCACCATCCTGGTCGTCGACGACGAGTATTTGATCGCAGATATTATCGGCTACGCGCTGGAGGATGAGGGCTTCATGGTCGTAAAAGCCAGCAACGGGCAAAAAGGACTTGAGGTACTGGAGCGCGAACGGCCTTCCTTGATCATCACGGACTTCATGATGCCAGTCATGGACGGCCTCGAATTCGCCACGGCGGTTCGCGCCTTGCCTTCCGTCAATCACTTGCCGATTATCTTGATGAGTGGCGCGCAAGCACACATCGGAATGGAGAAGCCGGAATTGTTCAATGCCGTATTGGCAAAGCCGTTCAACATCGATTTGATCATTGCTGAAGTCAAGAAGCTCCTGGCGGCTGGTTGATCAATAAGGCTTTTCAACTTCATCGAACCTGACCGCTATAAACAGGGCTTGTGACCGGTTCTGCTTTTCGACTGGGTGGTTGTCTACGAAAGGAGCCTTGGCGTCGTAAAAATTTTCCATTATTGGAGAATCGCGTCTCATCCGGCGCCTTGCCTGATGATCGCTTAGAGCAATCCGCCGCCCGAGTCGCCCCATGAATGAGCCAACCCACATCCCAACCTGCCTTGCACCGCGCTGTAATCGGTCCGATGTGGTTCCTGTTCATTCTTGGCGATGTGCTTGGCGCAGGTGTCTATGCGCTCGCCGGGACCATCGCGGGTATGGCTGCAAGCGGCTGGCGGCCCCGGTTACAGCATCCGGTTGATTGGCGCGCACCCGCTCATTTTCCCCCGGTCACGTCGAGGAATGTACCGGTCACGAATGAAGCCTCCGGGCTGGCCAGCCACAGAATGGCCCGCGCCACTTCCTCCGGCTGACCACCCCGGCCCATAGGGATCGAGTCCTTGACGCGATCGACCCGTCCCGGTTCGCCGCCGCTGGCATGCATGTCGGTGTAGATGTGGCCGGGGCGCACGCAGTTGACGCGTATCCCTTCCCGGGCCACCTCTTTGGCCAGCCCGATGGTGAAGGTCTCCAGTGCGCCCTTTGACGCTGCGTAGTCGACATATTCATTGGGGCTGCCGAGGCGCGCCGATGCCGAAGAGACATTGATCACCACGCCGCCCGGACCGTTGTGACGGTAAGACATGCGTTTCACCGCCTGCTGGGCGCACAGAATCGGACCGATGGCATTGACCCCGAAGATGCGCTGCATGCGTTCGAAACCAAGGTCCTCCAGGCGGGACTGGGGCGCCAGTACCCCAGCGTTATTGACCAATACGTCAATGCGTGCGAACGAGCGATCAATGGCCGCGAACAAATCGGCGACCTGCTCGGGGTCCGCACTGTCGGCCCGCATGACCAGCGCCCGGCGTCCCAATGCCTCTACATCCGCCGCTACAGCCAGCGCCGCAGGCTCGTTAGCGACGTAGCTGATCGCGACGTCATAGCCTTGTGTGGCGGCTAGCCGCGCGGTAGCGGCACCCACTCCGCGACTGCCACCGGTTATCAGAATCAGCGGTGCCTGCGAGACGTTTTCCATCGAGAGTACCTCCTGCAACGGTGAGAAATGGCTCGTGTCAGCCGATGATGAGGGTGCCGCTGGCGATCACTGCGCACGCCAGGAGCCGGCGAGCGGTGAGTTTCTCGCCGAGGAACACGTAGCCAATCAACGCTGCAAACAGCACGCTGGTTTCGCGCAATGCCGATACCGCGCCCAAGGGCGCTTCGTTCATGGCGTAGATGACAATTCCATAGGCCAGCAAGGAGACCAGCCCGCCGAACAACGCGGTCAATATTCCGGGCCGGACGGAGAACAGACTGCGAGCGTCGCGTACGCCGATGTACACCATAGGCATCAACACGCCCCACAAGGCGCACATCCACACGGTGTAGGCGAGCGGCGCGCCGGAGAGCCGGGTGCCAATGCCGTCGGTGACGCTGTAGGCAGCGATGAAACAGCCCGTTCCCAGCGCATAGGGCAGGCTGGGAACCGACAGGTTGCGACCCCTGAAGGCCAGCGAAATAATTCCGCCTGACACCAGCACAATACCGAGTAACGCGCTGGGAACGATGCTTTCTCCGGCAAAGACGGCGGCGCCCAGGGTGATCAACACCGGTGACGATCCACGCGCAATTGGATAGGTCTGCCCCAGGTCGCCGACCCTATAGCTGCGCACCAGAAACAGGTTGTAGCCAACATGCAGCACCGCCGAAAGCACCGCATAGCCCCAGCTGGCAACCGCTGGTGGAGCCATGAACGCTGCGGCGACGGCACTGGCGATGGCGACAGCGATGCACATGACCGTCATTGACCACAGCCGATCGGCGCCGCCACGCAGTAGCGCATTCCAGCTGGCATGCAGGAGCGCGGCGAAAAGAACCAGCAAGGTGATATGAGTAGGCATGCGCCATTTTAAGCAGGCCAACTGCCGGGACTACAGAGAAGTCTCCTCATTGCTTCATGAATAAAACCTCATGCATCACCCATAAGCGCGTTGGACTTTCAGCGCTTCACTCATCAACCACTGGCGAAAGCTGACGATGTGCGGCTGCGATTCGATGCCCCGTGGACAGACGAAATAGTAGGCAAGCGGTGAGGGGAACGGGACTTCGAACAGCCGTACCAGGCGGCCGTCGCTGATTTCGGCTTCAACATGCCCACTGCGCACCAGGGCGATGCCCTGGCCGAGCAAGGCAGCCTCCACCGTCATGTTGGTATCTCCGAACCTGACGCTTTCCTTGAGCGGCAAAAACTCCAGCCCGATCTTTTGAAACCAGTCCTCCCATCTCGGTACCATCTCGGCGCCATCTCGCGTCAGCAGCGGGTAATGCAACAATTCGGCAGGGTTGCGCGGTGTCCCGAAGCGCTGCAGAAGGTCAGGACTTGCCACCGGGAACACCTGCTCGCCGAACAGGAACTCCGAATGCAGGCCCGGGTAAATGCCCTTGCCAAGCCGGATCGCGACATCGGCTTGGGCGCTGGAGAAGTGGATGATCTTGTCCGTGGTGTCCAGCGAAACCAACAGCTCGGGATGCAGGCGGGAGAGACTCGGCAAGCGTGGCAGCAGCCATTTCAGCGCGAAGGAATACGTGGTGCTGACTTTGAGTCGGACCCTGTCTTTTTGCTCGCGTAGATCACCCAGGGTCGCCTCCAGGCTCATGAAGAATTCCCGCACGATCGGCGCCAGCGTAGCCCCCGCTGCCGTAAGGCTTAAGGACTTGCCACGCTCGAACAATTGCAGGCCCCAGAGGTCCTCGAGATGCTTGAGTTGGTGACTGACCGCGCTTTGAGTGACATGCAGCTCCTGCGCAGCAGCGGTAAAGGTCGCGTGCCGGGTGGCGACTTCAAAGGCGCGCAATGTCGCGGTCGGTGGCAGATCTCTCATGAATGGGTTCCCGGCGAGTCATCAGAAATGCGTGACATGAACGATAGCTCATGATGGAGCATCTTGGGGAAATCCTCCATGACCGCGCGCGAAGCGGGCACTCTGAGACTATGCTCATTGCTACTTGCTGGCCGCCCATCAGCCCTATACCGACAAAGACAGTAGATGGGTCGGCTTCAGGCTTTTTCGAAGGCAATACGGAACAACCCTCGCGCGCGCTCCGTACAGGGAGACGCTCAATGCCTGCACCAGACCTCACAGGGCCGGCGATCTCCAGTCTGCAGGCCGACTCATCCAACCCGATCAAACAGTCGGTCCAGGCTGTCGGCAGGTGCAGTACTGTTGGTCAATCCCAAGGACGATGGAGAACCCATGAATACTCAACAGATCCACAAGATCCTGTGGCGCTTCGCCGGCTGCGTGACCGGGCTGGCGATGGTTGCCGCCAACCCAGCCCAAGCGGCCGATGGCGGCATCGCTGGCGGCCCTACCGCAAGCTATAGCATTGCCTTCAGCAACTCCTACGCGGGCAGCGATTTCCGCAAGGTGATGGTGCGCAACTGGCAGGAGATTGCGCTCCAGGCGCAAAAGGATGATTTGATCCGGGAGGCTCCGGTGGTCAGCGCCAATAACTCGGCGTCGGAGCAAGCGGCCCATATCCAGGACCTGATCGTCAAGGGCGTCAACGCCATCGTCATCCTGGCCGCGTCCGACACCGCCCTCGACGGGGTGATCCGCGATGCCTGCAACGCCGGCATCGTGGTGGTCGTCATGGCCAGCCTGGTCACCGAACGCTGCGTCTATACCGTGGACTACAACTGGTCCGCCATGGGTCGCGTGGAAATGGACTATATCGCCGAGCGCCTCAAGGGAAACGGAACGCTCCTGGAGATCCGCGGCATTGCCGGCGATGCCACCGATAAAAACATCAGCGACGGCATTCGCAAGGCCGCCAGCGACTATCCGGGCCTGAGGTTCGCCAAGACCGTATACGGGAACTGGACGGCTTCCGTCGCACGCAAGGAGGTGGCGCTGGCGCTGCCGTCGCTGCCCAGCATTGACGCGGTCGCTACTCAGGGGGGCGACGGTTATGGCGCGGCCATGGCGTTCAAGGCGGCGGGACGCCCTTTGCCGATCATCGTGATGGGGAACCGTCAGGACGAACTCGCCCTGTGGAAACAGGAACGCGATGCCAATGGCTACGAGACCGTCTCGGTCTCCGCCTCACCGAGCGTCTCCCAGGTGGGTTTCTGGGTGGCCCAGCAGATTCTGGCGGGCAAGCAGGTGCCGAAGTTCGTCGAGGTGCCGCTGGTACGCATCGACGCGAAGGACCTGGACACCTGGCTCGCGACGATGCCGGTGGGCGGCGCTGCTAATCCTTTCTACAGTCAGGCTTCCGTTGCGGCGATGATCGACGCGGCGATCAACCATACGGCGCCACCAACGCCTTTGCCGGAGGTGACGAAGCAGTAGCGGCGGGCGAGGGGCCAGGCGCCATGTTGACATTCAAACCAGCCACGGACAGGCCCATTGCCGTCAGGATTGGCCTGGCGGTCGCCGCACTGGTGTTCCTGATGCTGGCGGTATCGCTCGTGAACCTCTACGGCCTGCGAGGCATGGTACGTGCGGTGGATTCCGCCAGCCATTCCGCGGAAATTCTGGCCTCGGTCAACGGGGCCACCGGGCGGGTGGAAAACTTTATCGCCACCCGCGACCAGGAGAGCCTGTCCCAGGCCGAAGGCATGGTGGCGACGGCTATCGCCGGCCTCACCGCCATTCCGGTGGCAGAGGCGCAATCACTCAAGGGCAGCCTGGAGAGGCTCGCTGCGGCGATCGCCGCCTTGCGGGCGGCGACCCTGACCATGGATGACGAAACAGAGAACATGACCGCCCACTACGGCCGGATGCGAGAGGCGACGATCCTCGTCGAACAGGGCATCGCCGAAGGGCTGAAGAGGGTGGATACCCGCGCCGCTGACCACGAGGTGCGGGTGAGCAACATCGAAAGCGCCCACCGCATCCTGGATATCCTGCGCAACGGCGAACGGATCATTACCGCCAATGTGGCCAAGGCGCTGGTGACCGGCGATGGGGCGGCTGCCGCTGCGGCCCGGAACGCCTGCGCGGCGCTCCCGCCCGTGGTCGAGCAATTGCGCGAGGTGATGGGCGCGCCACACGAGGGAGAGACCCTCGACCAGTTGGCGACGGCGGTTGCTGCTGCCTGCCTGGCGGTCGAACACCTTGGCGAGGCGCCCAAGCTCCGGGGAGGCGAGGCTTTGCGGCAGCTTGCCGCCGGTGGGGATGTGACCGAGCGTCTCGAGGCCATGTTGGGTGAAGTCGACGAGCAGGTTGCCCATGACGCCAGCGACATTCAGGCAGCCACCGGTTTGCTGAACAATGCCGCCGCGCTGTCCAAGCGTTTCGCCGAGCGTGTTGCCACCCTGGAGGCACAGACCTTGTCGTTTCGCCTGTCACCGTCGGCCGAGGTCGCGGGCTCTGTCGGCAAGATCCTGGACGAGCTCTCCCGTCTCGCGCGCGTTCTCCCTTCGTCCGTGGGGCTGCAAACCAAGGCTACGCCCCTGACTGTCAGCGATCAGATTGCCGGCTACCGGACGGCATTCGCCAGGTTCGATCAAGCGAGCAGCGCCTTGAGCGGCGCGCGCGACCAAGTTCGCAACGAGGCACGCAGCGCCGGCCTGTTGGTTGCGCGCTTCGCTGGCGAAGCGCGCTCCGACGCCCTGGTCCACAATGATCGCGGCATGCTTGCGACGATAGTCGCGGGTACCGTTGCCATCCTGATAGCCGGAGCCATCGCCTGGAGCACGTCGCGGTTTGTCGCGCAGCCCATCGTGGCCCTGGCCTCGGCCATGCGCCGGCTGGCGGCGGGCGACCTGAACGCCGAGATTGCCAGCGCCGGACGCGGCGACGAGATTGGGGTCATGACCCGCGCCGTCCGGGTGTTCCAGGAAAATGCCCTGCGCATCCGGGTGCTGGAGGCCGAGGCCGAAGCCGAACGACAGCAAGTCCAGGCCTCCTTGGAGAGAATGGTCGCCGAACGGACCGACACGCTGCACCAGCAGACCGAGGTGCTGGAGGCGCAGGCCATTGAACTCATCCAGGCGCGCAACCAGGCCGAGACGGCTAACCAGGCCAAGAGCGATTTCGTTGCCACGGTCAGCCACGAACTGCGCACTCCCCTGACCCTCATTCTCGCCCCGCTGGAACAGCTCTCGGCGGCGACCACCCCGCCGGCGGACTGGCGTGTGCAAATCGACCGTGCCCAACGCAACGCGCTGCGCTTGATGAATCGGGTGAACGACATCCTCGATTTCTCCAAGGCCGAAGCGGGCAAGTTTGAGTTGTGTCCGGCGCCAATCGACTTGAACAAGGCGGTGGGTGTGCTGGCCGAAGATGCCGCCATGGTGGCCGAGGGCAAAGGCTGCACGTTGACCTGCAGCATCGATCCCGCGCTCGGCACGGTGTTCCTGGACCCTCGACACTTCGAGAAGATTCTTCTCAACCTGGTGAGCAATGCCATCAAATTCACGCCCGCTGGCGGCACCGTGCACCTGGCCGTCACTCCCCTTGATGGCGAGCGATTTGAGCTCGCGGTGCAAGACTCGGGCATTGGCATTGCACCTGACAAACTGCCGCTGCTGTTCCAGCGCTTTTCCCAGATCGACAATTCCGCCACGCGCCACTACAGCGGTACAGGCATCGGTCTCGCCCTGGTCAAGGATCTGGTCGAACTGATGGGGGGCGAAGTCGGCGTCAACAGCGAGCCCGGACGGGGTTCGTGCTTCTTTGTTCGACTTCCACTGGGGGCTGAGCACAACGCCGTGCCGGTCGAAGCCAGCACTATGCATGAGCGATCGTCACCGGGCACAACGAGCACAGCCGAACAGCGCCACCTGCGTTTCGACGACGGCCGCCATGGCACTAGCAACGACCCAGCTTCGACGCAAGGCGCAAACGATGAGCCGCCCCCGGAGCGCGCCTTGCAATCCCGGGTGCTGGTGGTAGACGACAGCCCGGAAATGCTGAGCTATCTCAGCGAGCTTTTGCACAATGACTACATCGTCGCCACCGCATCTGATGGAGAGCAGGCCTGGGCACTGCTGCAGCGTCGACCTATCGATGTCGTTCTCTCGGATGTGATGATGCCGGAGCTCGACGGCTTTGGCCTGACAGCCAGAATCAAGGCCAGCGCCGGTTTCGCCCATTTACCCGTGATCCTGTTGACCGCCCGCGGCGGCAGCGAGGCCTGCGTCTCCGGGCTGGAAAGTGGCGCCGATGACTATATCGCCAAACCCTTCTCGCCGCTGGAGCTTACGGCTCGCATACGCGCGGCGCTGCGCATGAGCCAGGTGCAAACCGAGCTGAACGCAAAATCTCGTCAGGCGGGCATGGCCGAAATCGCCACGACGGTGCTGCACAACGTCGGTAACGTCCTCAATAGCGTGAACGTATCGGCAGAACTGGTCAGTAGCCTGATGCGCGGCTCCAAGGCCCAGGGGCTGGGCAAGGTGGCACAGCTGATGAACGAACACGTCAATGACCTGAGCGACTTTCTCACCCGGGACCACAAAGGGAAGATGCTGCCCAACTACCTGCTCAAGCTGGCGGAGGTGGTGGCGGCGGAGCAACAGGGCATCATCGAAGAACTCGGACAACTCACCAAGGGCATTGACCACATCAAAACCATTGTCGCTGCCCAGCAGTCCTATGCCGTGGCCGTCAGTATTGTCGAGACAGTGCCGGTCCCAGAGTTAATCGATGACGCCTTGCGCATGAGTGCTGGATCACGGGCGCGCCAGGAGGTCACGGTGGTCAAGGAAATTGCCGACTTGCCCCTGCTGTCGCTGGACCGGCACCGAGTGCTGCTGATTCTGGTGAACCTGATCCGCAATGCCAGGCAGGCGTTGGACAGCGTGACCGATCGCAGCCCGTGCATCACGTTCAACGCCTCCCTTGCTGACGGGCCGGTATTGCGGATCACGGTGGCCGACAACGGCAATGGGATTGCGCCAGAGCACCTGGCGCGGATCTTTTCCCATGGCTTCACGACTCGCAAGGACGGTCACGGTTTCGGCTTGCACAGCTGCGCGCTTGCCGCGCAGGAAATGGGTGGCAGCTTGACTGTGCAAAGCGACGGGGCTGGACAGGGCGCAACCTTCATCCTCGATATCCCCCTTGATGCTGCGCAGAGTAAACGATGAGCACCGAGGTGGCGCATCCTTCCGCCGACGATTGATCGCCGCGAGGGCATCAGGCAAACCAACGAGGTTCTAGCGCGTTTTATTCGGAAGGAGCTGATGCTTCCGAGTTTTTACGACGCGGGGCTTTACCTTGCATACGTAAAACCATATATTCGGAAAACCATATATGCGCTGAGGCTTCTCAATGACCAACAAAGCCCGTGTCTTGTTCGTCTGTACCGCCAACGTTGCGCGCTCTCAGGCTGCGGACGCATACCCGACTCAGAGCATTTCATGAGCGCATCAAGATGTTCGTCTTGGTCAAAAACAAACACTGAGAACTGAAATGGCTGACCATCTGACCCCGACCACCGTTTTCAAGTGCCTGGCTGACGACACTCGGGTCCGCACGATGCTGCTCATCACCCGTGAAGGCGAGTTATGTGTTTGCGAACTGACCTGCGCGTTGAATGAGAGTCAGCCAAAAGTCTCCAGGCACCTGGCGCAATTGCGTATTTGTGGTCTGTTATCGGACCGTCGGCAAGGTCAATGGGTTTACTACCGGCTGCACCCGAATCTCCCTGATTGGGTTCTTCATGTGCTGACCACTGTGCTGGAAAACAACAAGCACTGGTTGAGCCCTGATGCCAAACGCCTTGATGAAATGGGTGACCGTCCCGAACGTGCCGCCGTGTGCTGTGAAAGCAAAATCGCCTGATTCCGCCTTCAACTACGAGACCGCTCGATGAAAATCCTGTTTCTCTGCACTGCCAATAGCTGCCGCAGCATCCCCGGTCGCTTTCTCCACGGTGATCGGCCCGTTGGTGGAAGTGCCGGTGCTGATTTCCCTGGTCGGCGTAGCCCTCTGGTTGAAACGCCGCTGGTTCGATGAATCCAAGAGCGCCGTTGCGCAGGACAAAGACTATGTTTGATGAACACATCCCCCAACTCGATACCGAACTGGCTGATCTCCCATCGACAGACAAACTCGGTATCGAAAAGACTTCCACCCACAAACCGCGCATTTTGCTGCTGTATGGATCGACCCGTGAGCGCTCTTTCAGTCGCTTGTTGGTTGAGGAGGCCGCTCGCTTGCTGGAGCATTTCGGCGCCGAGGCGCGGATTTTCAATCCGTCCGGTTTGCCGCTGCCCGATGACGCCCCTGACAATCATCCACGTGTGAAAGAACTGCGCGAGCTGATGCTCTGGTCGGAAGGGCAGGTCTGGTGTTCTCCAGAGCGTCATGGCTCCATGAGTGCAGTGTTCAAGGCGCAGATTGATTGGGTACCACTGGCGATGGGCGCGGTACGCCCGACCCAGGGCAAAACCCTCGCCGTCATGCAAGTGTGCGGTGGCTCGCAGTCGTTCAACGTGGTCAATCAGCTGCGAGTGCTCGGACGTTGGATGCGCATGTTTACCATCCCCAACCAGTCTTCCGTACCGAAAGCCTATATGGAATTCGACGATAACGGCCGGATGAAACCGTCTCCGTTCTATGATCGCGTCGTGGATGTGATGGAAGAGTTGGTGAAATTCACGCTGCTGCTTCGCGACCGTCAGGACTATCTGGTGGACCGTTATTCCGAGCGCAAGGAGTCGGCGGAGGAACTTATGAAACGTGTCAATCAGCGCTCTATCTGAGGATTATTCACCGGTGTTGCTGCCATCCCGCATTGAATACATCGGCCAGTCCGACATCCCAGTCGAACGCCCACTGACAACAGATACAGAGCACACCAATATGACTATCAAAGTTGGCATCAATGGTTTCGGTCGGATCGGTCGCCTCGCGCTACGAGCAGCCTGGAGCTGGCCGGAGTTTGAGTTCGTGCAAATCAACGATCCAGCGGGTGACGCGGCGACGCATGCACACTTGCTGAACTTCGATTCGGTGCATGGTCGTTGGAATTATCAGGCCGAGTCCGAAGGCGATAGCATCGTCATCGACGGCAAGCGGATCAAGGTGACGGCCAATAAGGCGATTGCCGACACCGATTGGTCGGGCTGCGATCTAGTGATTGAAGCCAGCGGCAAAATGAAGACGGTTGCGGTGCTCCAGGCTTACCTTGACCAAGGCGTGAAGCGAGTTGTGGTCAGTGCACCAGTGAAAGAGAAGGGCGCTTTGAACGTCGTCATGGGCGTCAACCATCAGCTGTTCAAACCGGCTGAGCATCGCATCGTTACCGCCGCTTCGTGCACCACTAACTGTCTGGCACCCGTGGTGAAAGTCATCCACGAGAAACTGGGCATTCGTCATGGCTCGATCACCACAATCCACGACCTGACCAACACCCAAAGCATTCTCGATCAACCGCACAAGGATCTGCGTCGTGCGCGTGCTTCGGGTATGAGCCTGATTCCAACCAGCACCGGCTCGGCCACCGCCATTGCCGAAATCTTCCCGGAACTGCGCGGACGCCTGAATGGTCACGCCGTTCGTGTGCCGCTGGCCAACGCGTCGCTGACCGACTGCGTCTTTGAAGTCGAGCGGGCCACAACCGTCGAAGAGGTCAATCAGTTCCTGAAGGACGCCTCCGTGAACGAGCTGAAAGACATCCTCGGTTTCGAAGAACGTCCGCTGGTGTCCATCGACTACCGCACCGACCCGCGCTCATCGATCATTGATGCGCTATCGACCATGGTCATCAACGGCACTCAGGTCAAACTCTATGCCTGGTATGACAACGAATGGGGCTATGCCAACCGCACCGTTGAGCTGGCCAAAATGGTCGGTCTGGCAGTCTAAGGAGCGGTCATGAAAGCGTTGTCGGCCCTCGCTCCAGAAGTGCGGCAGTACCTGCTCGTGACGGGCAACTACTGGGCCTTCACCCTCACCGATGGCGCTTTGCGCATGTTGGTGGTGCTGCACTTTCACGCATTGGGCTACAGCCCACTGCAAATCGCGGCGTTGTTTCTGTTCTACGAACTGTTTGGTGTGATCACCAACCTGGTGGGTGGCTACCTTGGCGCCCGGTTGGGGCTGAACCGAACCATGAACATCGGGCTGGGTATCCAGGTAGCTGCGCTGCTGATGCTGACCGTTCCGGTAGCGTGGCTGACCATCCCCTGGGTGATGGGCGCTCAGGCGCTGTCAGGGATTGCCAAAGACCTGAACAAGATGAGTGCCAAGAGCTCCATCAAGCTTCTGGTTCCGGATGGGCAGCAGGGCAAGCTCTACAAGTGGGTGGCGATCCTCACGGGCTCGAAGAATGCACTCAAGGGTGTCGGCTTCTTTCTTGGCGGAGCCTTGCTGGCATTGATCGGCTTCAAAGGTGCGTTGCTGGCTATGGCGGGTGTCTTGGCGCTGATCTGGGTCAGCAGCATGATCATGTTGAAGAAGGACCCTGGGCAAAGCAAAAGCCAAGCCCAAGTTTCGCGACATCCTGTCCAAGAGCAAGGCAATCAACATCCTTTCAGCGGCGCGAATGTTCCTGTTCGGCGCCCGCGATGTCTGGTTTGTGGTGGCCTTGCCGGTGTACCTGAGCAGCGTGTTCGGCTGGGACTTCTGGAGGGTTGGCGGCTTCTTGGCGGCCTGGGTCATCGGCTATGGCATCGTCCAGTCGTTGGCCCCGAACATCACCGGCAAAAAAAGCGGCCACGTTCCGGATGGGCGGGCAGCCTTCGTTTGGGCGGCATTGCTGGCGGGGCTGCCTGCAGCAATCGCCTTCGGTCTCTCGGTGGGTAGCGCGCCTCACGTTGTGCTGCTGGGCGGGTTGATGGTGTTCGGCGCGCTGTTCGCGGTGAACTCTTCTCTGCACAGCTACCTCATCGTCTCGTATGCCAAAGAAGACGGCGTGTCGCTGGACGTGGGTTTCTATTACATGTCCAACGCCTTGGGCCGATTGCTCGGCACTGTGTTGTCCGGCTGGATATATCAGGGCTACGGATTGGAGGCCTGCTTGTGGGTTTCCTCGGCCTTCGTATTGCTGGCCGCGCTGATTTCCATCGCCTTACCCAGGCATATTGAGGTGACATAAGGTTGATAGCTAAGCGATCAGGTAAGGACGCTATGGAAGGGCAATCCCAGTAGGCGAGAATGCACTGTTGGGTTTAACGGAGCATCAAAGCACGACGCTCAGCAGCCATCCGGCTGCACCACCACCGATCACTACCAACCAGGGCGGTTGCTTCCAAAACATCAGCGCGACCAGGCACACCAACGCCAAACCGAAGTCCTGTGGCTTAAGGATTGCGCTTGTCCATACAGGCTGATAAAGCGCTGCCAGGAGCAAACCCACCACTGCGGCATTGATCCCAAGCAGCGCAGCCTGGACATGTACGCTGCGTCGCAGTTGCTCCCAAAACGGCAACGTACCCACGATCAACAGAAACGACGGTAGAAAAATGGCCAGCAAACAAATGAACCCGCCGACCCAGCCAGAGGGCTCGGCGCTCATTGAAGCGCCGAGAAATGCCGCAAACGTCAAAAGCGGCCCAGGAACAGCCTGCGTTGCACCATACCCGGCAAGAAAAGTTTCATTGCTGACCCAGCCCGGAGGCACTACTTCGGCCTGCAACAATGGCAGCACCACATGACCACCACCGAATACCAGAGACCCGGCGCGATAAAATGCATCGACCAGGGAGAGCGTCTGATTGAGAAAGACCTGGCTCATTATCGGTAAGCCGATCAGCAAAGCGAAGAACAGTGATAACCAGAACAAACCTGCTCGGTAACCGACCTTTATGGGCAGTGGATCATGTTCGGCGGCGCGAGCGGGTTTGAATAAAAGCAAGCCGGCAAAAGCAGCTACCACAATTGAGCCGATCTGCCCCCATGCAGACGGAGCCAACAGCACCACACACGTCGTGATCGCCATGATCGTGATACGCAACGCGTCTGGGCATAGATTTCGTGCCATTCCCCATACGGCTTGAGCGACTACCGCAACGGCCACGACTTTCAAACCATGCAGTACGCCAGGGGCGATGACGTCACCATAGTTGGAGATACCTGACGCAAACAGGATCAGAAGAATGGCCGAGGGCAACGTGAACCCCGTCCAGGCGGCCAACGCCCCGGAGTAACCCGATCGAGAGAGTCCCAGCGCCATGCCCACCTGGCTACTCGCAGGGCCCGGCAAGAACTGGCAAAGCGCAACCAGGTCAGCATAGCTGCGCTCAGAGAGCCATTGGCGGCGCGTAACGAATTCATCGCGAAAGTAACCCAAGTGCGCGATGGGGCCGCCAAATGAGGTCAGTCCCAGGCGCAAAAAGATGAGGAATATAAAGAACGGTCGACGGTCATCCCTGGGGGGTATGTTCATGCACGTGCGTCCCGCATTTAGTTAGACATTGATGACGATGAGGAAAAGAAGACGGCAAACGGATCGGCGTCTACGAACGCCGAGGGTGGGAAATAGGTGGTCAATCTTCATGTCATGGTTTCCCTCGCGATGTGCGCCGCGTAGACCAGGGCTCGGTAGAGGTACACCTCGAATCCGGGCGCCATCATAGTGCTCGATTGCGGTGTCGAAACTCAATAAGCCAGTTCATACGAACTCGTTGTACCTTGAAAGTCTTACAGTCACTGCTATACACCAGGCTCTCTGGTCGCGAACATTGCGGCCTGGCCTGTCCGCGAACCAGGATGGGATATAGCGCTTTTCTAAAGTAGAGGGATCTTCATGAAGGCCGTAGTTTACGAAGCTTTTTCCCAACCCCCTCGTTTGATGACAGTCGAAGACCCGACCCCTGAGCGTCACGGAGTGGTCGTTCAGGTCCTTGGCACGGGCGTATGCCGAAGCGACTGGCATGGTTGGAAAGGTCATGATCCTGACATTCGGCTGCCTCATGTGCCTGGTCACGAGTTGGCGGGGGTCGTGGCTGAGGTTGGTAAAGATGTCGCAAGATGGAAGGTTGGCGATCGCATTACTGTTCCGTTTGTCGGTGGCTGTGGGGCTTGCCCAGAATGCAATAGCGGCAACCAGCAGGTGTGCCATAGCCAGTTTCAGCCAGGCTTCACTCATTGGGGCTCTTTCGCCGAGTATGTGGGGATTCACAAAGCGGATTTGAACTTGGTTGCGCTGCCGGAGAACATGGACTTCGCTACGGCGGCGAGCCTTGGTTGTCGTTTCGTCACGTCGTTCCGTGCGGTTGTCGATCAAGGCAAAGTCACAGCGGGCCAGTGGGTGGCGGTTCATGGCTGTGGCGGTGTGGGGCTGTCCGCAGTGATGATCGCCAACGCTATTGGGGCGAACGTTATCGCCATCGATATCTCAGACGACAAGCTCAAGCTTGCCCAGTCGCTGGGTGCGGTCGCGACGGTCAACGCAAGCCGCGTGGCGGATGTCACCGAGGCGGTACTCGAGATTACGAAGGGCGGCGCTCACGTTTCGCTGGATGCCCTGGGCCATCCAACGACCTGCTTCAACTCCATCAATAATCTGAGACGGCGTGGCAGGCATGTCCAGGTCGGTTTGATGCTGGCGGACCACAGCACACCGGCGATCCCCATGAGCAAAGTCATTGCCTACGAGCTGGAGATTTGTGGCAGCCATGGCATGCAGGCTCACCGTTACGGCGCGATGATGGAGATGATCACGTCCGGTAAGCTGGCGCCTGAAAAACTGGTCGGCAAGACCATCAGCCTCGAACAATCGATTGATGCGCTCATGAACATGGATCGGTTTGACACGGCAGGGGTGACGGTTGTGACACAGTTCTAAGGGATTCCCGATAATGCGCTTCGTCGACTTCGATCAGGGGCGCATAACCGTCCTAAGGTTGACAAAGGACAACTCTCTCACCTCTGGTCCCAGCCGTTGCAGCTACAGAACATGGTTTTTGCCACGGTCTCGACGCTGGCGAGGCAGGGACACGAGTGCGACCGCAGGGGCAACTGCCCAACCGGTAATGGCTACAAGACTCATGTCAGCATGAATTCAGCGAGCCGATTGGCCGCAAGACCTAGCCCAATCCGCAAGGATTGGGCTTTTTCCAGCTGGAAAATGAAACGCCAGTCCAGTGGTCCAGCTGTCTCGATCAGAAGATGAACTTGAACAGCGCAATGACCACGATCAGACCGATGATGAAAATGATGCCTACGGTGCCGCCAAGGAATTTCAACATAGTTAGTGCTCTCATCAGGTGGGCTTAATCTTCTAGACCACCCTCGACAGCGCTCGTTTCGTTGGATATTCATTCACGGTTGAATCAATGAACCGCCCAGGACCTTGGCACAGGAACATGTTCAAACTTTGAAATGGTCTTGATCCAGTAGCGGCGATAGTCGGTCTGGTCCGGCGCCAAGGGCTTGTGGGTTGACCAAGGATGCTCGGCCTTCAAACTGGCGCGGTAGGCCTCCCATTCTTTTTGCTCGGCCACTTCCCTGGCTTTGCTTCTGTCATCGAACCAACCCAGGACGTAGGCTTCGCCCTGATCCGTGCCGTGTGCTATCAGCAGATAAATCTCTGTCATTACCTGGTCCGCCGTTCAATCCTGAAACCCAGTCACTGGGGTCTTATCTTGGGTATCGGCAGCGGCTTTGTGTTTTTGAGACTTATTGTTGAACAGGGTGTCTTGCGGACTTGGACGAGTGGAAGGCCCGCCGGCGCTCAATGGCCCAACGGACTCAGAAGCATCGATTTCGAAGCGATGCTTCAAGCGTCAGCAAGCTGAAACCGATAACCAATCCCATACAACGACTCGATCGGCTGCTCTCCCGGGCAAGCCTGTTCGAGCTTGCGCCGCAGATTGCGGATATGGCTGTCGACAGTGCGATCAGTGACCACCCGGTGATCGGAATAGATCCTGTCGAGCAACTGATCCCGGGAAAACACTCGCCCCGGGGAGCGGGCGAGGGTGCTGAGCAGACGCAGTTCCAGGGGGGTAAGGTCCAGCGCTATGCCATCGAGGGACGCCAGATACTGCGCTTCATCAATGTGCAGGCGCTGCGTGGAAGCCGTCATGAAATTCGGGCTGCGACGCAGGATCGCCTTGACCCGGGCCACCACCTCGCGGGGGCTGAAGGGTTTGCAGATGTAGTCGTCGGCCCCCAGGTCCAGCCCCAGCAGGCGGTCCACTTCCTCGACACGGGCGGTGATCATGATGATCGGCACCGCGCTGAAGCTACGCAGCTCCTTGCACACTTGCAGGCCGTCGCGCCCAGGCAGCATGAGATCGAGCAGGATCAGCCGCGGCTCGCTGGCACGTACCGCCGGAACCACTTGAAGGCCGTTGTCCAGACACTGGGTCACATAGCCGGCGGCGATCAGGTAGTCGCGCATCAATGTCGCCAGTTTGGGTTCGTCTTCGACGATCAGGATCGGGCTGTCATTGGGCATGTTCAGGCGTTCCGTGGCAGGCGCAGGGTCAGCCAAAGGCCACCCAACGGCGAGTGATCGGCGCTGAGACTGCCGCCGTGGGCCAGGGCAATGCTGCGGCAGATGGCGAGCCCCAGGCCGGCACCACCGCTGGCCCGATTGCGTGAAGTTTCGCCGCGGTAAAATCGCTCGAACAATCGCGGCAACTGATCCGCGTCGACCCCGGGGCCGGAATCAAGGACGTCGATGCGCACGATGTCGCCCTCGCTGGCGGCACGAATGCACAGCACTCCGCCTTCATCGGTATAGCGCACGGCGTTTTCCAGCAGGTTGCCAAAGAGTTGCTGCAAGCGTTTCGGGTCGGCTTCGACCTGCAGCGGTGTTGTTGGCAATTCCAGCTCCAAACGCAGATGCCGAGCGTTGCAGCGCTCCTGGAACATCGCCACGCAACCGTCCAGCAGTTCATTGAGATCGCATTCGTGCTTGCGGTAAGTCAGCGCGCCTACGTCGGCCAGGGACAGTTCATACAGGTCATCCACCAGTTTGCTGAGCATGCCGACTTCGCCTTGCAGCGATTTCATCGAGGCTTGATCGAGGGTGCGTACGCCGTCTTCGATGGCCTCCAGCTCGCCGCGCAACACTGACAGCGGAGTGCGCAGTTCATGGGAGACATCGGCCATGAACTCCCGGCGCATTTTTTCATTGCGTTCCAGGGTATACGCCAGTTGATTGAAGTCACGGGCCAACTGGCCGACTTCGTCATTGGAGGACACCGATACCCGGTTGCTGTATTCCCCGGCGGCCAACCGGTGCGTGGCGGCGGCCACCCGCTTGACCGGGTCGAGTAGGGTGCGGGCTATCCACCAGGCGATCAGCATCGCCAGCAGCAGCGAGAACACGCCCACCCCCAGGCTGGTGCGCACCAGGTACTGACGAAAACGTTCGCCTCCTGCTTCGGTCACATTCTGGAACGGCGTCACCGCCAGCCAGCCGACGGTTTTGCCGGCGACGTCGATCGGGCGCATCAGGGCGTCGTCGCCGATTGCCGAATAGCCCATGACCAGTTGCTTATGCTGGTCCAGCAGGGCGATGCGAAACACCGCGCCGGTCAGGTCGGACATCGGCATGGGCGGTCGTTGCGGGTCGGTGGCGTTTTCTCCCGGTTCCGGACGCAGCAGTTCGAACCAGCGATCCGGCTGGTTGCGCAGGAACTCCCAGTTGCCTTCGCGCTCGTAGGCGCTGGACAGGCGCGGCAGTACCGGCGTCATGCGCACCAGGGCCTGTTCGTTGAGGTAGTCGAGAAAACCTTTGCCAAAGCTCCAGCCGTTGGCTACGCCCATGCTCAGGATGACAAACAGCACGCTGGCCATTACGGCAATAAACAGCTTGGTGGAAATGCTCAGTTTCATGGGCTCGGGCAGTCGAGGAGTGGCCCGTCCATTTAGGCCCTGGTGGGATGAAGATTCAAGGGCGGCGGGCAATCTTCAATTTTCCTGCACATTTGCCTCGCAGTATGGCGCCTGGCTTGAACCATCCGTCTTGCAGAGGCATTTATGTCGACCAAATTATTCGCCAAATCCCTGGTGACCGCCGCCTTCCTGGTGTCTTTGATCATTTTGTTCCTGTTGGGCGGTTGCTCCGGCGAGTCCGCCCCGGCACTGGAACCGCCCAAGGTTTCAGTGATCACCGTGCAGCCGCAAAGCCAGGCGCTGACCACGGAATTGGCCGGGCGCACCCAGGCGTTCATGGTTGCTGAAATTCGCCCGCAGGTCGGGGGTATCGTCCAGCAACGGTTGTTTGTCGAAGGGGCCGAGGTCAAGGCAGGGCAGGCGCTGTACCAACTGGACGCTTCTTCTTATAAGGCCGCGTTGGCTGAAGCACAGGCAAACCTCGCCAAGGCTCGCGCCACGTTGAAGTCGGCCCAGGCCACGGCCAAGCGTGACGCACAGTTGGCGAAGATCGATGCCATCAGCCAGCAGGACAACGAAGATGCCCAGGCCAGCCTGTTGACCGCTGAAGCGGAACTGCAAGTGGCCCAGGCCGGCGTCGACACTGCGCGCATCAACCTGGCGTACACCCGCATTAGCTCACCCGTCAGCGGGCGCATCGAAACCTCGACGGTCACCCCAGGTGCGCTGGTGGTCGCCAATCAAGACAGCGCCCTGACCACGGTGCAGCAGTTGGACCCGATCTACGTCGATGTCACCCAGTCGACCACCGAGCTGTTGCGCCTCAAGCGCGACCTGGCCAGCGGTGCGCTCCAGAGCAACGGCGAAGGCGAGGCGCGGATTCGCCTCAAGCTCGATGACGGCAGCACGTACGCCCAGGAAGGCCGCTTGAAATTCAGCGGAGTCAGCGTCAATGAGGGCACGGGCACGGTGACCTTGCGGGCGCAAATCGCCAACCCGGACCGGTTGTTGCTGCCGGGCATGTACGTGCGGGCGGTGTTGGAGCAGGCGCGAGATGACAAGGCCATCCTGATTCCGCAACAGGCGGTAACCCGCAGCGCCAGTGGCGCGACCTCGGTGCTGGTGGTGGTCAATGGCAAGGTCGAGCAACGCACGCTGAGCATCGACCGCGCGGTGGGCAACCAATGGTGGGTCACGGCCGGCCTGAGCGCCGGTGACCAGGTGATTGTCGAGGGCGGGCAGAAAGTCCGGGTCGGTGAAACCGTTGTGGTGCAGAACGCTGGCACCCGCAGCCGTATGCGAACAGCGGCGCCTGTTGCCATTGCGCAGGAGGGTTGAGCATGGCGCGCTTCTTTATCGATCGACCGATTTTTGCCTGGGTCATCGCCATCGTCATCATGCTCGCCGGTGCCTTGTCCATCAGCCAGTTGCCCCTGGAGCAGTACCCGGACATCGCGCCGCCGACCGTGCGCATTTCCGCAACCTACACCGGTGCCTCGGCCAAGACCGTGGAAGACTCGGTGACCCAGGTTATCGAGCAACAAATGAAGGGGCTGGATAACCTGACCTACATGTCCGCCTCCAGCAGCTCGGACGGCAGTGCCAGCATCAGCCTGACCTTCACGGCCGGCACCAACCCGGACGTGGCCCAGATGCAAGTGCAGAACAAGCTGCAACAGGCGGAGTCGAGACTGCCGCAATCGGTGCAAAGCGAGGGCTTGACCGTGACCAAGGGCGGCTCCGATTTCCTGATGATTGCCGCCCTGGCGTCCGACAATCCAAGCGTCACCGGCACTCAGATCGGCGATTACATTTCCAGCACCGTGCTCGATTCCATCAGCCGTGTCGATGGCGTCGGCGATGTGCAGACATTGGGTTCTGGCTATGCCATGCGCATCTGGCTAGACCCGGCCCTGTTGGAAAAATACGCGCTGATGCCGGCGGATATCAGCAGTGCCCTGGAGGCGCAGAACACCGAGGTGTCCGCCGGTCAGCTCGGCGCCATGCCGGCGGTGAAGGGCCAGCAGTTGAACGCCACGATCAGCGCCCGCAGCAAGCTGCAAACCGTCGAAGAATTTCGCAATGTCGTGGTCAAGTCCACCAGCAACGGTGCCGTGGTGCTGCTGGGGGATGTTGCGCGGGTTGAATTGGGCAGCGAAAGCTACGACGTCAGTTCCGCCCTTAACGGTAAGCCCGCTGCCGCCATGGGTGTACAGCTCGCCGCCGGGGCCAATGCCCTGAGCGTGGGGGAAGCGGTGAAAGCCAGGCTCAAGGAGCTGGAACCGTTCTATCCGGTTGAAATGCAGCTCAAGAACGTGATCGCCTACGACACGACACCCTTTGTCAGCCTGTCCATCGAGGAGGTGGTCAAGTCCTTGGGCGAGGCCATCGTCCTGGTGGTGCTGATCATGTTTCTCTTCTTGCAGAACCTGCGGGCCACGCTGATCCCGGCGATCACCGTGCCGGTGGTGCTGCTCGGTACGTTCGGTGTGCTGGCGCTGTTCGGCTATTCGATCAACACCTTGACCATGTTCGCCATGGTCCTGGCCATCGGCCTGTTGGTGGACGACGCCATCGTGGTGGTGGAGAACGTCGAGCGGGTGATGGGCGAGCAGGGCCTGTCGGCTCTGGACGCCACGCGCCAGTCGATGGCCGAGATCACCAGCGCCCTGGTTGGCATCGCCCTGGTGCTCAGCGCGGTGTTCATTCCCATGGCGTTTTTTGGCGGCTCTACGGGGATCATCTATCGGCAGTTTTCAGTCACCATCGTATCGGCCATGGTGCTCTCGGTGCTGGTGGCGATGACATTGACACCGGCCTTGTGCGCGACTCTGCTCAAGCCGTCCGACGGCAACGGTCACGGCACTCAAGGCGGTTTTTTCGGCTGGTTCAACCGCACCTTCGAACGCGCTGCCGAGGGCTATAAGGGCCAGGTGGCCGTTATTTTCCAGCGTGCACGCCTGGGGTGGCTGGTGTACGGGATAGTGCTGCTGGTGATGGCGGTCGGTTATACGAGCTTGCCGACCTCGTTCCTGCCCGATGAAGACCAGGGCATTCTCATGGCCCAGGTGCAGTTGCCGGTGGGGGCCACGGACAGCCGCACGCAAGCCGTGGTGAAGCAGTTCGAAAGCTACCTGCTCGAGCAACCGGAAGTCGAAGCGCTGATCAGCATTTCCGGCCTGGGCATGAACGGCAACAGCCAGAACAGCGCCCGTGCCTTTATCCGGCTCAAGGACTGGAGCGAGCGGACCGGGGCAGGGCAGGATGCGGCATCCATCGCCCAGCGGGCAACCATGGAGCTGTCGAGCATCGGTGATGCCAATGTGTTCGTCATGCAACCGCCGGCAATACGGGGCCTGGGACAGAGCTCCGGCTTCGACCTGCAACTCAAGGACCTCGGTGGCCTGGGGCATGACGCGCTGGTGGCCGCGCGGGAGCAGCTTATTGAGCTGGCCAACCAGGACCCGCGCTTGCTCGGGGTACGCAGCAATGGTCAGGACGATGCGCCGCAGCTCAAGGTCAGCATCGATGATCGCAAGGCCGGTGCCTTGGGCCTGAGCACCAGCGACATCAACACCACCTTGTCCACGGCGTTGGGCGGCACCTACGTCAATGACTTCCTTAACCAGGGCCGGGTGAAGAAGGTCTACGTCCAGGGCGAAGCTTCCTCGCGGATGCAAGCGGCCGACCTGGACCATTGGTTCGTGCGCAACAGCAACAACGAGATGGTGCCTTTTTCCTCGTTTGCCAGCAGTTCGTGGAGCTATGGCTCGCCGTTGCTGGAGCGCTACAACGGCAATGCTTCGCTGGAGGTGGTCGGTGATCCGGCGCCCGGAGTCAGTTCCGGGGACGCCATGGATGCGGTGGAAGTGATTATCCAGCAACTGCCCGAAGGCATCGGTTACGAGTGGACCGGGCAGTCCTATCAATTGCGCCTTTCCGGTTCGCAGGCACCCTTGCTGTACGCGATCTCCGTATTGTTTGTGTTCCTCTGCCTGGCTGCTCTCTATGAGAGTTGGTCGGTGCCGTTTTCGGTGATGCTGGTGGTACCGCTGGGGGTGGTGGGCGCGGTGCTGGCCACTCGTCTCAGTGGTTTGAGCAACGACGTGTACTTCCAGGTCGGGCTGTTGACCACCGTGGGCTTGGCGGCCAAGAACGCGATCCTGATCGTCGAGTTCGCCAAGCATCTGCAAGAACAGGGCAATGGCTTGCGGGAGGCGACGTTGATCGCCGTGCGTCAACGCCTGCGGCCGATTCTCATGACGTCCCTGGCGTTCATGTTCGGCGTGCTGCCCCTGGCCCTGAGTACCGGTGCCGGTTCAGCCGGGCGCCAGGCCATCGGTACCGGTGTGCTGGGGGGGATGTTCTCGGCGACGCTGCTGGGGATCTTCTTCGTACCGTTGTTCTTCGTGCAGATCCGTCGGCGTTTTGCCCGGGTTTCCACGGCTTCCACCTCCGTCCCAACCACCCAGTCAGGTGACGCATGATCAAGTTCCACTGGCCACTGCTGGCCGCCCTCGCGCTGCTCGGTGGCTGTATCAACCTGGCGCCGCAATATGAGCGCCCCGAGGCGCCCGTCTCCGAGCAATGGCTACCACCCGCCAGCACGCCCAAGGGCGAGGTGGCCGTTGATATCGAGTGGCAACATTTTTTCACTGATAGCCGCCTGGCGCGCTTGCAGTCCCTGGCGTTGAACAACAATCGCGACCTGCGGCTGGCAGCCCTGAATGTTGAAAAGGCCCAGGCGCAATACCGTATCCAGCGCGCCGAATCACTGCCGTCGATCGATGCCAGCGTCAGTGGCACCCACAGTCGTACGCCCGGCTCGTTGTCCAACAGTGGTTCGGCGGCCACTACCCATGACTACAGCGCGCAACTGGGGCTGAGCAGTTATGAAGTGGATCTGTTCGGACGGGTACAGAACCTTCAGGATGAGGCGCTGGAAGACTATCTGGCCCTGACCGAAACCCGGCGCAGCACGCAGATCAGCCTGGTGGCGGAAGTGGCCACGGCCTGGCTGACCCTGGCGGCGGACAACCAGCGGCTGCACCTGGCCCAGGAGACCTTGCGCAGTCAGCAGGCGACCTACGAACTGACCCAGCGCAGCCACGCCTTGGGCGGCTCTTCCGGTCTGTCGGTGGCTCAGGCGCAAACCACCGTGGAGTCGGCCCGGGCTGACGCGGCGGCCTATGAAAGCCAGATTCTCCAGGACCGCAACGCGCTGCGTCTGTTGGTGGGCAGCGATATTCCCGAGGAACTGTTGCCTGGTGCGAACCTGGAGTCGGCGGCGGCGCTGGTGCAAGTGCCAGCCGAGCTTCCGTCCAGCCTGCTGCAACGGCGTCCGGATGTATTGGCAGCTGAACACACGCTCAAATCGGCCAATATCGACATCGGTGCGGCCCGTGCGGCGTTCTTTCCGAGTATCAGCCTGACGGCCAGTGCCGGTTCCTCCAGCTCGGCTTTGTCCGGCCTGTTCAAGTCCGGCAGCGGTGCCTGGTCGTTTGCTCCGAGCGTCAGCCTGCCGATCTTCGACGGTGGCAGTAACCGCGCGACGCTGGACGCCGCCAAGACCGAACGCGAGATTCAAGTGCAGACTTACCAGCAGACCCTGCAAAGCGCCTTCAGGGAAGTGGCCGACGCCCTGGCGGTGCGCAGCACCCTGGATCGACGCATCGAGGCCCAGCAGGCATTGACCGACGCCAGCCGCAAAAGCTTCGAGCTGTCCGATGCCTTGTACCGGGGCGGTTCCCAGAGCTATCTCGAGGCCCTGGATGCCCAGCGTTCGCTGTACAGCGCGCAGCAGGACCTGATCAGCTTGCGCCTGACTGAGCAGAGCAACCGCGTGACGTTGTACAAGGTGATGGGGGGTGGCTGGAATTGAGTCGACGTTGAGGCGCGTGTGCAGGCCCTCAGGAGCGTAAGTCCGCCGCCTTCCATCCTTCAGGCGATCCACTCAACCCCGTGGTTCAGCCACCAGCAGCAATGACTGCGGCACCGGGCTTTGCGGGTGCTGCGGCTCCTGCAGGCCGGCCAGTCGAAAGCCGGCCATTTCCAGGGCATTGAGCCAACTGGACAAGGTGCGAAAGTACCAGGGCATGGGCTGCCAATGGCCCTGGAACCCGGCAAAGGTTTCTTCTCGCCAGCCATCCTGATAGTTGCCCGCCGCCACGCTCCATGGATGCAGGGTCTGGATCAGCAGAGCGCCGCCAGGGGCGAGCAGGGCGTTCATGGCGGTGAGCAGCGGGATGATGTCCTGGTGCAGCAAGGCGAAGTTGGCGCAGATCAGGTCGTAGTCGCGGCCGATGTCCACTTTGGCCTGGGCCAATGCTTCGTAGTTCGCCACCTGCACCTGGGAAGAGCCTGCCGCCCGCGCAGCGTCCACCAGCGTTGCATCGCCGTCCACGCCGACCGCTTCGATGGCCCGCTCAGCCAGGGCCCGCAACAACCAGCCCTCGCCGCAGCCGAGGTCGAGCACCCGCTCGGGTTGACGGCCTAGTACTGCCAGCAGGATGGCTTGGTCGGTGACCCTGATGCGGCTTTCGAGGGCGCCGCTGCGGACGGCTTCGATCCAGGCGTGGGCGTTGTGCTGCCAGCTTTGCACAAGCGCGGATTCGGGCGCGAGCATCGTCATGTCCGGATGGGTGGGTGAAATACAAGGATAGGACAAACGCGGCTGGACGCCCAACGGTCGCCCTGGGTGCCCCAACGGCGACCCTCTCGTCCTCGATCCGCACCAGCCTGCTCAGGCCACCGTCGATTTCATCCTGCTGTCGCTCGCGGTGTCACGGAACAGGCGAGGTGACATGCCGAACGTGGATTTGAAATGCCGGCTGAAGTGGGAGCTGCTGCCATAGCCCCAGGCATAGGCGATCTCGGTGAGCGAGCGATGGGCATGATCCCGGCTGCGCAGGTCTTCGGCGCAACGGGCCAGACGCCGTTGCCAGATGTACTCGCTGACGCTGCACCCCAGCTCATCCTGAAACGCGCGGTGCAGGCTGCGTACCGAGCACTGTTCGGCGTTGGCGATGCGTTCGATGGTCAGGTCGCGGTCGGCCAGGTGCCGCTCGATATAGGCCTTGAGGCGGTTCTGCTTGAAGAAGCGGAAGTCGTGTTCGAGTTGCTTTTCTTCCAGTTTGTTCTTCAGCGCGTTATCCAGCAGCCCGGTGATGCTGTCGCCGATCAGCCCGGCCGAGTTGTTGTTGAGCAAGGGGTATTGGTTGTAGGCATCACCGACCAGATGCATCAGCATGCGGCCCAGTCCGTTGCGACCGTTAAGGTGCATGTTGCCGGTTTGCGTAAGTTGTCCGGGCGCACCCTGGAACAGCAGGATGAAGTGTTCGCAGCCTTGCGTGCTGGTCACGTCGAAGGGTTTGCCACAGTCGACCAGAAGCATTTCGTCAGGTGCCAGTACATTGCGTTGTTGCCCCTGCTCGAAATGGCTGACGCCGGCAATCTGCATAATCAACATGCGCGGCGTGTCGAGCGATTCGATCGCTTTGCTCAGATGGCGTGAGTATCGATGGGCGCTGGCAGTCATGCGGCAGAAGCGCAACTGACCCAGATCGCCATACTCCAGCCGGCCCTGAAAGTTGCTGTCATGCAACGGGTCGATGAACGTCGACTCCAGGCGCTTGATATAGTCCGGTGTGCGCCCCAAGTGATCGCTCATGAACTCTTTCCACTTCATCAGCCGGTCGGAACGCACAACCTGATCGGTGGACACACAGGCTAGATTGGTCATTTTTCGCCTCTATTTTTATTGTTGTGTGGGCAAAGAGGTCAACTTTGCCCAATCCTGGCTGCGTCCCTGCGGGTTACTGATCAAAAGGGATAGTGATGGCTTCCGGGCTGCCAGGTGACCCAATGGGCACGGGTGAATTCATCCAGGGCGTAGTGACCATTGAAGCGCCCGAGGCCGGAATTCTTTTCACCGCCGAAGGGTGCATTGGGCTGGTCATCGACCGTGATGTCGTTGATGTGGGTCATGCCCGCCACAATGCCCCGGGCGAAATTCAAGCCACGGGCCATGTCGCGGGTGAATACCGCGCTGGACAGGCCATACTCACTGGCGTTTGCCAAGGCCAAGGCGTGATCTTCGTTATCTGCGATCAGCAGCGGTAACAAGGGCCCGAACGTTTCATCGCGAGCCAGTTCCTGATCGGACCCCACTTCACCGAATACATGGGCAGGCAGTACTAGCCCGGATGCCTGGCCACCGCACAGCTGCTTTAGGCCGGCGCTCGCGGCTGTATCGATTTTACGTAGCAGTCCGTCGAGCTGGCTCTGATTGACCACCGGCCCGATCACCGTGTCTGCCTTGGCCGGGTCGCCGGTCTTGAGATTGCGCACGCGTTCCACCACCAATGCCGCGAAATCGGCATACAGCGAGCGGTCGACGATCACCCGGTTGACGCTCATGCAGATCTGCCCTTGGTGCAGGAAGCGTCCGACCACTGCGGCATGGGCGGCGATTTCAACATCCGCATCGTCCAGGACCACCAGCGGAGCGTTGCCACCCAGCTCCAGGGCCACGCGCTTGATGTGTTTGCCGCCGGTAGCAATGCGCCCGACATTACGCCCCACATCCGTCGAGCCGGTGAAGGAAATCAGGCTCGGTACGGGATGCGCGACGAAGGCGTCGCCAATCTCCGAACCTGCGCCGACCACGACATTGAGCGTACCCTGCGGGAAGCCCGCTTCTTCGAACAGATGGGCTATCAGCAGGCCGCCGGTCACCGCCGTGTCGCTGGCGGGCTTGAGCACGATCGTATTGCCCAGCGCCAGACCAGGTACGACCGAACGCATGCTCAGGTACAGTGGGAAATTCCATGGGCTGATCACACCCACCACACCCAGCGGTTCGCGAAAGACAAAGCTCTGTTCGCCGGGCTTGTAGCTGGTGAGGATGCGTCCCTCGACCTGCATCGGCAGGGTGGCGCACTCACGCACCAGGTTCAGCGTGAACTGCCATTCCATGCTGGCCTTGATCCGGGTGCTGCCAGACTCTCGGATCAGCCAGCCGATGATTTCCTCACTGCGGTGCTGGATGACGTGGGCGAGTTTTTCAAGTTGCGCGCTGCGCTGGGTTGGATGCAGGAGTGCCCACGTCGTTTGCGCTTGATGGGCAGCCTGATAGGCGTCATCGAGATCGGCAATCGAGGCTAGCGGCATTTCCAGCAGTTGTTCGCCATTGAATGGGTTGCGGTCGTCCAGACGGCGTGCGGAGCGCCCCGCACGCCAGGTGCCGTTGATATATTGGTCGCCGTTGATGGCGTAGGGGATGAACTGTTGGGTGGTCATATGCTTCTTACCTTTGGCGGCAGGTGATTGCGTCGTTCAAGAAGTGGAGGGTGTCAACACTGCAAGTGCTCAGCTCCTGATCCAGGCCCGTCCCCAGGAATTGAGCGTGTATTCCTCCTGGGGCCAGACGCCGGGTTGACGTGAGGCATCGGTGACTTCGAGCTCGGCCGAGAACTCCAGGCGATTGCGATCGGCGTCGACCACCATGAAAAACAGGTTGTTGCCCGGTCCATGTCGGCCGGGGCCGAAAAAGAGGGTGATGCGTTCCTTGGCGAAGCGATCACCCCAGTCACGGATGTCATTCCACTCGTTGGTTTCGTAGCAGTGGTGATCCCACTCGTTTTTCGAACCGCGGAAAAACGCCAACGTATGATGCTCATCGTCCGAGCGCAGGAAACACGTCATGAGCTGGCCGGCCTGCTCATCCACGACGTTGTCCGAAACAGTAAAACCCACCGTATTGACGTAGAAATCGATCATGGCCTCCAGCTCGGTGGTCTGGAACACCACGTGCTGCAGACGGCCGGGCATGCCTGGCCGATTGGCCTGGGCATTGGCGCGCGAGACCCCAAATATCGTTTGCCGACCCTGAGGGTCACGGATCTGAAAGGCCCCCGGCTGGAGCAACGGTGAGTCGATCTCTTCGACAGCACAACCGTTGCTAACCAAGCGAATGCGCAGTTTTTCCAGGTGAGCCTGATCCCTCAAGTCGAAAGCTGCCGCCAGCAGGCCGCTGTGGTCGGCGGGAGACACGAGCATCGCGCGTTGCGGGCCACTGAGTATCCAGCTGCCATCGGCTAGCGCCAGGCTGTCCATGTCCAGCATCCGCCGATAGAAATCGACTTGCCGTTGCGCGTCCTTGCTCGCCAGGTGCAGGTAGCACAGGCGTGCAGGTGTGGAAGTCTGGAGTGTTTGCATAACCACCTCTGTGCTTGAAGGTTCAGTGAAAGACCGGCGCGATGACTGACTCGATGTCGCTGCTGCTCGTCGCGGCGATACCGAACAGCGACTGCAGCGATTCGGCGGCTTCTGTCTCGGTGGCCTTGTCGAAAATCGCGGCGACGTAGCGATCAGGGCGCAGCAGCAAAAACCTGTTTGAATCGCCGAGTATGCCCTTGAGCAAACCCTGCCGGTCCTGAAGCACCGTGCAGCCCGAAATCGAAGGCAAGGCCTGGACGTCCCCGGGAAGAATCAGGATGCGTTTGGCTTCAAGGTGGCTCCAGAACCCGTGCTTGAGTTCATCGACACGTTGGCGGGTAGGATCGCCGTATTGAATCAAGGCGAAGCTAGCGCCGAGGGCGTCGTCGAGCAGGCGTTCATGGCCATGGGCATCGGTGAGCAGCGGTTGCGGAAACATCTGTCCGCAGGACAATTTCCCTGCTTCGCCCTCGGTCAATACCAAGCCCTTGGTGAAGCGGGGTTTAGGCTTGAAACGCATTTGCAGGAAATAGTCTCGCAGCGGTGGCAACAGGCCGATCAGGGTGAATGCAGAACTGATCAAACGCGCTCGAAGGACGGTTGCCGGGGCCATGACCACTCCGAGGTTCAAGGCCAACTTGATCAAGGCCCACGCATGGTCGCGACGCTCGCTTTCGTACGACAGCAGGGCGGTTGCGGTCATTTTTCCCTTCAGCACGCCGATCAGCTTCCAGCCAAGATTATGGGCATCGCGAACTCCGCTGTTCATGCCTTGTCCGGCGTAAGGCGGGGTCAGGTGCGCGGCATCGCCGGCGAGAAACACGCGGTCTACTTGCCACCGCTCGGCGACCCGGGCGTGGAAGGTGTAGACGGTCTTGCGCACGATGGAGACCGGCGCGTCACCCTTGAATGGGCGGAGCAGCGCCTGCAGGCAGGTGTCGCTGAGCACGTGCTCATCGGTTTCTTCCGGCTTGAGAAGAAACTCGAACCGGCGAGTACGGTGAGGGCCAGGCACTTCAACCACGGGGCGCCTGGCATCGCAATACACGCGGGTTTGCCAGAACGGGTCGTCATCCTGGTCGGTGTCGACCACCAGCCAGCGCGAGGAGAAGCTCGAACCGACCATCTCGATCCCGAGTTGCTTGCGTACCGGGCTGCGGCCGCCGTCGCAGGCCACCAGATAGGCCGCGTTGACTTCCAGCAGCTCGCCATCGGCGTCACGTATCAGCGCGCGCACGCCGTGGTGGTCTTGATGAAACTCCAGCAACTCGTGAGTGAAGCGTGCCTTGAGACTGGCGAAGCGTTCCAGGCCGGTCTTGAGCGTGGCCTCGAACAGTGGCTGGCGAAATGCGTTGCGCTTGGGGAAGCCGTACAGCTTGTTGGTCGGTTCGACTTTGCCAAAGCAGCGGCCGCCGGGCCGGGTGAAATAGTGCACGCCGTAGCCGGGAACCACGTCCTTGAGCACGGTCTGGTCCAGACCGATGGCCTGCATGGTGCGCAAGGATTCGTCATCGATCGACACGGCCCGTGGCTCGGCCACGGTGCTCGGCTTACGGTCGATGATCAGGGTGTCCACATCGGCCTGGCCAAGCAGGTTGGCCAGGGTCAATCCGGTAGGTCCTGCACCGATGATCAATACCTGGGTGCTGATACTGTTGAGGGTTGTCATTGTTATTCCCTTGCGGATGGCTCAGCCCTGTGGTTTGGGGCGGTTGGCGAGCGCAGCCATGCGCTGTGACAGGTCCTGCGCCAGGGCAAGGATCTGCTGTCCTTGTTCGTCTTCCTGGGCACTGTCACGTTCTCCAATCGGGCGAACGCAACTGATGCTGCCGACGACCTTGCCGTCGCTGTCGAAGATCGGCGCGGCGAGGCCATAGACGCCAGGGTCGACTTCGCCTGCGCTGGCCACATAGCCCTGGCGCCGCAGCAGCTGCAGTGCGCGGCGGAACTGCTCCCAGGTCTGGCCGAGGCTGCTGGAGCGCACCTCATCGGGGTGGTCCAGGAACAGTTGGCTGTGTTGGCGCGCGGTCATGTTGGCGAGGATCGCCTTGGACGTTGCCCCCAGGAACAAAGGCCTGGGGGAGCCGCGGGAGTAACTGACCTCACGGAACAAATCGCCGTGTTGATGAATGCACACGACCTGGTCCTTGAACAGTCGGCAGATCAGCCAGACCTGTTGCTCGCTCCACTGCGGGAGGTTCGGCTCCAGCGATTGCGCGGCGCGTACGAGGGGGTCGCTCAGGCGCAACTGGCGGTCCCAGGTGATGATCCGGGCGCCCAGGGCATAACGCCCGGCTTCGACCTGGAACAACAGGTTGGCCTCGGCCAGTTCACGCACGTAGCGGTAGATCGTCGAACGGGTAAAGCCCAAGGCACCGCCCATATCGTCGACGGCCCAGATCGGGTTCTCTTCGGTGAACAGGTCGAGTACCCGCAGCATGCGCTCCAGGCTCGAGCCTTTGCTGTCGGCTTCCTGTTCTGGCGGTTGTTCAGAGGCATGTAGATTGTCCATGGCTTATTGCTCGTCCACGATGATGTTGCGCAGGGTGCCGACGCGAGCAATCTCGATCTCGACTTCATCACCTGGCTTCATCCACACCGGCGGCTCACGAAACGCGCCGACGCCGCCCGTGGTGCCGGTAACAAGGACGTCCCCAGGTGCCAGCTCGGTGAAGGTCGAGCAGTACTCGATCAACTGGCGTACATCGAAAATCATGTCGCTAGTGCGGGTGTGCTGCATCACTTCGCCGTTCAGGCGGGTGGTCAATTCCAGGTCCTGCGGGTCGCCGATCTCATCGGCGGTCACCAGCCAAGGGCCGAAACCACCGGTGTTCGGGAAGTTCTTGCCCGGTACGAACTGAATGGTGTGCTTCTGCCAGTCGCGAACACTGCCGTCGTTGTAGCAGGCGTACCCGGCGACATAGTCCAGCGCATCGGCGTGCTTGACGTGACGCGCCGTTTTACCGATCACCACCGCCAGCTCGCCCTCGAAATCAAGTTTGTGGGACGCCTTGGGACGGACGATGGGTTGCAGGTGCGCCGTTTGGCTATCGGCGAATCGAGTAAAGATCATCGGGTAGGTCGGCATCTCACGACCGGTTTCACGCACGTGAGTGGCGTAGTTGATGCCGATGCACAGCACTTTTCCCGGGTTCGGGATCACCGGCAGAAATGTCACTTCGGCCAACGGAATACGGGGCAGGCTCGCCAGTGTCACCGGCGTCAGTTCGCCCAGGTGGTGATTGGCGATGGCCTGCTTGAGATCGTTGCCAAAGGTTGGCTTGACCGATTCCAGGTCAATCACCTGTTCGTCTTCGATGACGCCGTAGGTGCTGCGACCTTGAACAATGAAGCTGGCGAGTTTCATGGAGTCTCCTTGGTTAGAAAGGGGGCATGCGCACAGGATGCAATGAGGATCAATCTAGTCTTGCAAGTAAATCCTGTAAAGTAGGATTTATACAAAAATCCTAAAATATGGAATTTATGTTTGTTTTGACGAACCAATACCTTTGGTGAACTGGGGAAGCAAAGGGAGAGGAGGTGTGGCGAGGGGATTTATCCCCGTTGGGCTGAGAAACAGCCTCAGTATTGAAGATTCAATCAGTCAGAAACACCGAGGTGTTCGGTTTCAGGGCCGCTTCGCAGCCCAACGGGGATAAATCCCCTCGCCACACAGGCTGCGTTTCGCCTGAAAAATCGGCATCAGGGCCTAACGCGGGTCAGGCGCCCAGCATCCATGCAGCGACATGCGCATCCGGAACGGAATCCTGATTCGGGCAATGGGACCACTCGCCATGTCCCGGGAATCCAGCACCACGAGCTCGCTGCGCTCCTCTGCGATGAGGTTGAGCAAGGCAACGACATAGCCATCGGCTTCCTCGGCGTCAGCAGAGCGCGGAATGAAAATAGGCTCCTGGAAGCAGGCGCTGTCGCCGGGAAACCAGGCGTCGGAGAGGCCTGTCTTCAGGTCCAAGTGGACCAGTAGGTTGAAAAACTGAAAGGGTATCGGCCCGTTCGCCGGGTTATAGGGACGCTCCGGGTCAAAGGCGAGCAGGAAGCCGTGTGCGTATTGTCGACCGATGTAGCGGTCATCGCACCTTGGAAACTCGCAGGGGTAGTCCGTCAGCGGCTGCGGTTCGACCTCGTCCCCGTCACTGTTCAGGTCGAAGGTCCAGCGCATGAGGCAGGCGGCCAGGGTTTCAGGCGGCGGTACATAACCATCCGCCTGGGGGAAGAAGTAGAAGATGTTCCCGCCAGTGACTGGCATGTCGACGTAAACCTTGCCGTCCTCGTCGAACGCATTGAGCGTGTGCCCCTGGAAACCGTCCATGGGCCCTTTGAACCAACGCACGTCTTGCGCCTGTCCGTTACGGGGCACAACGGCGAAAAGCTGAGGCAGATCGGGTTGCCATTGGAAATGCGGCCCGCCGTTTTTCATGCGTTCGACGTCAACCGTCAACGGAATCAGCGGGAACACGACGTACCGTTCGGTCACCGCGAAATCATGCACCATGGCCGCATAAGGGGCTTGGAACCAGATCTCGTGCAGCAGCTTTCCGTCCGGCGAGAGCTCGAAATACGCCAGGTCGGGCGTGCCGTCGCCCTTGGCTTCATAGCTGAAGGCCAAGAGGTTGCCCGTTGCCGGGTCGAGCTTGGGGTGGGCGGTGAACGTCGCTGATTTGATCTGTCCGTCAAAATGCCACTCACCGAGGGTTTCCAGGGTTTTGAGGTCCATCGCCCAGGGCAGGGCATCTTCCTTGAGTGCCAGCAGGACGCCGTTGTGAGGGATGACGGTGGTGTTGGCGGTGGTGTTGTTCTTCGCCGCAAGCGAGTCGTTGGTGAAGGCGTTTCGATAGATACCATTGAGCGAGCGACCTTCACGGCGTTGGGCCAGCAAGCGATCCGTCTGCACATAGCGGCGTCGCAGCGAGACCTTGCCATTGGCAAAGTGGAAGCCGCTGACCATGCCGTCACCGTTGAAGAAGATATCGGTGCCCAGCATGGGCGGGTACTGCGGGTCTGGCGCGACTTGATAAAAAGTCCCACGGATCGAGGCGGGAAGAACGCCTTCGATTTCGAGGTCGAACACCTCGGCTTCTACGCGGCTGGGCTTGTAAAGCGCGCCGGAAAACTCAGGGGTTTGTGGAAATGGAATACTCATCGGGCATATCTCATCAATGTGCGGTTTCGTTCATGTTCAAACTGATTGCGGCGACATTGCCGGCCCGGAGGGCTTCACGCCGCGGCGAAAGCGCGTAACCACCAGACACGAGATGATCAAGGCTAGCAAATAGGCTGAAGCGGCCAGCCAGCCGACCGCCCGGAAGTGCCCCTCACCAACGACCAGTGCGGCACCAAACGGGCCGAGCCCTTGGCCGATGAAAATCGCGGCGTTACCCAGGCCCGCCAGTCGGCCGGAAGGGTCCATTTCGGCGGCCATGGAAAGCAGGTACGGCAGGCTGAAAAACCAGACCATATGGATCAGGCAGGCGGTGGCGGCAAAGGCGATGGGGCTGGTGCCATAGACCATGATCAAGGTCGCCAGCAATGCCGTGCCGAAGCTCAATAGTTGCGGAAACAGCAAGCCCAGGCGCCGCCCGATCAGCCCGGCCAGGCCCGCCCCAAGGGCGCCAGCAAGGATGCTACCCCCCAGGATGCCACCAATCTGCTGCGGCTCCAGGCCAATGCTTTTGCCGATGCGCTCCTGATAGACCCACAGGGCGGAGTGCCCGAAAAACAGCAGCGCAAACAGCAGGATCAACAGCAAGGCCGTGAGGCCGAACGGCGGGATCGAACCGGCGGCGGTGCGATGTGCTTCAGGGTAGCGCTTGGGCACCCTCCAGCAACCCAGCGCCGCGAGCACGCTGGTGATCGCCAGGAGGGAGAACGCACCGTTCACACCGAATGCTTGAAGGATCAAGGGCATGGAAGTCACCAGCAGCATGCCCCACAGCAGATTGCCGATGTTGATGACCGCGAAGGTCGCATCCTTGGAGGTGCGCAGGGCGGCAGTGGCGTAGACAACTGCCATGACCGCACCGCCGCTGGCACCACAGATCATTCTGGAAATGACCAGCCCGGCCTGGCTGTGCAGTTGCGTGCTGACCAGGTTGCCCACGGCCAGGATCAACAAGGCCACCAGGGCGAAGCGGCGCCGGTCGACGCTCGCCATGAACAGCGCGCAGAGGCCGCAGGCGATGGCCATCGCCATGAGCTCTACAGCGAAAATGGCGCCTATCGCGTTGAGCGGCAAGCCGAGTTGATCAATCAAGGCACCACCCAGGATCGGCTGGATCTGTAGCGTTCCCAGGGAAATGACCATCATCAGGCAGATGGCGCCCAGTGATTTTTTGCTGTCGATGGAGTCGAGTGCGTTCATGAAGCATCACCTCGGGGTAATGGGCCCGCTCATGCGTGAGCAGGCGTACACGTCAATCAGAACTTGTGAACGTAGCGAACCTGCACCTGATAATCCGCTCGGGAGCGATTCTCGACGCCGGTTTCTTTATAGGTGTTGAGCCAGAAGGCTTTGTCTTCGGTAATTTTCCAGAACAGGCCCGGGCCAATGCCCAGGACCTTCTCCCGGGAGTCGGTCATGGTGTTTCCATTGACCTTGTCATCCGAGATCTGCCGGAAGTAGTAGCCATTGATGCCCACCGAGACGTTAGGGAATACCTCGTACGAGGCGGCGAAGTTGGCCCACGCCGACTGTCCTGACTGGGTGTCGCGTACGGATTGACCTTCAAAGTACTGCGTCGAACTGCTCGCTGGATCGTCGTTCTTGAAGTTGTACAGGTAGTTCAGTCTCCAGCTCACCTCCCAGCGAGGCGCCGGCATCCAGGTCGCTGCCCAGTAGGGGTTAAGGGAGAAGTAGTTGGAGCCTGGGTTCAGGTCTTTATGTTTGTCGTATTTACCCGTTGGCAGAATGGTGTCGAAGGCCACTCGCTGCACGAAAACCGGCCTGCCGGTCGCGTTGACAATCGGATCGAACTGGACCTGAGGTCCGACCGTGATGTCGCCCAGGCCTGTGGCGTTATCCTTGAGCTTGGCGCCGTTGTCACCAAAGTCGCCGTCCAGGGAAACGACCGGCACCAGTAAACTCCAGCCCAGGTGCGCGCCCCCTCCGATAGTGTCCGGTGAGTAATAGCTCAGTTGATTGATCATCGTGATGACATTGATCTTCGGATCATCAAAGGCGCCGTTTTTCTTGCCCTTGTTGGTCCTGATGCTGCTCGCGGTGCTGAACTTCAAATAGGTCTGATGAGTCAGTCCGGGCGGCCCCGCAAAACCGTCGTAGAAGCTGGTGCCGCCCAGGTTGATACCGCTGGGCTGATTCACCGAAGGTGGAGGCGGGCCATCGGCTGCATGGGCGGCAAATGAGGCGAAGCTGAGTGCCAGGCACGCTGGCAGGGACTTGGTCAGACTCATCGAAGTGGCTCTATTCTTGGAATTGTGAGCGGGGTAGCTTCCCCTGGCACTTCGACTTTAATTCTCGCAGGTGGGTGATGCTTGAGCGCAGCGGCCAGAGTTGACTGGGAGCGCCAAGATGATGGAGACGTGGGACGCCCTGTCTCACTGGAACCTGACCTCGGGTTCCAGTGAAGCAAGACTAAAGATCAATGACCAAATCAGAAGTAGGCTTGCTGCAGCAGAGCAGGCGCAGGCCTTTGTCGATTTCCCGCTGGCGGATACCGCCGTTGTGATTCATCTCCACTGTCCCGTGCAGCAAGGCGGTCTTGCAGGTGCCACACACCCCTTGGCTGCAGGAGGAGGGCACGATTGCGCCGGCTTTCTTGGCGGCGTTCAGCACGGTCTGGTTGCCCGACATGCTGAACGTCTTGCCTGAGCGCGACAGGGTCACCGTGAACACGTCCTGCTGGGCGAGGGAAGGGCCTGGCTCAATCAACGGGTCCTCATTCAGTGCGGCAATGTCAAAGCTTTCCTGATGATAATGGTCGAAATCGAACGCCGCTTCCCGGAGCAGTGATTGGATGGCCGCCATGTACCCCTGAGGCCCGCAGGTAAAAACTTCCCGCTCCCGGAAGTCGGGCACGTGCTGGCTTAACAGGGACACATCGAGCCGACCTGTCGGTTGAGCCCATTGGGTGATATCGCCAAGCCCTTCGCAAATGCTGATGACCCGCAGCCCCGGCATCGCCGCCTGCAGGCGTTGCAGTTCCTCATGGAAGATGATGTCTGCCGGTGTACGGGCGCTGTGCACAAACACGATGTCGAAGTTGCCAGCCATGTCGCAGGCGGCCCGGGTCATCGACATCAGGGGCGTTACGCCAGACCCGGCGGACAGGTACAACAGCTTTTGGGCGGGATGGCCGACCGGGGTGAAGCTGCCCGCCGGGCCGCTGGCGCGCAGGCTGTCTCCCGGTTTGAAGTGGTCGTGCAGCCAATTCGACACCGGTCCCCCCGGCACCCGTTTGACGGTAATGGAAAACGCAAAGGGACGGGTGGGCGAGGACGACAAGGTGTAGCAGCGAGCGACGGTCTGCCCAGCAATGATCGGCGAAACGGTGATGAACTGACCCGGCTCGAAACTCAGTGCGCTGAAATCCGTACAGCGAAAGATGAACGTCTTTACATCGTGGGTTTCCTGATGCACAGCGCAACAGTGCAGGGTTTTCTGTTCAGCGCTGTTCCATTGCGTGCCGAACGCGCCCCAGGTCATTGGGCCGGTAAACCGCCGGGCGGCGTCAGTGTTGTCCGAGCGCGTCAGGTCTTCATAGGTCGTCATGTTCATTCCTCACACACCGTGGGCGGCCAGACGTGCGGCGTACCAGCGCGAGAACTGGTCGACATAGGTTTCGGTGAAGGCCGAGAACGGCCCCGGCGTGTACGCCGGGTCTTGCGTTCCGCTATGGGTAATGCCGACGAGGCTGGCGTCCTGAAGGTTGGTCGCGGTCCAGACTTCGGTCAGTTTATCGATCTGGTAATCAACGCCCTCGATGGCATCGGCGTGCACCAGCCATTTGGTCCGTACCAGGGTTTTGTCTGGCGCCAGGGGGATGATGTAGGAGACCACGGCATGGTCACTCATGATGTGAGTCCACGAGTTGTGGGTCCACAGGTGCATGTCGCCCAAATCGCGGCGGGTGAGGTCGCCAAACAACCGGGTGCAGGCCACGCGGGTATCCAGGGTCTGGGATTCACCGTTGCCGGCAATGGCCAGGCGCTGGGAGCGGAATTGCGTCACCGCATCTTCCCCCAGGTGTTCGACGGCGTCGCAGATATAACCTTCGCGCTCCCAGTTGTGCTTGGTGTCGGCGTTGTGGCGGTGATATTCCTCCAGTGCCAGCAATGAATCCTCACCGAGCCCATCGGTGCAGAATCCGAAATCTTCGGGAAGGAACGACGCGGTCAGTTCAGGGTGAGTGGCGGCGCAGTGGTAACACTCGCGATTGTTCTCGATCACCAACTTCCAATTGCCGTTCTCGATGATTTCCGACTCATGGGCGATCTTTGAATGGGCGATGTCATATTGGGCGAAACGCGGTGTCATGACCTGATCCAGGTACAGGACGTCTTCGGGTGGTTCGTCCCCAAGACAGACAAAGACATGGGTGCCAATGACGCGGGTATGAACGGGCATCAGGCTTTTGCAGGTGGGATCGAAGTGTTGGCCCATGTGCGCCGCATGCTTCAATCTGCCATCCAGGTCGTAGGTCCATTGGTGATAAGGGCAGACCAGCATCCCCACCGTCGACTTGCCGGGCTGTTTCAAGCGTGCCCCGCGGTGACGGCAGACATTATGAAAAGCCTGTACCTGTTCGTCGTCATCGCGGACCAGGAGGATAGAGGACTTGCCGATATCGAGGGTGGAAACATCACCGGGTTCGGGAATATCGGAAGTTACCCCTACCAGAATCCAATGTTTGTTGAAGAAGATATCCAGGTCAGTTTCAGAGATATCTTGCCGTCCAAACAAACCGCCGGGCATGCCATGTCCGGGTGTGCGGTCGGCCAGAAGTTCACGATGAGTTTTCACGGTAGGGGGCATTGTTGATCTCGTTCTACTTATCGCCGGCAAGAGGCGGCAGATACAGTATTGAAAGGTCAAATAATCCCGTCAACGCGCTTTATTTTCACCCTTGCATAACCCTGCGTTATGCGAAAAGTAGACCGGTGAAACGTATAACTGTCAGTGGCTTAGATAACTGTCGTCGCGCAGCCAATCGACTAATACATCGGTCAGGGGCTCAGGTTTTCGACCCGTCGGAATGACCATGTAATAGGCCTCTTTTGGCTTGATGGAGTAGGGCGTTATTCTGATTAACTCACCGCTATGGAGACGGTGCGCGATCAACCGACTCCACCCCAGTGCAATGCCATGGCCCTGGATGGCCGCCTGGATCGCATCGTTGTAAGAGCTGCAGCGAAAGGAATAAGTCAGTTTGGGGCGCTGATCGCCAAGCTCCCGGCACCAACGATTCCAGGTCATCCAGCCTTCAAGGGTAGAGTCCGAGTCAATCAGTGCGGTGTCCAGAAAATCATTGATCGATGAAGGGGCCGGGTTGGCGGCGAGCCAGGCCGGCGAGCAAACCGGAAAGACCTCCTCATCGAACAGGAAAAGCGAACGTCCATCCTCCCATTTTCCATCGCCAAAACGGATGCCCAGGTCAATATCGTCACGGTATGAACCCGGCGCGGGTTGCTGCGTCATCAGCCGTAATTTGAGTTTCGGTTGAAGCGTGCGTAGTGCGCTTAATCGGGGAAGAATCCGTAAATGTGAAAACGCCTCCGTGCACGCAATGGTGATCTCTTGTTCACCGATGCCCTCGCAAATCCTGTCGAACACACTGGCCATTCGATGAATGGATTCTGCGACGACCAGGTGCAGGATATAGCCCTCGTGAGTGAGCTTGATTGCCCGATGAAGCCGGTGAAACAGCTGGGTCTCCAGGGTATCTTCCAACAAGCGGATTTGTTTGCTGACGGCCGCCTGGGTCACGCCCAGCTCCTGGGCGGCGAGGGTAAAGCTGGCTAGCCGCGCCACGGCTTCGAATTCCAGCAAAGCCGTCATGGACGGTATCAACCGGCGATAGCCTTTGACTTTTTTATCGATATCACCGGATTGCATAGGTGCGTTCCAAAGCTATGGGCGGATCAATCAAGCCACTGAGGTCTGCCGGAGGAGCGGTTGATCCAGGCGCACCTTGCTGACACACTCTTTTGTGCTTTCGGTTCAGGCGTTGTTGTCATCCATGAGCGCTTTCCCGATCAAGAGACGGCGGCGTCTAGTTTTTAGGGTGCTCGGTCAGGATATGCAAGTCAATGAAATGTACTCACGTGTACATTAAAGGTTCGTGGGCGTACATTAAAGCTACGTTTTTGAGAAGGTGAAGCGAGATGTCCCAGTTAGGGAAGGCACGTGGTAAGGCCCAGGACACGGGTTGGCGTGGGTCGCCGGAGGGTTGGCTGGAGGCCGCCTATGATGCCCTGAAGGAGTCGGGTATCGATGCCGTCCGGGTCATGCCGCTCGCCAAGCGCCTGGGCTTGTCACGCACCAGTTTCTACTGGTTCTTCGAGGATCGCGAACAACTGCTGGCGGCCTTGCTGTCACGCTGGCGGGAGACCAACACGGGGGGCTTGATCCGTCAAAGCGAAAGCTATGCCGAAAGCATCTCCGAGGCGATCCTGAATGTGTTCGAGTGCTGGCTTAACCCACAGCTGTTCGACTCGCAATTCGAATTCGCGGTACGCAGCTGGGCGTTGCAGTCGGCTGAGGTCGCTCAAGAGGTCGCGACCGTGGATGAGCAGCGGATGACCGCCCTGGCGAACATGTTCAGGCGCTTTGGCTACGACAGCCCGAGTGCTGATGCGCGGGCGCGGACGATCTACCTGACCCAGATCGGCTACATCACCATGAATACGACTGAATTGATTACCGTGCGCTTCCAGCGCATTCCCCATTACGTGAGCATTTTCACCGGGAAAGTCCCCAAGCCCCGTGAGCTGGATCGTTTTTACGGCAAGTTCGGCTACGCCGAAATCGAGCCCGGGGTTTTCGTGCCCTTGACGGACACGTTCGAAGGCGCTGCCGATGAGTCATGAAACCCTGGGCATCATCGGCGGAACCGGCTGGCTGGGTGGCGCGATCGCCAGGGCCGTGCTGGCCAAGGCATTGTTGCCAACGGGCAACTTGGTCATTTCCAACCGTTCGGGCAGTCATCCGCTGGCGCAACAAGGTGCCTGCCTGGTGACGGATAACCAGGCGTTGGTGGATCGCAGCGACATCGTGATCCTTGCGGTTCGACCCGAGCATTTCGCCAGGCTGAACATCAAGGCGACTGGCAAAACGGTTATCTCCCTGATGGCCGGGATCAAAGCGCAGACGATCTTCGCGCAGACTTCGGCGTCGGCGGTCGTACGGGCGATGCCTAACGCAGCGGTGGAAATCGAGCAGTCTTTCACGCCTTGGTATTGTGCTGGAGCGATAGAGGCGACAACGAGAAGCCTCGTGCAGCGCCTGTTCGAATGCGTAGGCACGGCAGCCGAAGTTCAGGAAGAGGACTTTATTGATTACCTCTCGGCGCTCTCCGGCACCGGTCCGGCTTTTCCTGCCTTGCTGATGACAGCGCTGGCCAATCAGGCGATGGCTGCCGGCATTCCTTCTGACATCGCACAGCTTGCCGCGAAGAGCGTCGTGGTCAACAGCAGCCAGCTACTGGTCAGCCATGACGCTCAGCAGATGATCGACGCCTTGGTGGCTTATCGGGGCGTGACGGCCGCCGCTTTGCAGGCGATGACCCACAGTCATTTCGAAGAGCAGATCGGCAGAGCGTTGCAAGCAGGGGCGGCGGTGGCCCGCAAGGGGCTCCAAGCCTGATCGACTTCCGGGCGGATCGAAGACCTGCCGAATCAAGAACCCAGTGACAATACGATGAAGCCAGTGATACCACGATGAACCCCGTGGCGAGGGAGCTTGCTCCCGCTTGAGCGCGAAGCGCTCACAAAATGGGGTCTGCTGCGCAGCCCAGCGGGAGCAAGCTCCCTCGCCACGGGTGACCGAACGCCTTGAGTGGAACGGGGCAGGTTAAATGGGGACCTGGCCCTATCCCTCAGGACCAGGGGCATGGCGTCAGATGTCTTTGAGCAACCTCAGCGCATCGTAGATGGCGGCATGAGTGTTGCGCGCCGACACTGCGTCGCCGATCCGGAACAGTTGGAAGCGGCCCTCAGGGTTGGTCACGATATTCTGGGTTTTCCCGGCGATCAGATTGTGTTGTTCGACCGCGCCGTTGTTGCTCGAATGCGGGCGCAGATCGAAGTACAAATCGTCCAAGGGGAGGGTGCCGTGGTTGACCACGACCTGATCGACCACTCGCTGCTTGTGCACCTGGCCATAATCGCTACCGAAGTTGGCAACCAACTGACCTTCGCGCTTCTCTACGGAATCGACCCGATAGGTGACCGTAAAGGTGACGTTGAGGTCTTGCAGGCTACGCATGTAAGGCACCAGGTTCATCGCCATCACCTCGGGCGCAAACGACCGGTCTGGCGTGACGATCTCCAGTTTGGCACCGCTGTTGGCGATGACCTCGGCAGCCTGTAGCGCCGCGTGGTCGCCTGCGTCGTCGAAGATCAGCACGTTCTTGCCGGGTTTGACGTCGCCGGAAATGATGTCCCAGGTGGAAACCACCAGTTCATTGCCCTGCTTGAGCACCTCGGTGTGAGGCAAGCCACCCGTGGCGACGATCACCACGTCCGGCGCTTGCGCCAGTACCGTCTCGGCCTCGGCCCAGGTGTTGAAGTGGAACTTCACACCCAGCCGTTCGCATTGCGCCATGCGCCAATCGATGATGCTGATCATCTCGCGGCGCCGCTCGCTCTGGGCCGTCAAGCGGATCTGCCCGCCGGGTTGGTCGGCCACTTCGAACACCGTGACGTCGTGGCCGCGTTCACCGGCGACTCGTGCTGCCTCCAGGCCCGCCGGACCGGTGCCGATCACCACCACCTTGCGCTTGACCGGTGCCTTGGGGATTTCGTGGGGCATGGTGGTTTCGCGCCCGGTCGCGGCGTTGTGGATGCAGTACGCAGCGCCGCCCTGATAGATTCGGTCCAGGCAGTAGTTGGCGCCGACGCAGGGACGGATGTCTTCTTCGCGCTTTTCGATGATCTTGCGCACGATGTGCGGATCGGTCATGTGCGCCCGGGTCATGCCGATCATGTCCACCTTGCCGGAGGCGATGGCGTGGCGAGCCGTGGCCACATCTGGAATCTTGGCCGCATGGAATGTCGGGAAACCGGTGGCCGAGCGGATTTCGCCGGCAAAATCCAGGTGCGGCGAGTTGCGCATGCCTTGGATCGGAATCACATCGGTAAGGCCGGCATCGGTATCAATGTGCCCACGAACGATGTTGAGGAAGTCGACCAGGCCGCTGTCCTTGAGCATGTGGGAAACCTGGAGACCGTCTTTGGCACCGAAGCCACCCGGTAACTCCTCGTCGCCGGTGTAGCGAATCCCGAGCAGGAAATCTTCGCCACAGCGCTGACGAATACCGCGCAACACATCAAAAGTGAAACGCAGGCGGTTTTCCAGCGAGCCACCGTAGGGGCCGTCGAGTTCATTGGTCAAAGGCGACCAGAACTGATCCATGAGGTGCCCGTAAGCCTGCAGCTCCAGGCCATCAAGGCCGGCCGCCTTCATGCGTTCGGCGGCATCGACGTAGTCCTTGATGATGCGATCGATGTCCCAGTCTTCCATCTTTTTCGGAAACGACCGGTGAGACGCTTCACGGCGATGAGAAGGTGATACCACCGGCAGCCAGTCGGCCTTGTCCCAGCGCGTGCGCCGGCCCAGGTGGGTCAGTTGAATCATCACCGCCGCGCCGTGTTCGTGGCACTCGTCGGTGATGTCCTTCATCCATTTGACCACTTCATCCTTGTACGCCAGCACGTTGTTGAACACCGGTGGGCTGTCGCGGGAAACAGCGGCGGAGCCCGCAGTCATGGTCAGCGCTACGCCGGCCTTGGCGCGTTCAACGTGGTAAGCGCGGTACAGATCCTTCGGCATGCCGTCGACAGGATACGCGGGCTCATGGGAGGTGGTCATGATCCGGTTTTTGAGGGTCAGGTGCTTGATCTTATAGGGCTGCAGCAGAGGATCGCTGGACATGGTGTTGCGCTCCGGGAACAGAACATCAGGCTTGGTTGTGACATGACGGTATGTTGAATGTTCATACGTGTCAACGACTGAGACACTGGTGTACATTTTCCTTGCTTAGCATAAAAACCAGGATTAACATCCAGTCGAAACAGGGTGATCCGGCCTGTCCGGTCGGTCATGCCATACATAGATCCAATGGGAATTTAATTCTTCTGCTGCCCTGCCAATAACTATTAATACAGTACGCGGAGATGCACCATGATGACGTTATCCAGTAAGACTTTTATCGGCTGGCTTGCGGGCTTGGCGATGGCCACCAGCAGCCTGGTGGCCCATGCCGAGGAACCTGCGCCCATCCGTATTGGTTGGGTGAATTGGTCGGACACGGAAATCGCTGTAAAGCTGGCAGATACAGCGTTGCGAGAGCACCTGAAGCAACCGGTAAAATTGGTGCTCGCTGATATTGGCATTCAGTTCCAGGCCCTGGCTAACGGCAATATCGATTTGATTCCGATGGTCTGGCTGCCGAACACGCACAAGTCGTTCTATGACAAATACCAAGACAAGCTTGAAGACCTCGGCGTGCTGTATGAGGGGCGAATCGGTATGGCGGTGCCCACTTCCATTCCTAGCAGTGAACTCGCCACCATCGAAGATCTCAATAAGCCAGACGTGCGGGAGAAGTTGGGTGGCAAGATACTGACTTCCGAAGTGGGTAACGGCCAATATAAGCTCACGGAAAAGGCCATCAAGGAATATAAACTCGATGGCTACAAGATGGTCGCCTCTTCAGAATCCGGAATGCTGAGCGAGCTGGATCGCAACCTCAAGCGTGACAAATGGGCTCTGGTCAACGCCTGGAGCCCGCACTGGATGTTCGCCAAATGGCCGCTGCGCTACCTGGATGATCCGAAGCAGGTGTTTGGGGGGGCCGAGCAAATCCATGCGATTGCTCGCAAAGGTTTCAGTGCAGAGCATCCTGATGTTGCCCGGTTCTTCGCCAACTTCAAGATTCCCCCAGCTGACCTCGAGAAATTGATGGCCGCTGCCCGTGACAGCTCGGCCGACAAGGTCGTTGCAGAGTACTACGCCGCCAACAAGCCCCGCTTCGAGGCCATGTTTGGCAGTCAAACCGCCTCCGCGACAACCGCTCAGCAATGACCGCCGCTTTCCTATAGTTTTGCAGTTGGGCGCCCTTGACGAAAAGTGAAGGGCACCGGCTGTATCGATGAACCTTCACGCGCTCTGATGGCGCTGCAGGATGTCGGGCAGCTTGTCATATCCTTCGTCCAGCTCAGGAGTGGCGTCAAAAACGATGATAAACAGTCGCGAACATTTGTCGTTGGAACCGGATGTCATCAACAGCGGGCAACGGCTTCAACGATCACTTCATGACGTGCTGTCACATGGCACGCCGGATTCAATACAGGCGCATGCGGGCGCTCTGGACGCGGCCCAATGGGTTATCAAGAAACCGTTGGAAACGCCGCGTGGATTACCTGCGTTCCTGGAGCCCTATTTGCCCCAGGCACTCGGCGCCGCGCCCAGAACCGATGAACATCTGGAGGCGCTGCTGGAGGCGTTGAGCGCGCTGCTGCCTCATCTCTCCTGGACCCATCGCCAGGCCCAGGCAGGCCAGGACGACAGGTTCGTACAAAGGCATCGGCATGGCATGATCGCCGGCCCGGGAGGACTGTTTGAATGTTCCTCCTTGACCCTGGGATTGGCACTCATGGCGCCTGATACCCGCTATCCCTTCCACCAGCATCCTCCGGCTGAGTTCTATCTCGTTCTTTCCCCTGGCGACTGGTATCGAGAGGACGTGGGTTGGTGGAGTCCCGGAGCAGGGGGCGTTGTCGTCAATCCTCCTTCCTGTATCCATGCAATGAGATCAACGCACGTTCCACTGTTGGCGCTGTGGGGTTTGATTCACTAGCGTCGGGCCATCATGCAGAGTCTGAGATATGTCGGTAACAAACCGATGGAGAAAGCCAGTAGCGGTGCGCACCGTGCATGATGCCCCGCGGCCCCAACTCGGCATTATCTTGTGCCTGCTTTCAATGCTGCTCTTTGCAGGCCAGGACGGGATCACCAAGGTGCTGGTCAAGGACCTCCCGGTCGCGCAGCTCGTCATGGTGCGCTATTGGGTTTTCCTTGCGTTTGCTATTGGCTATAGCGTCTATCAAGGACGTCTGCGGGTTGCCTGTCGAAGCCAGCATCCCGTTCTCCAGATCCTCCGGGCGCTGATTGGGGTTGGCGAAAGCGCTTTGTTCGGGTTGGGGCTGCGTTACCTGGGAATGGCTGAGATGCATGCCTTGTATGCGGTCTTTCCCCTGATGACCCTGGCGTTGGCGGGAGCATTCCTGGGCGAGACCATCGGCATTCGTCGATGGGTGGCTGCGGCCATCGGTTTCATGGGGACCTTAGTGATCCTGCGTCCAGGGACCGGTGTTTTCGAACTTGCCGCGCTGATTCCCCTGTTATCGGCCCTGGGTTTTGCAATCTTCAGCGTGCTGACCCGACGAATCAGCCGGGATGATTCCTTCGCGACAAATATGCTCTACATGGGATTCTTCGGGGCGATAGCCATCACGCTGTCAGGCTTGCCAGGATGGGTTTCTCCGAGCCCGGAGCAGTGGGGCCTGATTGTTGTGCTTTCCACGATAGGCATGCTGGCGCAGCTTTTACTCCTCCAGGCGCTCAAGTATGCAACGGCCGGTACGCTTCAACCCTTCAACTACACGCTATTGGTGTTTGCCACGTTCATCGGCCTGTTCGTCTTCGGCGAACTGCCTGATCTATGGACAGTAGCGGGGGCAGGGTTGGTGGTGATCGGTGGTCTGTATGCGTTGAAGGCAAAAGGGTAGGGATCGCACCCTGTCCGAGGCGTGTCCAGCCGTTATGTGCTCAACGACTTGAGGGGATATGAAAACGCCGTGACGAGTGTCACGGCGTTCTTGATATTACGTGCAGAGAGCCGTCCCTGGCCCGCTCAGGTGCAACAATCTAGAACTTGAACCGCCCCACCAACCCCTTGAGTTGCCCGGAAATATCGGTCAAACGCCCCGAACCGGTCTGTGCCGAGTGGGCAAACTCCTCGACCAACTGCGCATCGGCATGGATCTGCGCGATGTGCCGGTTGATGTCTTCGGCCACCTGGTGCTGCTCTTCAGCGGCCGTAGCGATCTGGGTGTTTTGGTCGCGGATCGAGTCCACCGAGTTGCGGATCTTGTCGAAACTGTCGCGGGCCTGTTGGATGCGCTCGACGCTGGTTTGCGACGTTTGCAGGCTGCCCTGCATCTGCAGGGTGACTTCCTGCGTACGCCGCGCAAGGTTGCCCAGCAGGCTGTCGATCTCGCCCGTGGAGTCGGCGGTACGCCGGGCCAGGGCGCGGACTTCGTCGGCCACCACGGCAAACCCGCGACCCTGATCGCCGGCACGTGCCGCTTCGATGGCGGCGTTGAGCGCCAGCAGGTTGGTCTGTTCGGCAATCGAGCGAATGGTGTCGAGGATGGTGTTGATGTTCTTGCTGTCCTGTTCCAGCGCCTGCATGGTCTGGGTCGACTTTTGCAGGTCCTCGCTCAGTCTGAGGACACTGCCGGTGGCTTCGCCGATGTGCTGTTGCCCGTCGTGCACGTCGCGGTAACCCTCGTCCGCGCTGGTGGCAGCCTGGCTGCACGAGCGGGCCACTTCGTTGGCGGTGGCGACCATCTCGTTGAACGCCGTGCTCACCAGCTCCACAGCCTGACGCTGGCGCCCGGCGGCTTCGTTCATGTTCTGGGCCACTTCGCTGGTGTCGGCCGCCGCATTTTGCAGGTCGGATGAGGCGCTGCCGATGCGCTGCACCAGTTGCGCGATCATGCCCAGGAACTGGTTGAACCAGCTGGCCAGGGTGGCGGTTTCATCCTTGCCCTGCACCGTGAGTTTGCGGGTGAGGTCACCTTCACCTTCGGCGATTTCCTGCAGGCCATTGGCAACCCCGCGAATCGGCCGCACGATCACGCTGGCGAAACTGGCACCGACGATGGCGAAGACTACAGCCAGCGCAGCAGCGATGGCGGCGATCAACCAGGTCAGGCTCGAGGCCTCGGCCATCACTTCGTCACGCTTGATCAGGCCGATGAAGCGCCAGCCCAGGCCTTTGGAACTCACGACGTTGGCCATGTAGGGCACTCCGTCGATCTCGATCTGGGTCACGCCATCGCTGCTTTTGGCCAGCTCGGCATAGTTGGGACCCAGGTCGGCCAGCGGCTTGAAATTGTGCTTGGCATCGGCGGCGTCCACCAAGACGTTGCCGTTGGCTTCCACCAGCATCAGGTAGCCGCTTTCACCCAGCTTGATGTTCTTGACCAGTTCGGTGAGTTGCTTGAGTGACACGTCCAGGCCCACCACGCCCACCAGTTTGCCAGCGGAATCGGAGATCGTGTGGACGATGCCAATCAGTGACACATCATCGGGTGCCCAGTAATAGGCATCAGTGCGTACGTTGTTGCCAGGAGAGGCGATGGCAGCTTTGTACCAAGGGCGCACGCGCGGGTCGTAGTTGGAAATCTTGGGATCGTCAGGCCAACTGGCGTAGCCGCCATCCGCCAGTCCTACGGAAAGATAGGCCGTGGTTGGATGGCTTTTGGCGAATCGGTCAAAGATCTCTAAAAGCTGCTTGTTGTTCTCAGGCAGGGGAATCTGTGCGGCGTCGGCACCGGAGTAATTTTTCAGATCTTTGGCAGCGACAATACGCGGGTCCTTGGCGAAGAATTCAACGTTCTGGCTGATGCCGTCGAAGAATTGCTTCATGCCATTGTCGATCTGGCGAATCTCACGACCGCTGCTGTCCAGGAAGTTGGCTTTGGCGGCGTCGCGCAGGTTCAACACCACGAGCACCGCCACCAGGATAACCGGGAGGCAGGCGATGGTCGCGAACGCCCATGTCAGCTTCTGTTTGATATTCATGACTTCTCCCGCAGGTATTTATAAGAGTTGGAACGGCGGAAACATTAGCTGTGAGCGTTGCGAATCTGGAGGTGGCGCGCCCATGTCTACCTATAGCGTATCGACCAAAGTCCAATGTACTTTAGGTCGATCAGCTATAACCGGATGCTTATCGGCTGCGGCAGGCGATTGCAGACAACCTCGCTAATCTGGAAGATAGCGGCGACGGCTCTGCATCGCGTTGCCTTTTTCTCAAGGCGTCAGAGTCAGGCAAGTCCTGATCGTCTCCCTGTATCAACGAGGCCCTATGCCAAGCGCATTCGAGAGCGTACTTAAAAACAAGAACATGGCTTATCGGCCACTCGGGGCGCCACCTGCCGACCAGGTGCCGATCCGTGTCGCGTTTGTATTGATGGACAATTTTTCGATGATGTCCTTTACCGGCGCGGTGGACGCGCTGGTCACCGCCAACCTGATGAGCGACATGCCCCTCTACGAGGTGTTGACGGTGGGGGCGTCGGGGTGTCAGGTGACGAGTGACCTGGGGATCGTCATCTCCGCCGATATCGAGCTGGCGCAATTGCCGGAAAACCAGGACGTCTTGATCGTCGCCGGGGGCTTTCGCGTGAAATTGCAAGGCCTGCCTTTGCTGCGGCGCAAGCTACGCGCCAATGCTGCGTCCGGGGCGATAGTGGGTGGCCTGTGGAACGGTGTCTTTTTTGTCGCCGATGCCAACCTGCTCGATGGTTTTGAATGCGCCGTCCACCCGGAAAGCCGCGCCATGATGACGGAGATGTTTCCCCTCGTGAAGGTGTCCAGCCGGGCCTATGTCATTGACCGGGAGCGGGTCAGTTGTGCTGGCGCGAACAGTTCGCTGCGCATGATGCTCCAGTTGATCAGCAAGACGGGAGGGCAGGCGCTGGTGGGCGCCATCGAGGAGATTCTTCGGTGCGATGAGTCAGGCGATGATGCAACGGACCTGCCGCCGGTCTTCGTCGAGACGGACCCGACGCTGCCGGAAAGTCTCAAGCTGGCTCTGGAGCTGATGTGGCAAAACGTCGAGGAACCCTTGACCATCGATGAGCTGGCAGCCTGCGTGAAGATTTCCAAGCGACAGTTGGAACGGCGGTTCTGCAGCTTTCTCGGGGCGACTCCCACGCGTTATTACCTGGAGTTGCGCCTGACGCGTGCGCGCCAACTCATCCAGCAAACCAATCGTTCCGTGACGGAAATCGCCGTGGCGACGGGCTTCGTCAGCTCGCCGCACTTTCAGCGTCGTTTCCGGGATTTTTTCGGCGTTCCGCCGGGCAGCTACCGTTCCAAGCTTGAGCGAAAGCAAGCGTTGCGCTGAAGTGGTGGTTTAACGGGTTTGCTGGGCAGCAAACGCAGCCAAGCGGCCCGATCCCTCGATCAGGTCGCACGAACCCTTTGGATCATGTACAGAACGATACAGCCGGTGGCACACATCCAGATAATCGAACCGGTAGCGGCTACGATCAATGTGAGGTCGGAGTCTTGTTCGATCATGGCCGGCACCGCATAGCCGAACCAAAGCAGTGAGACCAGAACGTAAACCAGCAGCGACATCAGAAACTCGAAGATCTTTTTTGCGTGCATGAATCTTCCCCACCCGCCAAAGGGAGACGGGCATTTCAGGTGATCGGGTCAGGTTGCCTTTTTCTGTCTGCGCAGAAATAAAGGGTCTTGCAGTATTGGGTGGCGGGTCGTCGCAAAGCGCGCGCCATCCAATACGAAGACATCCATGTCAGAGCATTTTGCCCTGTAGTGACTTTCGCAGCGGGTGCGAAAGATAACGCCGCAGACTAGCGGCGTCGGAATCAGCTCTTGTCGTCGGGTTGTGCTTCAGCCGACAGTTCATCGGGCTGCGAGGCGGTCAAGGTGGAGCCATTACAGAGGACTTTCCCCACTTCGTCGGCTACCGTACCCTCGACAATTCGCCCCTGCATCTCATCAAACTTGACGTTTTCCAGATCCTCGACGCTGCTGTACATGCCCATGTGACGGACATGGCGTTTGGCGCAATCGAGTTCCAGTCTTGTGTAGCTGGTGAAGTAAGAGCCTGTTCTTCGTACGGTGGCCTGAATGGCGGAGCCACTTTCTGCAAACGAGACGATGGCATATTCGGCATCCGAATCGTCGTAGTTATATTTGATTTTCTGCACGTCCGCTGTGGCGCCGCACGCTACGAAAAGTACCGCAAACGATATGACCGTTTTCATGCATTCTTCCATGAATAAACTGAAGCTAAGAGAGGCAGTGGCAAAGTGAGATCATTTTGCTCGGCTTGTAACACTGAGTCAACAATTCAGCCGGACGGTTGAGCATTATTAGTCAAAAAACCACCTTGTGAATTGAACTTTATAGACGACTTTGGCTCGCACGCAACCAGAGTGCTCACAACTAGCCGATCAACGGGCGGGCGGTGTGTTGCCGTACGAGATGTAGCGGGTGATCCGGGTTGCTGGAGAGCAAAAAAACCGATGCCCCTACAGGCATCGGTTTTTCAGGGGGGCGGGATCCTGGCCTCATGGCATTTGCGGCAGTTCCTGCGGCCGCAGATCAAACACCAGCACCTCGGCATCCTGGCCGTTGCTCAGCGTCAATGCCTGCTCTTCGCGCACTCGCACACCGTCACCTTCCTGTAGTGGCACACCATTAAGCTCGACACTGCCTCGGGCCACATGCACGTAGGCATAACGATCGGGTGCCAGGGGCAGGGTGGCGCTTTCTTGCCCATCGAACAGCCCGGCATAAACCCGCGCGTCCTGGCGCACCTGCAGCGAGCCCTCGGTGCCGTCCGGGGAAATGATCAATTGCAGGCGCCCGCGTTTTTGTTCGGCGCTGAAGTGCTCTTGCTGATAGCGCGGCGTGGCGCCACTGACGTTGGGCACGATCCAGATTTGCAGGAAGTGCACCAACTCGTCGGCGCTGTGATTGAACTCACTGTGGGCCACGCCGCTACCGGCACTCATCAATTGCACATCGCCCGGACGAATGACCGAGCCGGTGCCCAGGGTGTCCTTATGCTCCAGCGCGCCTTCGAGCACATAGGAGAAAATCTCCATGTCCCGATGAGGGTGCTGGCCGAAGCCCTTGGCGGCCGCGACCCGGTCGTCGTTGATGACCAACAGGTCGGAGAAGCCCTGTTCATTGACGTTGCGGTAGCTGGCGAAAGAAAACGTATGGAACGAGGTCAGCCAGCCGTGGCGAGCGATACCGCGGTCCGAAGCTTTGCGAAGGGTCAGCATGGTAGTTCTCCTGGTTCAGTGGGGGACGGCTGTGGCCGTTCGCCGGGTTCAGAAGAAGGTTAATGGTTGTCGAACCATTCAATAAGCAGGTGAAAAACGAAAGACTGTCCGTTTTGAGTAGACAATGCTCAAATGTCACCAGCAGGCGCTTCGTTTCGCCATAATGCAAGGGATGACTGATGCCCTCAATTAAACGACGACCCCTGTGGGAGCGAGCTTGCTCGCGATAGCGTCCGTTCAGCTTGCTTCAATGTCGTTTGACACTCCGCTATCGCGAGCAAGCTCGCTCCCACGGGGTTTCATTCCAGGGTTTGAGTTGGCGAACATCAGGCTTCGCTGCGCTCACCTGGATTTTTTGGTGTATGCCCCAATGAAAACCGTTGCAATGGTGTTGTTCCCGGATTTTTTGCTGCTCGACATGGCCGGGCCGCTTGAAGTGTTTTCCATCGCCAATCGCTATCTCGAGCCGGACCATCGTTATCACCTGCTGACCCTGGGTACCGAGCGCGGCGCGTTGCGGGCGTCCAATGGCGTGATGGTGCAGGCCGATATTCATATCGACCAGGCCTGGGCGGCCTATGACGTATTGCTGGTGCCGGGCGGGCCGGGGGCCTACAACGATCAACACCCGGGCCTGCACACATGGCTGCGAGCGGCGGCACAACGGGCCACACGCTACGGCTCCATTTGTACCGGGGCCTTTGTGCTCGGTGAGGCTGGATTGCTCGACGGTTACCGCGTCACCACCCACTGGCATTACACCGAACGCCTGGTCCGGCGTTTCCCCAAGGCACGGGTGGAAACCGACAAGATCTTCCTGCAGGACCGGCGCCTGATCACCTCCGGCGGCGTCACCGCCGGTATCGACCTGGCGCTGTCCATCGTCGCGCAAGACCACGGCCGCAAAGTCGCGTTGGATGTGGCCAAGGTTCTGCTGGTGGTGATGAAACGCCAGGGCGGGCAGGCGCAGTTCAGTCCGTTGGTGGCGGCGGTGGCGGCGCAGGAGACGGCCATTACCCGGGTGCAGAATCATGTGATGGAGCATCTGGAGGAACCCTTCACCATTGAACGCATGGCGGCGCTGGCGGCCATGAGTTCGCGGCATTTTGCCCGGGTCTTCGCCCGTGAGGTGAAAATGACACCCATGGAGTTCCTGCAAGGCGCGCGCATCGACCGGGCCCGCCAGTTGCTGGAAACCACTGACCTGCCCCTCAAGACCGTGGCATTTCGCAGTGGCTTCGGCAGTGTGCGACACATGCGTTTCCTGTTCAGTGAAAAGCTCGGCCTGACCCCGGTGCAGTATCGCCAGCAGTTCAGTTGAGCCTTCGATGTCCGTCCAGGGCATCGAGATGTCCGTGACGCTCCCTGTGCCAGCATTGTCCTGCGGGCAGTGCCTGCCAAGATAACCGCGAACCCTCTGGAAAGGATGCGCAGGAGCCAGGGCAGACGCGTTCGCTGATCCGCAACGTCATGCTCGCCCGGTTAGCCGGCGCTGGATCGCCCATGAACAGTTTCGTCAAACCCGATACCGAGCCGGCGGTGGGCTTCGGTCCGTTTGCCTTTTACCGGCAGCAGCGGCTGGTCACCTGTGAGGGCAAACCGCTGGCGCTGGGCGGACGTGCCCTGGATATCCTTCAGGTACTGGTCGAGCAAGCCGGCACCTTCGTCAGCAAGCAAGCGCTGATCGCGCGCGTCTGGCCCGACAGCATCGTGGAAGACATCAACCTGCGAGTGCACATTGCTGCGCTGCGGCGGGCCTTCGGTGATGGGCGGGACGGCTGTCGCTACATCCTCAATCATCCCCGGCAGGGCTATTGCTTTGCTGCCCCCGTGGCCTTGGAGGCAGCTGTCGAACGGCGGGCCTCCCGATTGCCTGAGCGGCATAACCTGCCCGCCCGCCTGAGTCCGGTAATGGGGCGCGACAAAGTGCTGGGGCGGTTATTGGCCGAAGTGCCCCGACAACCCCTGACCACGGTGACCGGTCCAGGTGGTGTCGGCAAGAGCACCGTGGTGCTGCGGGTAGCGGAGTTGTTGCTGGAATATTTTGACGACGGTGCCTGGTTTTTTGACCTGTCTACCGTCAGCGACTCATCGCAGTTGTTGGCGCAGATCGCCCGCACGCTCGGCTTGCAAGATGAGCACCTGGACCGGCAACTGGCACCCCGTCGAATGCTGCTGGTGCTCGATGGCTGCGAACATGTGCTCGACGCCTGTCAGGCGCTGGCTCGGGCACTGCACTCGGCACCTGGGGTGTCGCTGTTGGTGAGTAGCCGCGAACCCTTGGGTATCGCGGATGAAAGCGTTGTGCAGTTGCAGGGCCTGGCGGTGGCGTCGGACCTTGCGCCTGCGCATCAGATCGCGGCGTGCCCGGCCGTGCAGTTGTTGATCGATCTGGTTGGTGCCCGCCAGCAAGGCTTCAAGCCGGATGAGCGCGACTGGGTCATCCTTGCCCAGATAGGCCAGCGCCTGGACGGGTTGCCGCTGGCATTGGAGCTGGCGGCAGCCCAGGTCGATGCGCTGGGCGTGGCTGGGGTGCTGGAGCAGCTGGATCATGGATTGTCGCTCTTGAGCCATGGACGACGCACGGCGGTGGCCCGCCACCGAAGCCTGGAGGCCTCGCTGGATTGGAGTTTCCAGCGCTTGAGTACTGACGAGCAAGCGGTGCTGCAGCGCCTGGCGGTGTTCGATGAACCCTTTACCCTCAAGGCGGTGATGGCCGTGATCAGTTGCGCCGAGCTGGGTATCGGGCAATTGCCCTGGTTGTTGTCACGGCTGGTGAGCCAATCGCTGGTGGTGGTCGAGCAGCGCGCGGACGGCGTTCGGTTTCACTTGCTCCACACCACCCGCGCCTATGTCCTGGAAAAGTTGCGGCGCACTGGTCAGTGGCAGACGCTCCATCGGCGTTATGTGCTGCAAGAGGCCTGGGGGCCGTGCCGCTCAGTGCCCGAGTTGTTGACTCAGCGTTTGCAGCAGCGCGTTGGCTTGCTGTAGGTCGGGGGTGTCGAATCCTTCGGTGAAACGTCGATAGACCGGCCCAAGCAGGTCCCGTGCGGCGAGGTCCTGGCCCCGGCGTTTCCATAGTCGGGCCAGGGACATGGCGCTGCGCAGTTCCCAGGCCAGGGCATTGTGATGCCGGGCCACGGCCAGTGCATTTAGCAACTGCTCTTCGGCGCGGCCCTCAAGGGACGGGTCGTTTTGTGCCAGCCAGGTTTCGGCGCCGGCCCGCAGGACCTCCGCTGTGCACCAGCCCGCGGCGCCACTGCGCGCGCGCTCAAGTTGCGCCGGGCTGACGCAGTCGGCCCGTAGGGTGACAACGATATCCTGAATCAGCCCGTTGGTCCGGCTTGCCGCCAAGGGAGCGCCATCGAGTGCGCACTCGTAGTGGCAGGCCCAATCATGGAAAAGCATCACCGAATGCTTCCTGGCCTGTTGCTTCAACAGTTCAAGCCTTTCCCGGGCAACTGAGTGGTCGCCGTTGTAGAGGGCGATTACACAACCGGTGATTGCCAGGGTGTAGCAGATCGAGATGCCATGGTTGATCTGCATGGCAATCTGCAGTGCGAGGTTGGCGGTGCGCCGGGCTTTTTCGGCAAAGCCTTGCAGCCAGAGGATGCGCGCCAGAACCGTCAGCGCGGCCACGCTCTGATCGTATTGCACGCCGAAGCCTTGGGTGAAGCGGCTGAGATGACCGCTCTGGGCCAGGCGCTGGATCACCTGTTCGGCATCGCGCCGGGCTGCGCGCTGATCGCCGCTGAAATGCAACGCCAGCACTCGCAGGCGTTGGGTGCTCAAGGCGAGATTCGGATCTCCATGCAGGCCCAGGCGGTCGAAATCCTGACTTTGCTCCAGCGCCTCCTGATAGTGGCCGAGACTGAGGTTGACGGTCATGCGCCCCGACACCGCCCGCAGTTCGCTGGTCAGGTCCTGGCATTGCTGCGCCAGATGCCGGGCCTTGACGAAGGCGCGGACAGTCGCCGGCGTACCACCCTCGGTGTGGTAATTGAAACTGGCGTGGGCCAGTTCCAGGGCGAGGGTCAACCTTGGGCAGGGCGAGGGGCTGGCGTGTATGAGTTTCAGCGCTTTGCTGACGTAAAGCCCGTGCTCCTTGAGCAGCGACAGTTCTTGCCAAAGGGGCAGGGTGCGGGCGGTCAGGCGGATCGCTACCGCGTGGGAGCCCTGCGGGCCCAACCCCCGATCGAGCGCCGCACGGATGTCATCGCGATAGGCGGCGTAGCGGGCGATCCACAGCCGTGCGGGCGTGTTCCCCCAGTCCTTTTCGGCCTGTTCCATCAGTGTCAGGCAACGCTCGGCGTGGCGCTCCTGGCTGGCTGCCGTTTCCCCGGCCTCGGCCAGTTTCTCCATGGCATGGCTGCGGGTGGTATCCAGCAGGCGGTAGCGCACCTCTTCATCGCCGATCTCTACGTTGAGCAATGACTTGGCGACCAACTGGCTGACCGACACCAGCACCTGGTCGGGCGCTACGTGCTGGCCGACGATCACTGCCGCGGCCGATACCAGGTTGAAACTGCCCATGAACACCGCCAGTCGCCGCAGGCAGGTCTGCTCGCAAGGGGTGAGCAACGCGAAGCTCCAGTCCAGCGTAGCGCGCAGGGTTTGCTGGCGTGGAGCGGCGTCGCTGTCGTTGTGGAGAAGGGTGATACTGTCTTGCAATTGTCGGTGAAGTTCCTCCAGCCCGAAGCGGCCGATTTGAGCAGCGGCCAGCTCGATGGCCAGGGGAATGCCGTCCAGCCGCTGGCAAATATCGATCACCAATGGCACCTGTGGGTCGGTCAGCTCGAAGTCGTCATGGCTGGCCATCGCCCGTTCGGCGAACAGTTGCAATGCCGGGTATTCCACGGCGGGATAACCCTCGCTGGGCATCTCACGCGGCGGAAACGCCAGGGCATCCAGGCGCTGCACATGCTCGCCTTCGGCACGCAAGCTTTCGCGGCTGGTGGCCAGGACATGCAGGTGAGGGGCGCCGCGCAACAGGGTTTCGCAGAGTACGGCGACGGTATCGATCAGGTGCTCGCAGTTGTCGATCACCATCAACAGATGCCGCGCCTTGAGCTGTCGGGCGATGTTCTCTGGTGAGTCGCCGTCCTGCAACGGCAGGTCCAGCAGCGCACACAGGTTGGGGGCAATCATGGCCGGATCGTTGAGCGCTGCCAGGTCCAGCAGATAGGTGCCGTCGCGGTAGTGGCCGATCAACTGTTCGGCGACTCGCAGGGCGACGGTGGTCTTGCCGATGCCACCAGTACCCACCAGCGTGATAAAGCGTTTTCGCGGCAGCTGGGCCACCAACGTTTCTACCAGGGCCTGGCGACCGATCATTCGCGTGCGTCGCAACGGCAGATTGTGGGCCAGAGACGGATGAGGGATGCGCGCCAGTTCTTCGAGGGGTTCGAGCGACACCGGCGCGACAAAACTGTAGCCACGTTGCGCCACGGTGACGATGTAGCGCTGGCCAGCCTGACCATCTCCCAGGGCCTTGCGCAGGGCCGCGACGTGCACCCGCAGGTTGGTGTCTTCCACGACGCTCGTGGGCCAGACGCGGGCGATCAGTTGCTGTTTGCTCACCACCTGCCCGGCGTGTTCGAGCAATACCAGCAGAATCTCTACCGCCCGCCGTCCCAGGCGCAACGGTTGCCCGGCCTCCAGCACCAGGCGCTGGCGAGGATGAACTCGGTAAGGGCCGAAATGCACGGTCTGTTCGACGGGCAGGTTGAGGTAATGGCTCATGTTGCTCTCAGTATTCTGGTGCGGGTGCTGGGCGGTACCCGAGCATATTCGTCAGGTTTTGCGTCAAGCGCAACGGCGGGGCTTCCCCGTTACCTTCCAAACACAGAACCCCTGTGGCGAGGGAGCTTGCTCCCGCTGGGCCGCGAAGCGGCCCCCAAAGCCCAACCCTACTAAACCTGACACACCCGGATGTCAGTCCTGGGACTGCTGCGCAGTCCAGCGGGAGCAAGCTCCCTCGCCACAAAAGCGGAGTTTTTTAACACTCCAGTCCCCAAAAAATTAACAACGTTTAACTCACGCAGACACCCCCCGTGGCCGGACCATAAAGGCATCCACCCCCCCTCAAGGAGTCATGTCATGAGCACCTTCATCACCCGCGACGGCACCGAGATTTACTACAAGGATTGGGGCAGTGGCCAGCCGGTGGTTTTCAGCCACGGCTGGCCGTTGAACTCGGACAGTTGGGAGGCGCAGATGATGTTCCTGGCCTCCAACGGTTACCGGGTGATCGCCCATGATCGCCGTGGACACGGGCGCTCCAGCCAGCCGTGGGACGGCAATGACATGGACACCTACGCCGATGACCTGGCCGAGCTGATCGAGCGGCTGGACTTGAAGGACGCGGTGTTGCTCGGCTTCTCCACCGGTGGGGGCGAGGTGGCGCGCTACATCGGCCGCCATGGCGCCGCTCGAGTCGCCAAGCTTGGCCTGATTTCGGCGGTGACGCCGCTGATGGTCAGGACTCCGGCCAACCCTGGCGGCTTGCCCATCGAAGTATTCGACGGTTTTCGCCAGGCCTCCCTGGCCGACCGTTCTCAGCTATACAAAGATGTGGCCAGCGCGTTTTTCGGCGCCAACCGGCCGGGTGCCAAGGTCTCCCAAGGCATGATCGACTGGTTCTGGATGCAGGGCATGCTCGCCGGCCACAAGAACACCTACGACTGCATCAAAGCGTTCTCGGAGACCGATCTTTCCGAAGACCTGCGCAACATCGACGTGCCGACCCTCGTGGTCCATGGCGATGACGACCAAGTGGTCCCCATCGAAACAGCTGGCATCGCCGCCGCCAAGTTGCTGAAGAACTCGCAGTTGCTGGTGTACCCGGGCGCGCCACACGGCCTGACGGATACCCACAAGGACCGGTTGAACGCCGACCTGCTGGCGTTCATCCAGGGTTGATCAAGCACTCACCTGTGGGAGCGAGCTTGCTCGCGAAAGCGGTGGGTCAGCTGGCACTTATGTCGACTGTGCCACCGCTTCACGAGCAGGCTCGCTCCCACAGGATCGGTATTCGATAGGACCCATACCCATGAATCGCAATGACTTGCGCCGCCTCGATATGAACCTGCTGGTGATCTTCGAGGCACTGATGTTCGAGAAAAACCTGACCCGCGTCGCCGAAAAACTGTTCATGGGCCAGCCGGCGGTGAGCGCAGCGCTGGGGCGGCTGCGGGATCTGTTCGATGATCCGCTGCTGATCCGTCACGGTCGCGGCATGGAGCCGACTCCGCGGGCCCTGGCGATCCTGCAAGAGCTGCAACCGGCCATGGACACGATTTCCGGCGCGGTCAGCCGGGCCAAGGCGTTTGATCCGTCCACCAGTTGCGACGTGTTTCGCATCGGTTTGTCCGACGATGCCGAGTTCGGCCTGTTTCCACCGCTGCTGACCCAACTGCGCGAAGAAGCGCCGGGCATCATCGTGGTGGTGCGCCGGGCCAATTTCCTGCTGATGTCGTCGCTGTTGGCCAGCGGTGAAATCAGTGTCGGTGTCAGCTACACCACCGATCTGCCGGCCAATGCCAAGCGCAAGAAACTGCGAGATATCCCCTGCAAGGTCTTGCGCGGCGACAAGCGCCCGGGGCCGTTGACCCTGGACGAATACTGCGCGCGGCCCCACTCCATGGTCTCGTTCTCCGGCGACTTGAGCGGCAACATCGACCTGGACCTGGCCCGCATTGGCCGGGCCCGCAAAGTGGTGCTGGCGGTGCCGCAATTCAGCGGACTACGGGCCTTGCTGGCGGGTACCGAACTGATCGCCACCGTGCCCGACTACGCCGCCTGCGCGTTGGTGGAAGGCTGTGCGTTGCGCGCCGAGGATCCGCCGTTCGAGATCAATGCCGCCGAGTTGTCGATGGTCTGGAGCGGCGTGCATGACAACGACCCGGCCGAGCGCTGGTTGCGCTCGCGCATTGCCACCCACATGTCCCAACCGTTGCCGGCGGCCGCCTCGGCGGACCCCGACGGAGTGCACCGATGAACATGTCTGACGAACGTTCCCTGCAGGACCTGGGCTTGTTGTTCCTGCGCCTGAGCGGCGCGCTGTTTTTGCTCTGGGTCCATGGGTTGCCGAAGCTGTTGCACTACAGCGTTGAGCTGACGCGCATCGAAGACCCGTTTCACCTCGGCGCGGCGCCGACCCTGATCCTGGCGATTTTCGCCGAGGTGCTGTGCCCGCTGCTGATCATGGCCGGTGTCCTGGTGCGCCTGGCGTGTCTGCCCATCCTGTTTCTGCTGGCCGTGGCGCTGCTGGTGGTGCACCCGCAGTGGAGCCTGGAAGAAGGGCAGTTCGGTTGGTTGCTGCTGATCATATTTACCAGCGTATTCATGGCCGGGCCTGGACGCCTGGCGATGAACACGCGTTTTGTTGGAGTGCTTCGCCATGTCTGAATCTCAAGCCATTGAATCCCCCGCGAGCCCGGCCAAACCCGGCTTCGACGAAATCGTCACCCTGGTGGTCAAGCACCGGATCAAGGCCGGCCAGGACGCGGCGTACGAGGCCTGGCTGCGGCGCATCGTGCGGGTGGCCGGTCAGTGGCCGGGACACCTGGGCGTAGACGTAGTCCGTGGCAAGCGGGGCGGATTGTCGCTGTTCACCTGCGTGCTGCGCTTCTGTTCCACCGAAGCCATGCAACGCTGGCTGGACTCGCCCGAACGCCGTGAACTGGTGGAGGAAGCCACGCCCTTGCTGGCCGACGGCGACCAGACCGAAGTCGCGCCGCACAAGGAGTTCTGGTTCGCCCCGCTGGCCGATGCCTCGACGCCTCCGCCGCGTTGGAAGCAGGCGGTGGTGACGCTGCTGGTGATCCTGCCGCACACCTTGCTGGTGCCGCTGATCTGGGGGCCGTTGCTGCAGCTCAATGGGTTTCTTTCCAACTACGTGGTGGCGACGTTCCTGATCACCCTGACCATCGTGCTCTCGGTGGTGTACGTGTTCATGCCGCTGGCGACCCGATTGTTCGCACCCTGGATGGAAGCTTCGAAGGCCCACGAACACCTGGAGCCCGAGCATCGCTGAGCGATTGTGACAAGCGCTGTTGTGGCGAGGGAGCTTGCTCCCGCTGGGCTGCGAAGCGGCCCAAAAAGAGCGGCCGCTACGCGCCCGAGCGGGAGCAAGCTCCCTCGCCACACACGGACTGTATTTACTCTTGATGTGTCCGCACATCCATCGTCAAAGGAAATCCGATGAACGCCGATCTGATTCTATTCAATGGTCAATTCCATACCGTCGACCGTGAGAAACCCCGCGCCAGCGCGGTAGCCATCAGCCAAGGCAAGTTCATTGCCGTGGGCACCGACGCCGAGGCCATGGCCCTGCGCGGCAGCGGCACCCAGGTCATCGACCTCAAGGGCCGCACCGTCATCCCTGGACTCAACGACTCGCACTTGCACCTGATCCGTGGGGGCCTGAACTACAACTTGGAACTGCGTTGGGAAGGTGTGCCGTCCCTGGCCGATGCCTTGCGCATGCTCAAGGATCAGGCTGATCGCACGCCGACGCCGCAATGGGTGCGCGTGGTGGGCGGCTGGAACGAATTCCAGTTCGCCGAAAAACGCATGCCGACTCTGGAAGAACTTAACCAGGCGGCTCCCGATACGCCGGTATTCGTGTTGCACCTGTATGACCGTGCCTTGCTCAATCGCGCCGCGCTGCGGGTGGCCGGCTACACCCGTGACACACCGAACCCGCCGGGTGGCGAGATCGTGCGCGACAGCAAGGGCGAGCCCACCGGCATGCTGGTGGCGCGGCCTAACGCGATGATCCTGTACTCGACGCTGGCCAAGGGGCCGAAGCTGCCGCTGGAATACCAGGTCAACTCCACACGCCAGTTCATGCGTGAACTCAATCGCCTGGGGCTGACCAGCGCCATCGACGCCGGCGGCGGCTTCCAGAATTATCCGGACGATTACGCGGTGATCGAGCAACTGGCCCGGGAAGAGCAGTTGACGGTGCGCATCGCCTACAACCTGTTCACCCAAAAGCCCAAGGAAGAACTCAGCGACTTCAAGAACTGGACCGGCAGCGTCAAGCTGCACCAGGGCGATGACTTCCTGCGGCACAACGGCGCCGGTGAAATGCTGGTGTTCTCGGCAGCGGATTTCGAAGACTTCCTCGAGCCGCGCCCAGACCTGCCGCCCGGCATGGAGCAGGACCTGGAACCGGTGGTCCGCCATCTGGTGGAGCAGCGCTGGCCGTTCCGCCTGCACGCCACCTATGACGAGTCCATCAGCCGCATGCTCGATGTGTTCGAGAAGGTCAACCGCGACATCCCGTTCAACGGCCTGCCGTGGTTCTTCGACCACGCCGAAACCATCACGCCGAAGAACATCGAGCGGGTCCGGGCGCTGGGCGGTGGTATCGCGATCCAGGACCGTATGGCGTTTCAGGGTGAATATTTCGTCGATCGCTACGGTGCCAAGGCCGCCGAAGCCACGCCGCCGATCAAGCGCATGCTGGCCGAAGGCGTGCCGGTGGGCGCCGGTACCGATGCCACCCGTGTATCGAGCTACAACCCCTGGACCTCGTTGTACTGGATGGTCAGCGGCCGCACGGTCGGCGGCCTCTCATTGCACGAAGAAGGTCTGCCGCGCCTGACCGCCCTGGAACTGTTCACCCATGGCAGTGCCTGGTTCTCCTCGGAGCAGGGCAAGAAGGGCCAGATCAAGGTCGGTCAACTGGCGGACCTGGCGGCCCTGAGCGCGGACTTCTTCAGCGTCGAGGAAGAAGCCATCAAGTGGATCGAGTCCGTGCTGACGGTAGTCGACGGCAAGGTGGTGTACGCCGCCGGTGACTTCGAAAAGCTTGGGCCGGCCAGTGTCCCGGTGCTGCCGGACTGGTCGCCGGTGGTCAAGGTCCCGGGCCACTGGCGCCCGACCTCACCGTTGCAAGCGCAGGTCCACCAGTGCAGCGGTCCTTGCACGGTGCATTCCCATAGCCATGAACGCGCGCGCCTGTCGAACGTTCCGGTCAGCGATTTCCAAGGCTTCTGGGGCGCGTTTGGCTGCTCCTGCTTTGCCTTTTAACGAACACACAACCCCCTCTGTGGGAGCGAGCCTGCTCGCGAAGACGTCGGATCCTCCGGCATCGCCGCAAGCTGATACACCGCTTTCGCGAGCAGGCTCGCTCCCACAGGTTTTAGCATCCATCCAAAGGAGTCATCCCATGAGCAACGTTCCCGCCTACAACCGCCTGAACAAGGACGACGCGGTGGTCCTGCTGGTCGATCACCAGACCGGCCTGATTTCCCTGGTCCAGGACTTCTCGCCCAACGAGTTCAAGAACAACGTGTTGGCCCTGGCCGACCTGGCGAAGTTTTTCGAGTTGCCTACCATCCTGACCACCAGCTTCGAACAGGGCCCTAACGGCCCGATCGTGCCGGAACTCAAGGAAATGTTCCCGGACGCGCCGTACATCCCACGTCCAGGCCAGATCAATGCCTGGGACAACGAAGACTTCGTCAAGGCGATCAAGGCCACCGGCCGTAAGCAGTTGATCATTGCCGGCGTGGTGACCGATGTCTGCGTGGCGTTTCCGACTCTGTCGGCGCTGGCTGAAGGTTTCGATGTATTCGTCGTCACCGATGCCTCGGGTACGTTCAACGAAACCGTGCAGCAGGCCGCCTGGGTACGGATGACCGCTGCCGGCGCGCAAATGATGAACTGGTTCTCGGTGGCCTGTGAGCTGCACCGCGACTGGCGCAACGACATCGAAGGCCTGGGCAACCTGCTGTCCCAGCGCATTCCGAACTACCGCAACCTGATGAACAGCTACTCGGCGCTGACGGCCAAGTAAGTTTAAGGGTTGCTGCTGGATGACGCCCGCCTTGTGCGGGCGTTTTTGTGCCTGGCATCAATTTCTCGGCAAGCTGAACCGCCGTCATCGCGAGCAAGCTCGCTCCCACAGTGTTATCGAGTGTTCTCGGAACCTATGTCCACCACAAAACCCTTGTGGGAGCGAGCTTGCTCGCGATGACGGCAGCACATGCGACACCTTCCCAATCTGTCTCCCCCCGACCACAATGCCCAATAGAAGATCCCTGACTGTCCACCCGCGGAATGACAATGAACCCCTTCGAAGAAATGCGCATCTTTGCCCAGGTCATGGAGTCGGGCAGTTTCACCGCTGCGGCGGACAAGTTGGGGCTGTCCAAGCAGTTCGTCAGCCGCAAGCTCATGGAACTGGAGCAGCGCCTTGGGGTGCGTCTGCTCAATCGCTCGACGCGGCGGCTGGACGTTACGCCTTTGGGCCAGCGTTACTACGAGGCGGCGCTACGCCTGCTCAGCGAAATCGAGCAAGTGGAGCAGGGCATCAGCGGCCAGACCAGCGAGCCTCGCGGGACCATTCGCCTCAGCGCGCCGCTGTCGTTCGCGGTAGCGCATCTGGGCAGCCTCTTGCCGGTTTTTCTGCAGCGCTATCCGGGTGTCAGCGTGGAGGTGGACCTGAGCGACCGTTCGGTGGATCTGCTGGGGGAGGGCTACGACCTGGCGCTGCGGATCGGCATGCTGGAGGATTCAACCTTGATCGCCCGGCGCATTGCGACCATCGAGCGGGTGTACTGCGCCAGCCCGGCTTACCTGGCACAACGTGGCACGCCCGCGCGGCCTGAAGACCTGCGCCAGCATGACTGCCTGCCCTATGGTCACAGCCGTCAGGTCCAGTGGCGATTCGGTGGGCCCGGCAAATCCGTGACCCTGGAGGTGGCGGGCCGCATGCGCGCCAATAACGGTGATTTGCTCAGGGACGCGGCCATCGCCGGCATGGGCATCACCTACCTGCCGACATTCATCCTTGGCGATGCCTTGAAGGACGGACGGTTGATCAAGGTATTGGAGGGTTTCGAAACCGAGCCGCTCGCGCTGTCGGCGGTGTACCCGCAACATCGACAAAGCGCTCGCCCGGTACAGGCGCTGGTGGAGTTCTTGCGCGAACAGATGCAATAACGAGCCGTGACGCTTTCAGCCGCCATTTGGCGGCTGAAAGCATCCACAGCAAGGGATCAGGCGGCGAGGTTGGCGCTGCTCAATTCTTTTTTGTACTGCGCTTTCATGGTTTCCATTTCTTCACCCAGGGCATCCAGTTTCGCTTTGCCCAGCAGTTTCTTCGCGTGGGGGAACATTTCCTTTTCTTCTTCTTCGATGTGGTGCTCCAGCAGCTCCTTGACCACTTTCACGCGACCGGCAAATTCTGGCTGGGATGGGTCGGTGGTTTTCAGGTCCGGCAGCACCAGCGAGTCGACGGTGCGGTGCTCTTCCTTGGCTTCGAAATACATCTCGGCCTCATCCTTGCCCCCCGCCTGCTTGAACGCTGGGTAAAGAATTTCTTCCTCAAGGCGGGTATGGATAGAGATTTCCATTTCCAGTTTTGCCAACAGGTCGGTGCGTTTCTTGAGGGCGCGGTCGGTGGACTCGCTCAACTGGGTCAAGATGGCCTTGACGCGTTCATGGTCGGCTTTCAACAGGTCGATGGCGTTCATAAGTAGCTCCTGGCAATTCACGGTTACGGGCCGGCTTCAAGCGCCAACGCCGCGTGTCAGGTAAATTGCATCAGCCGTGCCAGCCGAAGCGTGTTTAAAAACCCTTTAAAAACAATTGGTTGAATTAACTGCGTTTTTCATGTTCGTGCAAGCTGCAAGAGGGTGGGAAAAATGTATTGCACTTTGCGCTGATGGCTAAGCGCTTTCGATCAGTTGCCGGACTCGCGTCGCAATCGCCAGGCACGAGGTCAGCCCAGGCGACTCAATTGCGAACAGATTGATCAATCCCGGCACCTGATGCTCGGCTCTACCGCTGAAAAGAAAGTCGCGGGCGGGTTCGCCGGGAGCGGAGATTTTCGGGCGGATGCCGCTATAGGCCGGTTGCAGGCTCTGGTCCGGCAGGCCTGGCCAGTAATTGCGAATCGCCGAGTAGAAGGCTTCGGCCCGTGCCGGATCGACTCGATAGTCTTCACCCTCGACCCATTCAATGTCAGGACCGAAACGCGCCTGGCCCGCCAGGTCCAAGGTCATGTGGATGCCCAGGCCGGCGGCTTGCGGGGCGGGATAAACCAGATGCCGGAACGGCGCGCGTCCGGCCAGGCTGAAGTAGTTGCCCTTGCACAAGTAATCAGGGGGCACCGATTGCGGCGCCAGGCCTTCGATGCGGCGGGCGAGGGCGGGCGCCTGGAGGCCGGCGGCGTTTATCAGTTGGCGGCAGGACAAGCTCATCTGCGCCGTGCCACCCAATTCCAGCAGGAAGCCATCGGCGGTGACACGAGCACTCAACAGCGGGGTGCAAAACGCGACGTTCGCCCCGGCCGCTTCGGCATCGCCCTGCAAGGCCAGCATCAAGGCGTGGGAATCGACGATACCGGTGGAAGGCGAATACAACGCGCCGACACACGCCAGGGCCGGCTCCAGGTCCAACGCCTGTTTTTGATCGAGCAGGCGCAAATCGTCCACGCCATTCGTCAAACCGCGTTCCAACAAGGCTTCAAGCGCGGCCACCTGGGCCTGGTCCTTGGCGACGATCAACTTGCCAAGCCGGCGGGTCGCGACGCCGTGGCTCTCACAATAGTCGTACAGCCGGCGCCGGCCTTCGACGCACAATTGCGCCTTGAGGCTGCCCTGTGGGTAATAGATGCCAGCGTGGATGACTTCCGAGTTGCGCGAGCTGATGCCCATGCCGATGGCGTCGCCGGCTTCGATCAGCAGCACTTCGTGACCGGCCCGGGCCATCTCTCGCGCCACGGCGAGCCCAACGACGCCAGCGCCTACGACGACGCATTCAAAATCGACGTTCAACCTTGTCTCTCCTCCCGGGCCTGCAAGTTAGCCGATCACAAGGATAGCCCTACATTTGGACGTCATGCAGTCTGGATAGAATCCACGCTGCCCACTGCTCAAAGCCGCTTCGAAATTGACTTGTCCGGCCATCCACAGCACTATCCACCCATGATTTACATACGTCGAATGAACATGCTGTGTTCCTCTATGACCGCCTCTGGCGGGCCATGAGGTCATGCGTGCTTAGAATTTGACGTGTTACCCCAAGCCCCGCCAGAGATGGACGGGGCTTTTTTAGTTCTCCGTCCGAACATGGCTGACGGAGACTGAAATGTTCGAGATTAGACGAGCCGACCACAGTGATTCCCAGACAGCATTCGACATTCGCCTTCTAGCGATACGGCATCAATGCATCAACGCCTACACCGAGACGCAGCTATTGGCCTGGACGGCTGGTGCGGCCTCAGATGGCTATTACACACTGATGGAGAAGCACTTCTATCTGGGCTGTATCGACGGAGAGCCGGTGGCAACAGGAATGCTTGACCTGGAGAACAGCGAAATCGGCGCGATCTTTGTGCATCCTGATTTTATGCAGCGGGGTATCGGCAGGAGAGTCCTGGACCACCTTGAGTCCCTGGCGCGAGAATTGGGCCTGGAGGAAGTCAAGCTTGATGCAACTTTGAATGCGGCTGACTTTTACCGACGCTACGGTTTCGTGGGCGAGGAGCCTGCGATTTACCATTCCCCTTCGGGTCTTCAACTGGCATGTGTCCCTATGGTAAAGGGGCTTTTATAGCGCAGGTTTGATTTGATCTCTCAGGAACTTGCGGTCACGGGTTTTTGAAAATCCATCATCCCTCAAACGCAAAAACGGCACCGAAGGTGCCGTTTATGTTTTCTGCGATCTACCGCTACACGATCAACCCGTCAGGCCAGCCTGCTGGACCAAGGTCAGCAACGGCTGCGGGTACACACCAAGGAAGAACGCCAACACGGCGATGGCCAGCAGCATCACGCCGCCTGCCTTCTGTTCCCAGTGCAGCTCGGCATCGTGGCGCCGCAGGTTCGGTTCCATCAGGTACAGGGTGACCATCACGCGCAGGTAGTAGAACACGCCGATAGCACTGCCCAGCACCAGGGAGCCGACCAGCCACCATTGGTGAGCCTCGACGCCAGTGGCGATGATGTAGAACTTGCCGATGAAGCCGGCGGTCAGCGGGATGCCGGCCAGGGACAGCATCATCACGGTCAGCACGGCGGTCAGGTACGGACGGCGCCAGAACAGGCCGCGGTATTCGTACAGGGCGTCGGCGTCGCGGCCGTTGTACGGCGAGGACATCAGGGTGATCACGCCGAAGGCGCCGAGGTTGGTGATCACGTAGGTGACCAGGTACACGCCGATGGCTTCCACGGCCAGGCCCTTGCTGGCGATCAGGGCGATCAGCAGGTAACCGAAGTGGGCGATGGACGAGTAACCCAGCAGACGCTTGAGGTTGCTCTGGGTCAGCGCCAGCAGGTTACCGAACAGGATCGACGCAATGGCGATGATGGTCAGTACGTTGCTCAGCACACCGCTGCTGGCCACTGGCGAGATCTGGAACAGACGCACCATCACTGCGAACACCGCCACTTTCGACGCGGTGGCCAGGAACGCCGCCACGGGCGCCGGGGCGCCTTCGTAGACGTCCGGGGTCCACAGGTGGAAGGGCACCAGCGACAGCTTGAACGACAGGCCGATCAACATCATGCCCAGGCCCAGTTGCGCGATCGGGCTAGGTAGCCCGGTGGCCGCCAGGGCCTGGCCGATGCCGACGAAACTCAGGGTGCCGGCTTCGGCGTAGAGCAGGGCCATGCCGAACAACAGGAACGCGGAACCGGCCGCCGACAGCACCATGTACTTGATGCCGGCTTCCAGGGAGCGCTTGTTGAAGAAGGCGTAGGCCACCAGGCCATAGACCGGCACCGACAGCAGTTCCAGGCCGATGAACAGGCTGGCCAGGTGCTGCGCGCTGACCAGGACCAGGCCACCGGCGGCGGCCATCAGGATCAGCAGGTACAGTTCTTCGCGGTTGCCCGGGTAACCCGAACCGCCATCGCCGAGGTAGGCGTGGGCGAGGGTGACACAGGCCAGGGTGGCGACCAGGATCAACGCCATGTAGAGGCAGGCGAAGCTGTCGATTTGTATCAACGGCGTGACTGCCAGTGGCGCGACTTTCAGGGCCGGCAGGATCGACAGCAGGGCCAGGTTCAGCCCCGCCACCGACAGCAGGAAGGTCTGTGAGTGATTACGCCGCCAGGCGATCGCCAGCATCACCACGATGATCGTGGCGCTGGTGATCAACAGCGGCGCAAGCGCGATAAAGTGTTGAATCGTAAATTCCATAGCGCTCTTACCGGGCCGAAGCGAGTTGAGAGAAGGCGGTGCCGAGCCACTGCTGCACGCCATGCATCGTGGCGGCAGATGTGTCGAGGAACGGTTGCGGGAAAACGCCGAGGTAAACCAGCAGCACCGCAAGGCCGAGCACCATGATCAGTTCGCGACCGTCCATGCCGCGCAGCGCTTCGTCCGACTTGGACGGGCCGAAGTAGGCGCGGTGGATCATGATCAGCGAGTAGACCGAACCGAACACCAGGCCGGAGGTGGCGATGGCGGTGATCCACGGTGCACTGACGAACGAGCCGATCAGGATCAGGAACTCTCCGACGAAGTTGCCCGTGCCCGGCAGGCCCAGGGAGGCAGCCGCGAAGAACAGGCTGATGGCCGGCAGGTAGGCGATGCGCGACCACAGGCCACCCATCTCACGCATGTCCCGGGTGTGCAGGCGCTCGTACAACTGGCCGCTGAGGATAAACAGCGCCGCCGCCGACAGACCGTGTGCCAGCATCTGGATTACCGCGCCTTGCAAGGCCAACTGGCTGCCGGAGTAGATCCCGATCAGCACGAAGCCCATGTGCGAAACGCTGGAGAATGCGATCAGGCGCTTGATGTCGGTCTGGGCGAACGCCAGGAACGCCCCGTAGAAAATCCCGATCAGGCCCAGGGTCATGGCAATCGGCGCGAACTCCGCCGAGGCATTGGGGAACAGCGGCAGGGCAAAGCGCAGCAGGCCATAGGCTGCGGTCTTCAGCAGGATACCCGCCAAGTCCACGGAACCAGCGGTTGGCGCCTGGGCGTGGGCATCCGGCAGCCAGGAGTGGAACGGCACCACCGGCAGCTTCACCGCGAAGGCGATGAAGAAGCCCAGCATCAGCACGTACTCGGTGGTCTTGGACATCTGCACTTTCAACAGGTCGGCGTAGTTGAAGGTAATCACGCCGGTGTTGTTGAAGTTGACCAGCACCAGCCCAAGGATCGCCACCAACATGATCAGGCCAGAGGCCTGGGTGAAGATGAAGAACTTGGTCGCCGCGTAGATCCGGGTTTTCTTGCCGTCCGAAGAACTGTGACCCCAGAGCGCGATGAGGAAGTACATCGGCACCAGCATCATTTCCCAGAAGAAGAAGAACATGAACAGGTCCAGCGCCAGGAACACGCCGATCACGCCGCCCAGGATCCACATCAGGTTCAGGTGGAAGAAGCCGACGTGACGCTGGATCTCTTTCCAGGAGCAGAGTACCGAAAGGATACCCAGCAGGCCGGTCAGCAGGATCATCAGCAGCGACAGGCCGTCGAGGGCCAGGTGCACGCTGATGCCGAAGCGTTCGATCCAGATGTGCTTGAATTCAAGCGCCCAGGTTGGATCGGCGCCAGGGGCCGGAGCAAATGAATAGTCGCCGGTCGCCCACAGCCAGAGGCCGAGCGCGAGTTCCAGGGACATGGTCAGCAGCGCAATCCAGCGCGGGAGCGTGGAGCTGGAGCGCTCCGCGATCCAGCACAGCAGGCCGCCGATGAAGGGGATCAGGATTAGCCAGGGCAGAATCATGACGGGCTCGTTTCCTTTCGCAAGTTCGCAAGGTTCATATCAGACCGCTACCAGCACGATGGCGCCGATAACCAGCACGGCGCCAGCCGCCATGGAAGCCGCATACCAACGCAATTGACCGGTCTCGGTACGGCTCAGGGCGGTGTGGCCGCCCTTGGCCATGCGCGGGATCAGGCCAATGGTCTGGTCGAGCGGGTCTTTGCGCAGAATGTGGCTGATCGCAAGGTATGGCTTGACGAACAGTTTGTCGTAGATCCAGTCGAAGCCCCAGGCGGCGAACCACCAGGTCGAAAGGAATCGCCCGATACCACTGTTGGCGATGGCCGTGACGAAACGGCGCTTGCCCAGGAACAGCAGGGCAGCCAGCAGGATACCCGCCAGGGCGATGGCGCCCGAGGCGATCTCCAGGCTGTGCTTGGCTTCGCCGCCGGCATGGCCGACGCTTTGGGGCAGCACATCGGCCAGCGGCGGGGTGATCATGGCGCCGACGAAGGTCGACAGCACGATCAGCACCGACAGCGGCAGCCAATGGGCAATGCCGTGGCCGGCGTGGGCTTCGGTCTTGGCTTCACCGTGGAACGCGATGAAGATCAGGCGGAAGGTGTACAGCGAGGTCATGAATGCCCCCACCAGGCCGGCATAGAGCAGGCCTTGGTTACCGCTGGCGAACGCTTCCCAGAGGATCTCGTCCTTGGAGTAGAAACCGGCGGTGACCAGTGGCAGGGCCGCGAGGGCCGCGCCGCCGACGATGAAGCTGGTGTAGGCCAGCGGCAGCTTCTTCCAAAGGCCGCCCATCTTGAAGATGTTCTGCTCGTGGTGGCAGGCAACGATCACCGCACCGGAGGCAAGGAACAGCAGGGCCTTGAAGAAGGCGTGGGTCATCAGGTGGAAGATCGCGCCTTCCCAGGCACCGACGCCCAGGGCCAGGAACATGTAGCCGATCTGGCTCATGGTCGAGTAGGCGAGGATGCGCTTGATGTCGGTCTGTACCAGCGCGGCAAAGCCGGCCAGCACCAGGGTCACGCCGCCGACGATGCCCACCAGGTGCAGGATGTCCGGCGCCAGGGCGAACAGGCCGTGGGTACGGGCGATCAGGTAGACGCCCGCGGTCACCATGGTCGCGGCGTGGATCAGTGCCGACACCGGGGTAGGGCCGGCCATCGCGTCCGCCAGCCAGGTTTGCAGCGGCAGTTGTGCGGATTTACCGACGGCACCACCGAGCAGCATCAGGGTGGCGAGGACAATCCAGAAGTCGCCGACCTTGAAGTGTTCCGGTGCCTTGACCAGCAGTTCCTGGATATTCAGCGTGCCCAGTTGCTGGAACAGGATGAACAGGCCGATGGCCATGAACACGTCGCCGATCCGGGTCACGATGAACGCCTTGAGCGCGGCGTTACCGTTGTTGCGGTTGCTGTAATAGAAACCGATCAACAGGTACGAGCACAGGCCCACGCCTTCCCAGCCGAAGTACAGGAACAACAGGTTATCGCCGAGCACCAGGAACAGCATGCTGGCGATGAACAGGTTGGTGTAGGCGAAGAAGCGCGAGTAACCGGCTTCACCGCGCATGTACCAGGAGGCGAACAGGTGGATCAGGAAACCCACGCCGACCACCACGCCGAGCATGGTGATGGACAGGCCGTCCAGGTACAGGGCGAAGTTCGGCGTGAAACCTTCCACCGCCATCCAGCGCCACAGCACCTGCACGTACACACCGCCTTCGGGCGGGGCGACGTTGAACTGCCAGATCACGTAGGCCGTGACGAGGGCGGACAGGCCAATGGAGCCCACGCCGACCAGCGCCGAAAGGTTTTCCGACCAGCGTCCGCGGGAGAACGACAGCAGCAGGAAACCGATGAGGGGAAATACGAAAGTCAGAAAGAGAAGGTTCATCCGCGCATCTCGCTGGCAGCGTCAATATCGAGAGTGTGGAAGCGGCGGTACAGCTGCAACAGAATCGCCAGGCCGATACTGGCCTCGGCGGCTGCCAGGCTGATCACCAGGATGAACATGATCTGTCCATCCGGCTGGGCCCAGCGAGCGCCCGCGACGATGAAGGCCAGGGCGGTGGCATTCATCATGACCTCCAGGCTCATCAGCACGAACAGAATGTTACGGCGGACCATCAGGCCGACCAGACCGAGGCAGAACAGGATGCCGGCAACCGCCAGACCATGCTCGAGAGGGATAGCAGGCATGTGATTACTCCTTCGCCTCGTTACGGCCCAAATGGAACGCCGTGACGGCTGCGGCAAGCAGCAGCATCGAGGCGAGTTCGACAGCCAGCAGGTACGGGCCGAACAGGCTGATGCCCACGGCCTTGGCACCTACGGTGGTGTGGCCGATGGCCTGGCCGCTCTGGTGAGCGAACAGCACATACAGCAGTTCACCCAGCAGCAGGGCGGCGAGAATCACCGGTCCTGCCCAGATGCCGGGCTTGAGCCAAGTGCGTTCCTGTTGGACCGAGGCCGGGCCCAGGTTCAGCATCATCACCACGAACACGAACAGCACCATGATGGCGCCGGCGTAGGCGATCACTTCCAGCGCACCGGCGAACGGTGCGCCGAGGGCGAAAAAGGTCATGGCCACGGCGATCAGCGAAATGATCAGGTAGAGCAGGGCGTGCACAGGGTTGGTGTTGGTGACCACTCGAAGCGTGGACACCACCGCGATACCCGATGCGAAATAGAAAGCGAATTCCATCTTTCTTCCTTAAGGCAGCAAGCTCTTCACGTTGATCGGTTCGGCTTCATTCTGCGCGGCGCCTTTTGGCTTACCGGCAATGGCCATACCTGCAACACGATAGAAGTTGTAATCAGGGTTTTTACCGGGACCGGAAATCAGCAGATCTTCTTTCTCGTACACCAGGTCCTGACGTTTGAACTCGGCCATTTCGAAATCCGGTGTGAGCTGGATCGCGGTGGTCGGGCACGCTTCCTCGCAGAGGCCGCAGAAAATGCAGCGCGAGAAGTTGATGCGGAAGAAGTCCGGGTACCAGCGACCGTCTTCGGTTTCAGCTTTCTGCAGCGAGATGCAACCCACCGGGCATGCCACGGCGCACAGGTTGCAGGCCACGCAGCGCTCTTCGCCGTCGGGGTCGCGGGTCAGGACGATACGGCCGCGATAGCGTGGCGCCAGATAGACCTCTTCTTCCGGGTATTGCAGGGTGTCGCGCTTGCGAAAGCCATGGCCGAAGATCATGACCAGGCTTCGCAGTTGGGTACCGGTACCCTTAACGATGTCGCCAATATATTTGAACATGGGTCAAATCCTCACTGAACCGCGGCCGCAGGCGCGTTCATCAAAACGATCGCAGCGGTCACCAGCATGTTGATCAGGGTCAGCGGCAGGCAGAACTTCCAGCTGAAGTCCATCACCTGGTCGTAGCGTGGGCGCGGGATTGAGGCGCGCAGCAGGACGAACAGCATGATGAAGAACGCGGTCTTCAGGGCGAACCAGACGAAGGACAATTGCGGCAGGATGCCGAACGGGCCGTGCCAGCCACCGAAGAACAGCGTTACCAGCAGCGCCGAGATCAGGATGATGCCGATGTACTCACCGACGAAGAACATGCCCCATTTCATGCCGGCATATTCAATGTGGTAACCGTCGGCCAGTTCCTGTTCCGCTTCCGGCTGGTCGAAGGGGTGACGGTGAGTCACGGCCACGCCGGCGACGAAGAAGGTACAGAAACCGAAGAACTGCGGAATGATGAACCACAGGTTCTGGGCCTGGTACTCGACGATGTCGCGCATGTTGAACGAGCCAGCCTGGATCACGATGCCCATGAGCGCCAGGCCCATGAACACCTCGTAGGACACGGTCTGGGCCGAGGCCCGCAGGGCGCCCAGCAGAGCGAACTTGTTGTTGCTCGACCAACCGGCGAACAACACCGCGTACACCGACAGGCCGGCCATGGCGAAGAAGAACAGCAGGCCGATGTTCAGGTCCGCCACACCCCACGTCGGGGTGATCGGGATGATCGCGAAGGCGATCAGCAAGGCGCTCATGGCCACCACCGGTGCCAAAGTGAAGATCACCTTGTCGGCAAATGGCGGCGTCCAGTCTTCCTTGAAGAACATCTTGATCATGTCGGCGGCGATCTGGAACATGCCGAACGGGCCGACGCGGTTCGGACCGTAGCGGTCCTGCCACCAGCCCAGCAGGCGACGTTCGACGAAGCTCAGCAGCGCACCGCAGACCACCACGGCCAGCAGGATCACGATGGCCTTGAGAACCGTCAGGATCACGGCGATCACTTCGGGGGTGAACCAGCTCATTGCGCTGCCTCCTGCAGACCGTCGACGGTTTTGCCGAATATCGCCGGCGGAATGCCCGCCAGGCCGGCCGGCAAGGCCACCAGGCCGACGCCCAGTTCTTCATTGATGCGCAGCGGCAGACGGAGGGTCTGGCCGCCAACGTTCAAGCTCAGCAGGGCACCATCGTTGACGCCCAGGCGATCGGCTTCGGACTTGGCCAGCGCCACGTAGGCGGCCGGGATGCGTTCCTGCACGGGTGCGGCTTTGGAAGAGTTCTCCTCGCTGCCGAACAGGTGATGGAACGGCACGACCTGCCAGGTGCCCGGTGCCGGGTTGAAGGCGCGCGGCACACTGGCGAACCAGCTGAGGCCATCGCCCTGGCTTTCGATCAGGCGGGTGCCCGGATCACCGGCGCGCAGGTGACCGCCGACTTCGTCCTGGAACTTGTTCCAGGCCTGCGGCGAGTTCCAGCCCGGCGACCAGGCGAACGGCACCTGGGAACGCGGTTCGGTCGAACCCGAGTAGCCTTCCATGGAGAACGAGAACGCCGTGTCCGTGTCCTGGGAGGTGCGCGGTTCGTGGACGCTGATGTTGGCGCGCATGGCGGTGCGGCCGCTGTAGCGCAGCGGTTCGCGCGCCAGTTTCAGGCCTTTGATGCGGAACGAGGCCGACGGTGCGGCATCGACGATGCGGGCCAATTGCGGGTTGCTTTCGGCGCAGGCGGCAGTCGCGTGGTCCAGTTGCGTCCAATCCACCGGCTGGTCCAGCAGGGTCGAGCGCAGGGCGTGCAGCCAGCGCCAGCCTTCGTGAACCAGAATGCTGGCGTCCAGGTAAGTCGGATCGAACACCTGGAAGAAGCGCTGGGCGCGGCCTTCCTGGCTGACCAGCGTACCGTCGCCTTCGGCGAAGCTCGCCGCCGGCAGCACCAGATGGGCGCGGTCGGCGGTGGCGGTTTTCTGATGGTCGGCGACGATCAGCACTTTCGCGGCGTTCAGGGCGGCGTCCACGCGGGCTTTGTCGGTGCGGGTATACAGGTCGTTTTCCAGCACCACGATGGCGTCGGCTGTGCCGTCGATCACCGCTTGCAGGGCCGCGTCCACCGATTCACCGCCGAGCATGGCCAGGCCGAGGCTGTTGGCTTCCGGCACGATCAGGCTGATGGAACCGTTCTTCTCGCGCAGCTTCAAGGCCTTGGCGATGTTGGCGGCGGCTTCGATCAGCGCCTTGGAACCCAACGAGGTGCCGGCGATGATCAGTGGGCGCTTGGCGGCCAGCAGGGCATCGGCGATACGTTGGGCGAGGGCGGCTGCTTCGCTGTCCAGGCCTTCTACGGCCGGGGCGCTGGCGTCCAGGGCGTGGGCCACGGCAAAACCGATGCGCGCCAGGTCGTCAGGGGCGGCGTGGACGCATTCTTCGGCCACGTCGTCGAGCTTGGTTTCAGCGAGGCTGGCAATGAACAGCGGGTTCAGTGCGTCCTGGCCGATGTTCTTCACGGCGGCGTCGAGCCATGGCTGCACGCGCATGGCGTCGGCCATGTCCTCGGCCTTGCCCTTGACCGACTGGCGCAAGGCCAGGGCCATGCGGGCGGCTGTCTGGGTCAGGTCTTCGCCAAGGACGAACACCGCGTCGTGATCTTCGATGTCGCGCATCGTCGGCACGGGCAGCGGGCTGTCCTTGAGCACTTGCAGCACCAGGCGGATGCGCTCCAGTTCACCGGCTTCGATACCGCTGTAGAAGTGCTCGGCACCGACCAGTTCACGCAGGGCGTAGTTGCTTTCCAGGCTGGCCCGTGGCGAGCCGATGCCGACGATGTTGCGACCGCGCAGCAGCTCGGCGGCCTTATCCAGGGCCTGGTCCAGGCTCAGCTTGGTACCGTCGGCCAGCAGCGGCTGGCGTGGACGGTCGATGCGGTTGACGTAGCCATAGCCGAAACGGCCACGGTCACACAGGAAGTACTGGTTCACCGAGCCGTTGAAGCGGTTTTCGATGCGACGCAGTTCACCGTAGCGTTCGCCGGGGGAGATGTTGCAACCGCTGGAGCAGCCATGGCAGATGCTCGGCGAGAACTGCATGTCCCACTTGCGGTTGTAGCGCTCGGAGTGGGTCTTGTCGGTGAACACACCGGTCGGGCAGACCTCGGTGAGGTTGCCGGAGAACTCGCTTTCGAGGGTGCCGTCTTCAACGCGACCGAAGTACACGTTGTCGTGGGCACCGAATACGCCCAGGTCGGTGCCGCCGGCGTAGTCCTTGTAGAAGCGCACGCAACGGTAGCAGGCGATGCAGCGGTTCATCTCGTGGGAGATGAACGGGCCCAGTTGCTGGTTCTGGTGGGTGCGCTTGGTGAAGCGATAACGGCGCTCGTTGTGGCCGGTCATCACCGTCATGTCTTGCAGGTGGCAGTGGCCGCCTTCCTCACAGACCGGGCAGTCGTGAGGGTGGTTGGTCATCAGCCATTCGACGACGCTGGCGCGAAACACTTTCGCTTCTTCGTCGTCGATGGAGATCCAGCTGCCGTCGGTGGCGGGAGTCATGCAGGACATGACGATCCGACCACGCTTGTCGTTCTCGTCGGTGTACTGCTTGACCGCGCATTGGCGACAGGCGCCAACGCTGCCAAGGGCGGGGTGCCAGCAGAAATAAGGAATGTCGAGGCCCAGGGACAGACATGCCTGTAACAGGTTGTCTGCGCCATCGACTTCGAGCTCTTTGCCGTCTACGTGGATAGTGGCCATGGTTCAAAGTTCTTCGTTGGCCCGGTGTCAGCGGGCGTGGCTAATGGAATCTTGTTATTCGTCCGAATCCAAACAGCCTGGGTAAAAGGCGTCATCGGACGAAAGGCGAAGGGCACGGACCCTTCGCCTTTTTAAGCGTCGTTACGCGCCGACCATGGTCGGCGTGACCACCTGATTGAGGTCCCCGGCGCGCGTTGGCGCGATGCCGGCCTCGAATTCAGGGCGGAAGTATTTGATCGCGCTGCCCAACGGCTCCACGGCACCCGGTGCGTGAGCACAGAAGGTCTTGCCTGGGCCGAGGAAACCCACCAGGCCCAACAGGGTCTCGATGTCGCCGGCCTGGCCTTCACCGTTCTCAATGGCCCGCAGCAGCTTGACGCTCCAGGGCAGGCCATCGCGGCAAGGGGTGCAGAAACCGCACGACTCACGGGAGAAGAACTCTTCCATGTTGCGCAGCAGGGAAACCATGTTGACGCTGTCGTCCACCGCCATCGCCAGGCCGGTGCCCATGCGGGTGCCCACCTTGGCGATGCCGCCGGCGTACATTTGTGCGTCCAGATGTTCCGGCAACAGGAAACCGGTACCGGCTCCGCCGGGCTGCCAGCACTTGAGCGTGTAGCCGTCGCGCATGCCACCGGCATAGTCCTCGAACAGCTCACGCCCGGTGATGCCGAACGGCAGCTCCCACAGGCCAGGGTTCTTGACCTTGCCAGAGAAACCCATGAGCTTGGTGCCCATGTCTTCGCTGCCGTCGCGGGCCAGGGATTTGTACCAGTCCACGCCGTCGGCAATGATCGCCGGCACGTTGCACAGGGTCTCGACGTTGTTCACGCAGGTCGGCTTGCCCCACACGCCTACGGCGGCAGGGAAGGGCGGCTTGGAGCGCGGGTTGGCGCGGCGGCCTTCGAGGGAGTTGATCAGCGCGGTTTCTTCACCGCAGATGTAACGCCCGGCGCCGGTGTGGACGAACAGCTCGAAATCGAAACCGCTGCCCAGGATGTTCTTGCCCAACAGGCCTGCGGCCTTGGCTTCTTCCACGGCACGGTTCAGGTGCTTGGCGGCGGTGGTGTATTCGCCACGCAGGAAGATATAGCCACGGTAGGTTTTCAGCGCACGGGCGCTGATCAGCATGCCTTCGATCAGCAGATGGGGCAGTTGCTCCATCAGCATGCGGTCCTTCCAGGTGTTGGGCTCCATTTCATCCGCGTTGCACAGCAGGTAGCGGATGTTGATGGATTCGTCCTTGGGCATCAGGCCCCACTTCACACCCGTGGGGAAGCCCGCGCCGCCACGACCTTTAAGGCCGGAATCCTTCACGGTCTGGACGATGTCGTCCTGGGCCATGTCGGTGAACGCCTTGCGCGCGGCGGCGTAGCCGTTCTTGGCCTGGTATTCGTCCAGCCACACGGCTTCGCCGTCGTCACGCAGACGCCAGGTCAAGGGGTGGGTTTCGGCCGAACGCTGGATGCGGTTGGCGGGCCCGAAGGAAGTCAGGGTCATACGTAGCCCTCCAGCAGTTTGGCGACGCCATCTGGCTTGACGTCACCAAAGGTGTCGTCGTCGATCATCAGCGCCGGAGCCTTGTCGCAGTTGCCCAGGCAGCACACCGGCAGCAGCGTGAAGCGGCCGTCTGCGGTGGTCTGGCCCAGGCCGATGCCCAACTTGCCCTGGATTTCGCTGACCACGGATTCGTGGCCGCCGATGTAGCAGACCATGCTGTCGCAGACGCGAATGATGTGGCGGCCTACTGGCTGGCGGAAAATCTGGCTGTAGAAGGTGGCGACACCTTCGACGTCGCTGGCCGGGATGCCGAGGATCTCGCCGATGGCGTAGAGCGCGCCATCGGGCACCCAGCCACGTTCCTTCTGGACGATCTTCAAGGCTTCGATCGACGCCGCGCGCGGGTCTTCGTAGTGATGCAGCTCGTGCTCGATGGCCGAGCGCTCGGTTTCGCTCAAGGCGAAACGGTCTGTCTGGATAAGCGTGCTGTTCATGCTTAGCGGTCCACGTCGGCCATAACGAAATCGATACTACCCAGGTACGCGATCATGTCCGCGACCATGCTGCCTTTGATCACCGAAGGGATCTGCTGCAGGTGTGGGAAGCTTGGGGTGCGAATCCGGGTACGGTAGCTCATGGTGCCGCCGTCGCTCGTCAGGTAATAACTGTTGATGCCCTTGGTCGCTTCGATCATCTGGAAGGATTCGTTGGCCGGCATGACCGGGCCCCACGAAACCTGCAGGAAGTGCGTGATCAGGGTCTCGATGTGTTGCAGCGTGCGCTCTTTGGGCGGCGGCGTGGTCAGCGGGTGATCCGCCTTGTACGGGCCTTCCGGCATGTTGCGCATGCACTGGTCGATGATCTTGATGCTCTGGCGCATTTCCTCGACGCGAACCATGCAGCGGTCGTAGGCATCGCCATTGGCCGCCAGCGGGACTTCGAATTCGAAGTTTTCATAGCCGGAGTAAGGGCGCGCCTTGCGCAGGTCGAAGTCGCAACCGGTGGAACGCAGGCCTGCACCGGTGACACCCCATTCCAGGGCCTCTTTGGTGTTGTAGGCGGCGACCCCGATGGTACGACCCTTGAGGATGCTGTTCTGCAGGGCGGCCTTGGTGTACTCGTCCAGGCGCTTGGGCATCCACTCGACGAAGTCCTTGACCAGCTTCTCCCAGCCCCGTGGCAGATCGTGGGCAACGCCACCGATGCGGTACCAGGCCGGGTGCAGGCGGAAACCGGTGATGGCTTCGATCACCGTGTACGCCTTCTGGCGGTCGGTGAAGGTGAAGAACACCGGGGTCATGGCGCCCACGTCCTGGATGTAGGTGCCCAGGAACAGCAGGTGGCTGGTGATACGGAAGAACTCGGCCATCATGATGCGGATGACGTCGACCTTCTCCGGCACCTTGATCCCGGCCAGTTTCTCGACCGAAAGCACGTACGGCAGGTTGTTCATCACGCCGCCGAGGTAATCGATGCGGTCCGTGTAGGGAATGTAGCTGTGCCAGGACTGACGCTCGCCCATCTTCTCGGCACCACGGTGGTGGTAGCCGATGTCCGGGACGCAATCGACGATCTCTTCACCGTCGAGTTGCAGGATGATGCGGAAGGCACCGTGGGCCGAAGGGTGGTTCGGGCCGAGGTTGAGGAACATGTAGTCCTCATTGGTACCCGAGCGCTTCATGCCCCAGTCTTCGGGCTTGAAGCGCGCGGCTTCTTCCTCGAGCTGTTGCTTGGCCAGGGACAGGCTGAACGGGTCGAACTCGGTGGCGCGGGCCGGGAAGTCCTTGCGCAGCGGGTGACCTTCCCAGGTCGGCGGCATCATGATGCGCGTCAGGTGCGGGTGGCCGGGGAAATCGATCCCGAACATGTCCCACACTTCACGCTCGTACCAGTTGGCATTCGGCCAGATACCGGTCACGGTCGGCACGCTGAGGTCGCTCTCGGACAAGGCGACCTTGATCATGACGTCACTATTACGCTCGATCGACAGCAGGTGATAGAACACGGTGAAGTCGACGCCGTCGGGCAGCCCTTGACGCTTGGTGCGCAGACGCTCGTCCACGCCGTGCAGGTCATAGAGCATGACGTACGGCTTGGGCAGGTTGCGCAGGAAGGTCAGGACTTCGACGAGTTTGGCGCGGGCAACCCAAAGCACCGGCATGCCGGTACGGGTCGGCTGGGCGGTGAACGCCTCGGGGCCAAAACGGTTGTTCAGTTCGACGACCACATCCTGGTCGTCTGCCTTATAAGGCGGGATGTACAGAGCACTGCCTGTAGTCATGGTTATTTATCGCTTTCGGTCAACGTAAAGAATGAAGCCAGGTTCTCGTTTCTTGTAGAGGAACAGAGCTGGATCAGACTTCGTCGGGGCTGCGCAGGTTGGTGACTGCGATACGCTGTTCGCGGCGCTGTTCCTTTTGCGATGGCATCTCGGCGCGATAGACGCCTTGATCACCAACGACCCAGGACAGCGGGCGACGCTCCTGGCCAATCGACTCCTGCAACAGCATCAAGCCTTGCAGGAAAGCTTCAGGGCGAGGGGGGCAGCCAGGCACGTAGACGTCCACGGGCAGGAACTTGTCCACCCCTTGAACAACGGAGTAGATGTCATACATGCCACCAGAGTTGGCGCACGAACCCATGGAGATAACCCACTTCGGCTCGAGCATCTGCTCGTAGAGACGCTGGATGATCGGCGCCATCTTGATGAAGCAGGTTCCGGCGATAACCATGAAATCCGCCTGGCGCGGCGATGCCCGGATCACCTCGGCGCCAAAGCGCGCGATGTCGTGGGGCGCCGTGAAGGCGGTGGTCATTTCCACGTAGCAGCACGAAAGGCCGAAGTTGTACGGCCACAGGGAGTTCTTGCGACCCCAGTTGACCGTGTTGTTCAGCACGTCTTCGAGCTTGCCCATGAAGATGTTTTTGTGGACTTGATCCTCTAACGGATCAGCGACGGTTTCCCGCTCGCCAATGGGGTACTGCTCGTTAGGAGCATCGGGGTCGATCCTGGTGAGATTGTATTGCATTGCCAAAGCCTCATTGTTTCAGCTTCGCTTGCCGCTTGCGCCGAGCTTCCGGAGCCCAATCAAGCGCCCCCACCCGGTAAAGGTAGACAAGACCTGCCAACAGAATTGCTATGAAAACGAGAGCTTCGACGAATCCGGTCCAGCCGCTTTCGCGGACGGACACAGACCATGCAAAGAGAAAGAGGGCTTCGATATCGAAGATCACGAACAGCATCGCGACCAGATAGAATTTGGCTGAGAGCCGCAAGCGGGCGCCACCGGTAGGTAGCATGCCGGACTCGAACGGTTCATTTTTGCTGCGGCCCCAGGCTTTTGACCCGAGCAGGCTCGACACACCGAGCATGAAGGCGCACAGGCCGACGACACCCAGAAGGAAAATGGCAAAGCCCCAGTTGTGGGCCATGAGTCCTGTCGCTTCGGGCATGCTGGAAATCCTTAACAGAGAGCAAAGGTCTCTGAGCTTGAATAGAAATAACGCAGTGACGATATGTCGCAGCAATCAATCGCGGTGATTTTATGGCTAAACACCGGGCAAGTAAAATTCCTATAGCGAAATTATTTATTGGAATAAGGACATAGCGCACCTCCAGGACCCTGCGGCCCCGGCCCCGTGGGCGTTGGCCGGCTATTCATCAATAATATTTCGTGCGGTATGTAACAATGATAACGACTTCCAAATGATAATTATTATTATCTGCGCCGGCCTTTTCTACAGTGCACTTAGTGTCGTGTCTGAAGGGCGGTCTTACATCGTCGCTACTGCAATTGTCAGCGTCGGACGTTTTACTCCTTTTCGGACTGCCCAATACTGCGTTCGATCAATTTTTCTAGCGCTGCCCCGAAAGTTTTGTGGGGGAGGTGTCCGGTGAAGGTTGGATCTGCATGAGAGGCTGCTTCCGTGGAAGCCAGGCTTGCTCGCGATGTCGGCAACGCGGTCCCGAGGCAGACTGCCCTATCGGTCATCGCGGCCAAGCCTGGCTCCCACAGATGCAGGTTTGCTCTTACAGCGTAGGTTGCTTCAAAGAAAACGGGTGAAAAAACCGGGATTGTCAGATCGGGGCCGATCAGTCGAGCCAACCCAGAACCTGCGCCCCCAGGCATTGGCACGTTAAGCGAAACCGCTTTGCCAGCAAAAATCGGCACGAGGCCGGAGCTAGAGCCTTGAAGAGTTGATGGCAAATGGCTATCTTTGCCGCTCGCTCATCTAATCATCTATATCAATGCTGGTTAGACAATCGCCCCTTCATCGATAGCTGCGTCAGTTTTCATCGTTCGCGGCTGATTACCAAAGGAATGTCATGAATTCTTGGATCGCGAATATGAGCGTTATGCTCAAGTTGGCTTTGGGCTTTGCTGTTGTGCTGCTTCTGACCGCTATCCTTGCCGCGACCGGCTGGTTCAGCCTGGGAAAAATGATCCAGCGCACTGATCGAATGACCAGCATTACCGAACTCGGCAACCGTCTTGATCACCTGCGCAGGGCTCGCTTTCAATACCAGGTGGACAAGGGCGATGAACAAAAGGGTGCATTGATCCAGGCGTCGCTGGAGCAGTTTGTCGCCAAGCAAAAAAGCCTTGTAAACGAGTTGAGAAAACCTGAAAACCTGAAAAAACTTGCGCTGATCGAGCAGGCCAGTGCGCAGTATCAAGTGGCACTGAATACGATGCGCGAGGCTTATCGCGATGACGCAGCCATGCGCAAGGAGATGGGCGTCAATGCCGTCAAGGGCGCGGCATTGATTGCCAAGGTCATCAATGACGTAGAAGCAATGCCTGCGTCGGATGAGCGCCGTTTTGAGCTGTACAGGATCATCCTCAAGGCCAAAGAGGACGTGGCGCTGGTGCGTTATGAAGTGCGTGGCTACACCGGTAACCCCAACAGCACCACCGAGCAAGCCGCCACCCGCCAGCTCGAAAATACGCTCAAGGGCATCGAAACCCTCAACAGCGCTTTCGGCCCGACCTATGCTGACACCATCAAGCAGCTGGAAACCGCGCTGATTGCTTACCGCCGCTCCGTGCAGAACTTTACCGCCAGTAATCAGGCCATTGGCAAGGCCGTGCAGGACACCATCGATTTGGGTGAAACCATCACCCGTCTGACTGATGAAATGTATGCCAGCCAACTGGTCTCCCGTGACGAAGACAGCGCCCAGGCCCGCCTCCTGCAGCTGAGCTGTACTGCCTTGGCGATGTTGTTGGGGATTCTTGCGGCCATGATCATCACTCGCCAGATTACGCGGCCGTTGCAGGACACATTGGCTGTGGTCGATCGCATTGCAGCAGGCGACCTCACGCAAGACATGGTCGTGACCCGTAGTGACGAGCTGGGTGTCTTGCAGCAAGGTATTCAGCGCATGGGCGCCACGTTGCGTGACCTGATCGGTGGCATCCGCGATGGCGTCACCCAAATCGCCAGCGCCGCCGAAGAGTTATCGGCCGTCACCGAGCAGACCAGTGCCGGGGTCAATAGTCAGAAGACCGAGACCGACCAGGTGGCCACCGCCATGCACGAAATGTCGGCCACCGTGCATGAAGTCGCGCGTAATGCCGAACAGGCTTGTGCAGTCGCGTCAGAGGCCGATGCACAGGCCCGTATCGGCGACCAGGTGGTCGCGCAAGCCATCGTTCAGATCGAGCGCTTGGCCAGCGAAGTCGGGCGCTCAGTCGACGCCATGGATGAGCTGGAACAAGAAAGCGCGCGCATCGGCAAAATCATGGACGTGATCAGGGCGGTGGCTGAGCAGACCAACTTGCTGGCCCTTAACGCCGCCATTGAGGCCGCCCGCGCGGGTGACGCCGGGCGCGGTTTTGCCGTGGTTGCCGACGAAGTACGTGGGCTGGCCCAGCGTACCCAGCATTCCACCGAAGAGATTGAAAGCCTGGTGGCGGGCTTGCAGAACGGCACGCGCCAGGTTTCGAGCATCATGCGAAATAGCCGCGAACTGACCGACAGCAGTGTGGAGTTGGCCGGCAAGGCCGGCATCTCCCTGGGCAACATCACCCAGGCGGTTTCTGGCATTCAGGCCATGAATCAACAGATTGCCGCTGCTGCGGTGCAACAAAGCTCGGTGGCCGAGGAAATCAGCCGCAGTATTTTGAGCGTGCGCGATGTATCCGAACAGACCGCCTCAGCCAGCGAAGAAACCGCAGCCTCCAGCATCGAGCTGGCGCGCCTGGGTAACCAGTTGCAGCTGCTGGTCAGTCACTTCAAAGTGTGAAAACCGGTAAAAAAAAAGCCCCGAACCAGTCGGGGCTTCAGATCGTCGGCTTTGCGGTTAGCTTTTACTCGGTCCGCAAGGGCCGCTTACTCGAGGCAAGCGTGTGAATCAGTGGAATTGTTCTTCTTCGGTGGAGCCGGTCAGTGCGGTCACCGACGAGGTGCCGCCCTGGATCACGGTGGTCATGTCGTCGAAGTAACCGGTGCCCACTTCCTGCTGGTGAGCCACGAAGGTGTAGCCCTTGGCGGCGTCAGCGAACTCTTGTTCTTGCAGCTTCACGTAGGCGGTCATGTCGTTGCGGGCGTAGTCGTGCGCCAGGTTGAACATGCTGTGCCACATGTTGTGGATGCCGGCCAGGGTGATGAACTGGTGCTTGTAGCCCATGGCGGACAGTTCACGCTGGAACTTGGCGATGGTCGCGTCGTCCAGGTTTTTCTTCCAGTTGAAGGAAGGCGAGCAGTTATACGACAGCAGTTGGTCCGGGTATTCCTTCTTGATCGCTTCGGCGAAGCGACGGGCTTCGTCGAGGTCCGGCTTGGCGGTTTCGCACCAGATCAGGTCGGCGTATGGCGCGTAGGCCAGGCCACGGGAAATCGCTTGGTCGAGACCGGCGCGAACCTTGTAGAAACCTTCCTGGGTGCGGGTGCCGGTCACGAACGGCTGGTCGTACGGGTCGCAGTCGGAAGTCAGCAGGTCAGCGGCGTTGGCGTCGGTACGGGCCAGGATGATGGTCGGTACACCGGCAACGTCGGCAGCCAGGCGGGCAGCGGTCAGTTTCTGCACGGCTTCCTGGGTCGGTACCAATACTTTGCCGCCCATGTGGCCGCATTTCTTTACCGAAGCCAGTTGGTCTTCGAAGTGAACGCCGGCGGCGCCTGCTTCGATCATGCTCTTCATCAGCTCGTAGGCGTTCAGTACGCCGCCGAAACCGGCTTCAGCGTCAGCCACGATCGGGGCGAAGTAGTCGATGTAGCCTTCGTCGCCCGGGTTCTTGCCGGCTTTCCACTGGATCTGGTCGGCGCGACGGAACGAGTTGTTGATGCGCTTGACCACGGTTGGAACCGAATCCACCGGGTACAGCGATTGGTCGGGGTACATCGACTCGGCGGAGTTGTTGTCCGCAGCCACTTGCCAGCCCGACAGGTAGATTGCCTGGATACCGGCCTTGACTTGTTGTACAGCCTGGCCGCCGGTCAGGGCGCCCATGCAGTTGACGAAATCTTTCTCGGGGCGGAAGGCTGGCTTGGCGCCCTGGGTGACCAGGTTCCAGAGCTTGTCGGCGCCCATCTTCGCAAGGGTGTGCTCAGGTTGAACCGAGCCACGCAGACGGACGACATCAGCAGCGGAATAATTGCGCGTCACGCCTTTCCAGCGCGGGTTCTCAGCCCAGTCTTTTTCAAGGGCTGCAATTTGCTGTTCGCGTGTCAGTGCCATGGAGATAAACCTCGTCGCGTCTTGTAGAAAAAGTCGTTCTTGGGGTGAACAATTCCTGCCAGCTGCACCAGATTTGGCGTAGAAGGCTGCTCGCTGGCCAGGGGGCCGGGCGCACAAGTCGGATCAGGCGGGGAGGCGACGGGATGAACGATGGCTCGAGGGGAAAGTGAGCAGGTAGAGGCGAACTGCGGGCGCATTCGGGCGTCGTGGGCCTTTATACGAACTCAGAGTGATGCCGGGTTACCTAGTTACGCTTCCGTCCCTCGGGACAACTTCGTTCCAGTCGCAACCTCGTCGAACACACCTTGTGGGCAGTACAGACACGAATCGGCTCGCAGGGTAGTTGCAAGCGTCGACCCGAAGGCCCTTGCCAGGGCCCCTGATTAGCGGGAGCGAGGCCATCATGCCTTCGGTTTTTTGCCCCGTCAAACGTTTTGTAGTGCTTTTTTTTAGGCACTACATCTTTGGTCTAATACGACTAGTCAGTCAGTTTTTGGTGCTTCAGTTCAGGGTGTCGACCTTGACCCGTAAAATCATGTCGTCGCGGCCCTGGGTCGAGTAGCTGCGGGTCAGCCCCTGTTTGTCGGCCTGATTCTGGCGATTCACGCCGGCCAGGGTGATCCATTCACCCAGGCGCCCGCTGACGCTTGTGTCGGTACTTTGAACGTTCACTACATCGGGACGTTCCTGGCTCATGCGGTCACGATTGGTGCTGATACTCAGATGAACGGTCTCGCCGGTGACGCTGGCCGTGACATAGAAACCCTGGGTGACGTTGCGGTATTCGGTCTGGCTCTGCATGCGACCGTAGCTGTCGGTCTGGTTGCTGGTGAACGGCACGCTTTGGCCCACCTGGATCAACGCCGGCTGGCCTTCGCTGGCTTGTACCTGCTGCACGCCGCCTTCACGGCTGGCGGTGCTGCGGTTGATGATGCGGGTCTGGCTGGGTGCGGCGCCGTTGATCGAGTAACCCTGGTCGCCCTGCAGGTTGTTTTCGTTGGTGTCGACCGTGATCAGCAGGCGCTTGGGAGCGGTATCCAACTGGGCGAGGAATTGCCGGAGTTCTTCGATCTTGCCGGGCTCGGCGTTGACGATCAGTTGGTTGCCGTAGGCGCTGACCTGACCGTCCTTGCCAATGAAATTCTGCGCCACCGGCAGCAGGTCGGCGCTGGTACGGTAGTTCAGCGGCACGATCTCCGTGGCGGCCATGAGCGACAGGCTGCAGCTGAGCAGCAGGGTGGCCAGGAAGGTGCGTAGAGGCATGTCCATTTCTCCGCGAGACAAAGGCTTGATATTGCCAGTTTGTCGGCCCCGGATGGGGTAAGTTGAATGGTAGACGGCAAAACGCCCCGGCATCGAGGGATGGCGGGGCGTTTGAGTGTTGCAGGATGCTCTTGTGGCGAGGGAGCAAGCTCCCTCGCCACAGAGGCCATCATCTTGCTGGAGGATGGGTCAAGCCGAATGCCGCACCATGTCCACATGAGGAATCCCAGCCTCGAGGAACTCCTCGCTGACCACCGCAAAACCCAGCCGCTCATAGAATGGCGTGGCATGCACCTGGGCGCTGAGCATCTGCTGCTTGAGTCCTCGCTTCTCGGCTTCGGCGATCACCGCATGCATCAGCGCATCGCCGACCTTCAGGCCGCGCCAGTCCTTGAGGACCGAGACACGACCGACATGGCCGTCGGTCAGCAGGCGTGCAGTGCCGATGGGGAAGTCGCCTTCAAACGCCAGGAAGTGCACGGCACCTTGGTCATCGGCATCCCATTCCAACTCGGGCGGCACGGATTGCTCGGCAATGAACACGGTCTCACGAATGCGCCGGATCTCGGCGTTATCCTTTTGCCAGTCTGCGACACGAACGTGGATTTTATTCATCGGCGAACCCCAGGCTGCCTTGCTTGACCAACTCGCAGATCAGGCTGCGACCGTCTTCGTCGGCCAGCCACGGGCCAAGGTTTTCGCTGTGCAGGGCGTCGGCGGCGCAAATCATTTTCAGCAGTTCGCGCAGCTTGCCCGGCAGATAACGGCTCTGGCCGCTGGCGAACAGCAGCAGGTCGTCGTCAACTTCCGACCAGGCCAGGCGAGCACTTGGGTTGCGGATGATCACCGCGCCTTGCTCCAGGCCGGCCAACAGCTCGTCATCTTCCATTTCCGGACCTACCACCAGTTCCGGGTAGCGCGGCTCGGTCATGAACTGGCCGAACCAGGTCAGCAGCAAGCGCTCGTCGCTCATGTGCTCGGCCAGCAGGCCCTTGAGGCGGTCCAGGGCGTCGTGCTGGATCTGATGCGGGTCGGCCACGGGGCGGGCGTCGGCGTCAGTGTAGCGCTCTTCGTCCGGCAGGAACTGGCTGAGGAAGTCGGTGAAGTGGGTCAGCACTTCGGCCGCACTCGGTGCACGGAAACCCACCGAGTAAGTCATGCAGTCATCCACGGCCACGCCGCAGTGGGCCAGGCGCGGCGGCAGGTAGAGCATGTCGCCCGGTTCCAGGATCCACTCGTCAGTGGTCTCGAAGTCCGCGAGGATGCGCAGGTCGGCGTGCTCCAGCAGCGGGCTCTGGGAGTCGCACATCTGGCCGATTTTCCAGTTGCGCTTGCCATGACCCTGCAGCAGGAACACGTCATAGTTATCGAAGTGCGGACCGACACTGCCACCCGGGGCGGCAAAGCTGATCATCACATCGTCGATGCGCCAGCTTGGCAGGAAACGGAAGTGCTCCAGCAATTCGCCGACCTCGGGCACGAACTGGTCGACGGCCTGCACCAGCAGGGTCCATTCGCGTTCCGGCAGTTTGCTGAATTCGTCTTCGGCGAACGGGCCGCGACGCATTTCCCAAGGGGTTTCGCCGTGCTCGATCACCAGGCGCGATTCGACTTCTTCTTCCAGCGCCAGGCCGGCCAGTTCGTCGGCGTCGAGGGGGCTTTCGAAGTCAGGGATTGCCTGACGGATCAGCAGCGGTTTTTTCTGCCAGTAGTCGCGCAGGAACTCCCGTGCCGTGATGCCGCCCAAGAGTTGCAGAGGAATATCAGGATTCATGTGTAACCTATTGAAAAAAATTACTTTTCAGACGCGAATAAAAACGCCCGGCGCGGCCGGGCGTCTCAAGGTATAGCTGTGTGTCAGATGCGCTTGGCTTGTGCCGCTGCGTTGCCGATGTAATTGGCCGGCGTGAGCTTCTTCAGCTCGGCGCGGGCCTCGGCAGGCATGTCCAGGCCATCGATGAAAGTTTGCAACGCTTCAGGGCTGATGCCCTTGCCACGGGTCAGTTCTTTTAGCTTTTCATACGGGTTTTCGATGTTGTAGCGACGCATCACGGTCTGGATCGGCTCGGCCAGGACTTCCCAGCAAGCGTCCAGGTCGGCGGCGATTTTCTGCTCGTTCAGTTCCAGCTTGCTGATGCCCTTGAGGCTGGCTTCGTAGGCAATGACGCTGTGGGCAAAACCCACGCCCAGGTTGCGCAGTACGGTGGAGTCGGTCAGGTCGCGCTGCCAGCGGGAGATTGGCAGTTTGCTCGCCAGGTGCTGGAACAGGGCGTTGGCGATGCCCAGGTTGCCTTCGGAGTTCTCGAAGTCGATCGGGTTGACCTTGTGCGGCATGGTCGAGGAACCGATTTCGCCGGCGATGGTGCGCTGCTTGAAGTAACCCAGGGAGATGTAGCCCCAGATGTCACGGTCGAAGTCGATCAGGATGGTGTTGAAGCGCGCAATCGCATCGAACAGTTCGGCGATGTAGTCATGCGGCTCGATCTGGGTGGTGTACGGGTTGAAGCTCAAACCCAGCTCGTCTTCGATGAAGGCGCGGGCGTTGGCTTCCCAGTCGATGTCCGGATAGGCCGACAGGTGGGCGTTGTAGTTGCCCACGGCGCCGTTGATCTTGCCCAGCAGCGGCACGGCGGCTACTTGAGCGATCTGGCGCTCCAGGCGGTACACCACGTTCGCCAGTTCCTTGCCCAGGGTGGTCGGCGAAGCCGGTTGACCGTGGGTGCGCGACAGCATCGGGACGTCGGCGAAGCGAATCGCCAGCTCACGGATGGCCTGGGCGGTCTGGCGCATCAGAGGCAGCATCACCTCATCACGGCCTTCGCGCAGCATCAGGGCGTGGGACAGGTTGTTGATGTCCTCGCTGGTGCAGGCGAAGTGGATGAACTCGCTGACGTTGGCCAGTTCCGGCAGCTTGGCCGCCTGTTCCTTGAGCAAGTATTCGATGGCTTTGACGTCGTGGTTGGTGGTGCGCTCGATTTCTTTCACACGCTCGGCGTGCTCCAGCGCAAAGTTGTCCGCCAGGGTATTGAGCACCGCGTTGGCTTCGGCGGAAAACGCCGGGACTTCGCCGATGGCAGGGTGGGCGGCAAGGCGCTGGAGCCAGCGCACTTCAACCAGGACGCGGGCACGGATCAGGCCGTACTCGCTGAAAATCGGGCGCAGGGCCTGGGTTTTGCCGGCGTAGCGGCCGTCTACAGGGGAAACCGCAGTGAGCGAAGAAAGCTGCATGGGGTGTTCTCGGACAGTCGGGCAACGAAATGGGGCGCGTATCATACATGAAAACCATCGCCGGTCCGTCGCCAACTGACCGGCGTATTACGCGTAACGAGACACTAGTTATTACTTGTGGCGAGGGAGCTTGCTCCCGCTGGGGCGCGAAGCGGCCCTGAATCCTGGCAATCCGTTGTATCAGTTGGACACAAGGGGCTGCGTTGCAGCCCAGCGGGAGCAAGCTCCCTCGCCACAAAAAAACAGGTTGAGGCGACTTATTCGTTGCGCATCAACGGGTAAAGCTCTTTAAGCAATTTGCGCCGGCTGACCACCAACTGCCAGCGATGGCCGCCCAACTGCCGCCACAACCGTGCCGAGCGAATCCCCGCCAGCAATAGGGCGCGGATCTTCGAGGCGTTGCTCGGTTGCTGCAGGTTGCGCATGTCGCCATGCACCTGGATGCGTTGGCGCAAGGTGCTCAGGGTGTCCTGGTACAGCGCGCCGCAGGCGGCAATGACGTTTTCGTGGGACGGGCCGAAGTGTTCGACCTGGGACTGGATCTGCGGCAGGCGTTTGCCAATGGTTTCCAGCAGGTCGTCACGCTTGGCCAACTGACGCTCAAGGCCCAGCATCGACAGGGCGTAGCGCAGCGGTTCGCGTTGCAGGGCGCTGGGGTCGCGCTCCAGGGCGCCGACCAGCGCACGGTAGCCTTCACGCAGGTTCAGGTCGTCGCCTCCGTAGACTTCCAGGGTGTCCTTGGGGTCGCGAACCAGCAGGCTGCCGAGCATGCAGCCCAGGCCCGCTTCGGTGGCCTGGCCGGTCTTGGCGATCCGGTCCACCAGCACGGCGGCGAGAAACACGCCGCCCAATGCCGTCAGTTGTTCCTGAATAGGCGTCATGCCTTGCTGCTCCAGGGCTCTGCGATTTCGATCACGCCACCGCCCAGGCAGATTTCGCCGTCGTAGAACACCACGGACTGACCGGGTGTGACCGCGCGTTGCGGGTCATCGAAAATGGCCCGATAGCCCGTGGCGGTTTTTTCCAGGGTGCAGGGCTGGTCGCTCTGGCGGTAGCGAACCTTGGCCGTCAGGCGGCGCGGTTCGCTCAGGTCGATCGGGTTGACCCAGTAGATGTCGGAGGCGAGCAGGGCGCGGGAAAACAGCCACGGATGGTCGTTGCCCTGGCCGACGATCAACTCGTTGTGCTCCAGGTCCTTGATCAGCACATACCACGGCTCTTCACCGGCGTCTTTCAATCCGCCGATGCCCAGGCCCTGGCGCTGGCCGATGGTGTGGTACATCAGGCCATGGTGACGGCCGATGACCTCGCCTTCGGTGGTCTTGATCTCGCCCGGCTGGGCCGGCAGGTATTGCTTGAGAAAGTCGCTGAAGCGGCGCTCGCCGATGAAGCAGATGCCGGTGGAGTCTTTCTTCTTGGCGGTGGCGAGCTCATGTTTCTCGGCAATCGCGCGCACTTCGGGCTTTTCCAGCTCGCCCACCGGGAACAGGGTCTTGGCGATCTGTTCGCCACCGACGGCATGCAGGAAGTAGCTCTGGTCCTTGTTCGGATCCAGGCCCTTGAGCAGCTCGGTACGGCCGTCGATGTCGCGGCGGCGCACATAGTGGCCGGTGGCAATCAGGTCGGCACCGAGCATCATGGCGTAGTCGAGGAACGCCTTGAACTTGATTTCGCGGTTGCAGAGGATGTCCGGGTTCGGCGTGCGGCCGGCCTTGTATTCGGCCAGGAAGTGCTCGAACACGTTGTCCCAGTACTCGGCGGCAAAATTGGCGGTGTGCAGCTTGATGCCGATCTTGTCGCACACGGCCTGGGCGTCCGCAAGGTCGTCCATGGCCGTGCAGTATTCGGTTCCGTCGTCTTCTTCCCAGTTCTTCATGAACAGGCCTTCCACCTCATAACCCTGCTCGATCAGCAGAAGGGCGGAAACGGAAGAGTCTACGCCGCCGGACATGCCGACAATGACGCGCTTCTTGGATGTGTCAGAAGGGGCTGGATCACGCATAGGAATTCAATGAGTGTCTTGAAAAAGGACGCGATTCTATCAGGCCCGCGCGCGCAAGGCTAAAGAGATGGGCGGATCAGCGTCAGACTGTGGCAATGGCCGGCCAGATAATCGTCGATGCAGCGGATGATCAGTTCGCTGCGCCAGCGGTCGCGCTGTTCGAGCAGTTCGTCTCGGCTTAGCCATTTGGCGCCGAGGATCCCGTCGTCCAGTTGATAGTCAGGGCGATGGTTCAAGGCCTTCGCGGCGAAACAGACCCGTTGGTAAGTCACGCCGTTGCTGGGGGCGGTGTACAGGTAGATGCCTACCACGCTCGTAGGTTCGACGTCCCAGCCGGTTTCCTCCAGGGTCTCGCGTACGGCGGCTTCGATCAGGGTTTCATTCGGGTCCAGGTGGCCGGCGGGCTGGTTGAGCACTGCGCGCCCACCCTTGGATTCTTCCACCATCAGGAAGCGGCCGTTGTCTTCGACGATGGTGGCGACGGTGATGTGGGGGTTCCAGTCCATGGGGACTCCTCTAATTCTCATATTGGAATGCAGCCCCCTGTGGGAGCGAGCTTGCTCGCGATAGCGGTGGGGCAGTCAGTATCAGTGTTGAATGTTATACCGCTATCGCGAGCAGGCTCGCTCCCACAAGGGATATGGGTGGGTCTGGAAACACAAACCCCGGCACAAGGCCGGGGTTCGTGGTGTTCCCTTACAACCTTACACCAGCGCAGCAATCGCCGCGTTGAAGGTGTTGCTCGGGCGCATGACCTTGCTGGTCAGCTCCGGGTTGGCGAAGTAGTAGCCGCCGATGTCCACGGGCTTGCCTTGCACGGCATTGAGTTCGGCAACGATTTTTTCTTCGTTGTCGGTCAATGTCTTGGCCAGGGTCGCGAACTGGGCCTTGAGGGCTGCGTCGTCATCCTGGGCGGCCAGTGCCTGGGCCCAGAACAGGGTCAGGTAGAAATGGCTGCCGCGGTTGTCGATACCGCCGACCTTGCGCGAAGGCGACTTGTTGCGGTCCAGGAACTCACCGGTAGCCTGGTCCAGGGTCTTGGCCAGCACCAGTGCTTTCGGGTTGTTGTAAGTCACGCCCAGGTGCTCGAGGGACGCGGCCAGGGCCAGGAACTCGCCCAGGGAATCCCAGCGCAGGAAGTTTTCTTCCAGCAATTGCTGCACGTGCTTGGGGGCCGAACCGCCAGCGCCGGTTTCGAACAGGCCGCCGCCGTTCATCAGCGGCACGATGGACAGCATCTTGGCGCTGGTGCCCAGTTCCATGATCGGGAACAGGTCGGTCAGGTAGTCGCGCAGCACGTTGCCGGTCACCGATATGGTGTCCTTGCCTTCGCGGGTGCGGGCCAGGGTGAACTTCATCGCGTCGACCGGCGACATGATGCGGATGTCCAGGCCAGCGGTGTCGTAGTCCTTCAGGTAGGTCTGGACTTTCTCGATCACCACGCCGTCATGGGCGCGCATCGGGTCCAGCCAGAAAATCGCCGGGGTGCTGCTGGCGCGGGCACGGTTGACGGCCAGCTTGACCCAATCCTGGATCGGCGCGTCCTTGGTCTGGCACATGCGGAAGATGTCGCCAGCCTCGACGTTCTGCTCCAGCAAGGTGCGACCGGTGCTGTCGGAAACGCGGACCACGCCGTTGGCCTTGATCTGGAAGGTCTTGTCGTGGGAGCCGTACTCTTCGGCTTTCTTGGCCATCAGGCCGACGTTCGGCACGCTGCCCATGGTCGTTGGGTCGAAGGCGCCGTGTTGCTTGCAGTCTTCGATCACCGCCTGGTAGATGGTGGCGTAGCAGCGATCCGGGATCACGGCCTTGGTGTCGTGCAACTGGCCATCGGTGCCCCACATCTTGCCGGAGTCACGGATCATGGCCGGCATCGAGGCGTCGACAATAACGTCGCTCGGCACGTGCAGGTTGGTGATGCCTTTGTCGGAGTTGACCATCGCCAGGGATGGGCGCGCCGCGTAGACCGCCTGGATGTCGGCTTCGATCTGCGCCTGCTGCTCGGCCGGCAGGGCCTTGATGCGGGCGTACAGGTCGCCAATGCCGTTGTTCAGGTTGAAGCCGATCTGCTCCAGCACTTGGGCGTGCTTGGCCAGGGCCTCTTTATAGAACTCGGCGACGATCTGGCCGAACATGATTGGGTCGGAGACCTTCATCATGGTGGCCTTGAGGTGAACCGACAACAGGACGCCTTTTTGCTTGGCGTCTTCGATTTCGGCGGCGATGAAGTCGCGCAGGGCGTTTTTGCTCATCACGGCGCAATCGAGGATCTCACCGGCTTGCACGGTGGTTTTTTCTTTCAGGACGGTGGCGGTGCCATCCTGAGCGATCAGCTCGATTTTCACACTGCCCGCGGCGTCGATCAGGGCGGCTTTTTCGCTGCCGTAGAAATCGCCGGTGCTCATGTGGGCCACGTGGGACTTGGAGTCGGCCGACCAGGCGCCCATTTTGTGCGGGTGCTTGCGCGCGTAGTTCTTGACCGACAGCGGTGCGCGGCGGTCGGAGTTGCCTTCGCGCAGGACCGGGTTCACGGCGCTGCCCTTGATCTTGTCGTAGCGAGCCTTGGCTTCTTTGTCGGCGTCGCTGGTCACGGTCTCAGGGTAGTCCGGCAGTGCGTAGCCCTGGGCCTGCAATTCCTTGATCGCGGCCTGCAGTTGCGGCACCGAGGCGCTGATGTTCGGCAGCTTGATGATGTTGGCTTCAGGCGTAACGGCCAGGTCGCCCAGTTCGGCGAGGTGGTCGGCTACGGCTTTGTCACCCAGTTGCTCGGGGAAGCTGGCCAGGATGCGCCCTGCGAGGGAGATATCGCGGGTTTCCACGGCGATATCGGCCGAAGCGGTAAAGGCTTCGACGATCGGCAGCAGCGAATAGGTGGCGAGGGCGGGCGCTTCGTCGGTGAAGGTATAGATGATCTTCGAGCGGGTGGGCATATTCGGATTAACTCTCTTCTTTGCTAAAGCATGCGCAGAAACTCGAGGGCGCCGGGTAAGCGCGTTCGTTCAAAGTCTTCCGTGAACCGAGTGTCGAGGTTTCTTCGCGGTGATGTTGGGTGCATCAGTCGAGCGTCAAGCGGTCGGGCCGCGGTAACGGTCCGGCTTCTAACTGGCCGAAAGCCCTGTCATAGAGCCGTCAACCGGCGTGACCCTGTGGTCAGCGGCGGCATTATACATAGGTAGCTGGCAATCTGCCGATGCTTCATAGACTTTCGTACACGTCCATTGGTCTTAACGTCGCAGGGCCAGGGCGACAGGCTATGCTCATGTTTGGCGCTTTTCCCTTGAGCTTCGGCCTTGTATGGCACCTACTGCTACGCTTTATGCCGCATGAGCCGAACGTAGGGTTTGCGTGCCGATTCAAGTGGGGTACGCTCGAACGCAGCCAGATGTTCAATCCAAGCAACGGAGTTCAGCATGGGGTATCAAAAGATTCAGGTTCCAGCTGTCGGTGACAAAATCACCGTCAATGCAGACCATTCTCTTAATGTTCCCGACAACCCGATCATCCCCTTCATCGAAGGTGACGGCATTGGCGTCGATATCAGTCCGGTCATGATCAAGGTTGTGGACGCTGCAGTTCAGAAAGCCTACGGCGGCAAGCGCAAGATTTCCTGGATGGAAGTCTATGCCGGTGAGAAAGCGACTCAAGTTTACGACCAGGACACCTGGCTCCCTCAGGAGACCCTGGACGCGGTCAAGGATTACGTGGTTTCCATCAAGGGCCCGCTGACCACGCCGGTCGGTGGCGGTATCCGTTCGTTGAACGTGGCCCTGCGTCAGCAGCTGGACCTTTATGTGTGCCTGCGCCCGGTGCGCTGGTTCGAAGGTGTGCCAAGCCCGGTCAAGAAGCCTGGCGACGTGGACATGACGATCTTTCGCGAGAACTCCGAAGACATCTACGCTGGTATCGAGTGGAAGGCCGGTTCGCCTGAAGCGACCAAGGTCATCAAGTTCCTGAAAGAAGAAATGGGCGTCACCAAGATCCGTTTCGACCAGGACTGCGGCATCGGCGTCAAGCCGGTCTCCAAGCAGGGTACCAAGCGCCTGGCGCGCAAGGCCTTGCAATACGTTGTCGATAACGATCGCGATTCGCTGACCATCGTGCACAAAGGCAACATCATGAAGTTCACCGAAGGTGCCTTCAAGGAATGGGCCTACGAAGTGGCTGCCGAGGAATTCGGTGCGACCTTGCTCGACGGCGGGCCTTGGATGCAGTTCAAGAACCCGCGGACCGGCAAGAATGTCATCGTCAAGGACGCCATTGCCGACGCCATGCTCCAGCAGATCCTGCTGCGTCCGGCCGAATATGACGTGATCGCGACGCTGAACCTCAACGGTGACTACCTCTCCGACGCCCTGGCGGCGGAAGTGGGCGGTATCGGTATTGCGCCAGGTGCCAACCTGTCCGACACCGTGGCCATGTTCGAAGCCACCCACGGTACTGCGCCCAAGTACGCTGGCAAGGATCAGGTCAACCCAGGGTCATTGATCCTGTCGGCTGAAATGATGCTGCGCCACATGGGTTGGACCGAAGCGGCCGACCTGATCATCAAGGGCACCAACGGCGCGATTTCGGCCAAGACCGTGACCTATGACTTCGAACGCCTGATGGAGGGCGCCAAGCTGGTGTCGTCCTCGGGCTTCGGCGATGCCCTGATCTCGCACATGTAAGCGGATCGGCACGTAGCAACAATGCCCGGCTCGAGTGATCGAGCCGGGCATTTTCATTTGCCAGGGCGGCGACGGCCGGTCAATGGGTCTCGGTGACCCTTGCATTGACAGGGATCGGCGTATCTTCGACGGTGATCACGCTGATGTTTACCGCGTGCAGCCCTTTGGGCCCCTGGATGATGTCGAATGTCACAGGCTGTCCGGCCTTCAGGGTCTTGTAGCCATCCATGTTGATTGCCGAGTAGTGGGCGAAAAGATCTTCATCGTCCCTGCCGGCCGCGAGAATGAAACCGTAACCCTTGGAATTGTTGAACCATTTCACCTTGCCACTCATCTTGACGACCGACATAACCCACATCCCTCTGCAACACACTCCATCACTGGAGTATCATCCAGTTCATCCGCAGGCTAATCTTGAAGACAGGATTCGATTCCACGGACCTTTTTAACCCACGATGGGCTCTATTGGTTGTAACACCGTTTTCCCGATAGTCAAGGTGACCGGGTGGTCGCGGTTGAAATCGCCTGCAAGCGCCCCCATCACTGTATTCGCCAACTAAACGAACCTTTCTTTCCATGCATGCAATCAGCCAGATTCGACTAACATTCAATCAGGATCGCCCGGATCTACATGACGACGATTCCGCAGGCATTGCTGTTCAGGAAGCAAAGCCCGCATTACAGGCGCCACCGATGTACAAGGTGGTTTTGTTCAACGATGACTACACACCGATGGATTTCGTCGTCGAAGTGCTCGAGGTGTTTTTTAACCTGAATCGCGAGCTGGCGACCAAGGTCATGCTGGCCGTCCATACAGAGGGACGGGCAGTATGTGGAGTGTTTACCCGCGACATCGCCGAGACAAAGGCAATGCAGGTCAACCAGTACGCCCGGGAAAGCCAGCATCCGCTACTCTGTGAAATCGAGAAGGACGGTTAACGCCGACCACTTGGGTATGAGGTGAAGCTATGTTAAACCGCGAGCTCGAAGTCACCCTCAATCTTGCCTTCAAGGAGGCTCGTTCGAAGCGTCATGAATTCATGACCGTCGAGCACCTGTTGCTGGCCCTATTGGATAACGAGGCTGCCGCCACCGTTCTGCGTGCCTGCGGCGCGAACCTCGATAAACTCAAGCATGATCTGCAGGAGTTCATCGACTCCACCACGCCCTTGATCCCCGTCCATGATGAGGATCGGGAAACCCAGCCAACCCTGGGCTTCCAGCGTGTCCTGCAGCGTGCTGTCTTTCATGTACAGAGCTCGGGCAAACGTGAAGTCACCGGCGCCAACGTGCTGGTTGCCATCTTCAGCGAACAGGAAAGCCAGGCGGTTTTCCTGCTCAAGCAGCAGAGCGTTGCGCGCATCGATGTCGTCAACTACATCGCCCATGGCATCTCCAAGGTGCCGGGGCATGGCGATCATTCCGAGGGTGAGCAGGATATGCAGGACGACGAGGGCGGTGAGTCTTCTTCCTCAGGCAACCCACTGGATGCCTATGCCAGCAATCTGAATGAGCTGGCTCGCCAGGGGCGTATCGACCCGCTGGTCGGGCGCGAGGCCGAGGTCGAGCGCGTTGCGCAGATCCTGGCCCGGCGTCGCAAGAACAATCCGCTGCTGGTGGGCGAGGCGGGCGTGGGCAAGACCGCGATTGCCGAAGGCCTGGCCAAGCGCATCGTCGACAACCAGGTGCCAGACCTGCTGGCCAACAGCGTGGTGTATTCCCTTGACCTGGGTGCCTTGCTGGCCGGCACCAAGTACCGCGGCGATTTCGAGAAGCGCTTCAAGGCGTTGCTCGGCGAGCTGAAAAAGCGTCCGCAGGCGATCCTGTTCATCGATGAAATCCACACCATCATCGGTGCCGGGGCTGCCTCCGGTGGCGTCATGGATGCCTCGAACCTGCTCAAGCCGCTGCTGTCTTCGGGTGATATCCGCTGCATCGGTTCGACGACGTTCCAGGAATTTCGCGGGATTTTCGAGAAAGACCGTGCCCTGGCCCGGCGTTTCCAGAAGGTCGATGTGTCGGAGCCTTCGGTGGAAGACACCATTGGCATCCTGCGCGGCCTGAAGGGTCGTTTCGAGCTGCACCACAACATCGAATACAGCGATGAAGCCCTGCGCGCCGCGGCTGAGCTGGCCTCGCGCTACATCAATGACCGGCACATGCCGGACAAGGCCATCGACGTCATCGACGAGGCGGGCGCCTACCAGCGCCTGCAGCCAGTGGAAAAACGCGTCAAGCGCATCGAAGTGCCTCAGGTCGAGGATATCGTGGCGAAAATCGCGCGGATTCCACCTAAGCACGTCACCAGTTCCGACAAGGAGCTGCTGCGTAACCTGGAGCGTGACCTGAAGCTGACGGTGTTCGGCCAGGATGCGGCCATCGACTCGCTGTCGACAGCCATCAAACTGTCTCGCGCCGGTCTCAAGTCGCCAGACAAGCCAGTCGGTTCCTTCCTGTTCGCCGGTCCTACCGGTGTGGGCAAGACCGAGGCGGCACGGCAGCTGGCCAAGGCGATGGGCATCGAACTGGTGCGCTTCGACATGTCCGAGTACATGGAGCGCCACACCGTATCGCGTCTGATCGGTGCGCCTCCGGGCTATGTCGGTTTCGACCAGGGCGGCCTGCTGACCGAAGCCATCACCAAGCAGCCACACTGCGTATTGCTGCTCGACGAAATCGAGAAGGCGCATCCGGAAGTCTTCAACCTGCTGCTGCAGGTCATGGACCACGGCACGCTGACCGACAACAACGGGCGCAAGGCGGACTTCCGCAACGTGATCATCATCATGACCACGAACGCTGGTGCCGAAACCGCGGCGCGCGCTTCGATCGGTTTCACCCATCAGGACCATTCGTCCGATGCGATGGAAGTGATCAAGAAGAGCTTCACGCCTGAATTCCGCAACCGCCTGGACACCATTATCCAGTTTGGTCGCCTCAGCCATGAGGTCATCAAAAGCGTGGTGGACAAGTTCCTTACCGAACTTCAGGCGCAGCTCGAAGACAAGCGTGTGCTGCTGGAAGTCACCGACGCGGCCCGAAGCTGGCTGGCGGAAGGTGGTTACGATGTGACGATGGGGGCGCGACCAATGGCTCGCCTGATCCAGGACAAGATCAAGCGTCCGCTGGCCGAGGAAATCCTCTTTGGCGAACTGGCCGAACATGGCGGTGTGGTTCACATCGACATCAAGGACGGCGAACTGACCTTCGACTTCGAAACCACGGCCGAAATGGCCTGATCGTTATCCGCAACAAAGCAAAAGGCGCCGAAAGGCGCCTTTTTGCTATTCCGAACTCGCATCAATCCCCTGTGGGAGCGAGCTTGCTCGCGATGGCGGCGGTGCATTCGGCATTGGTGCAAGCTGGCCCACCGAATCAAGAGCAAGCTCGCTCCCGCAGGGTTCTGTGTGTTCATGGAGAGAGGGGTAAATCGCGGACAAACAAAAACGCCCGGCATCAGCCGGGCGTTTTGTATTGACTTGTTAGCGAGCGCGGTAAGTGATGCGCCCTTTGCTCAAGTCATAGGGCGTCAGCTCGACGCGCACTTTGTCACCGGTAAGAATACGAATGTAGTTCTTGCGCATCTTGCCGGAGATGTGCGCGGTTACGACGTGCCCATTTTCCAACTCCACACGAAACATGGTGTTGGGCAGGGTGTCGACGACAGTGCCTTCCATTTCGAAGCTGTCTTCTTTCGACATGCAGTAAAGCCCTCGGTATCCAGTGAATGGCCCGGTGCAACTGCGCCAGGCAAAAGCGGCGTGCATTGTGCCCGAAAAAGGGGGTTTAAGCCAAGGGGTTCTAACTGAGAACAACCCATCGCTGGTTAATTAGCAGCTCAATGGGTCGATATTGGGTTTTGTAATTCATTTTTTTGCAGTTTTTGATCCAGTAGCCCAAGTACACCGCTTCCAGCCCCAGGCGCCGGGCTTCGTTGATTTGCCAAAGAATGGCAAAGCGCCCCAGGCTGCGCCGTTCTTCGCCGGGCTCATAGAAGGTGTAGACCGCGGACAGCCCGTTGGGCAGCAAATCCGTGACGGCAATGGCCACCAGTCGTCCTTCGAGGCGGAATTCATAGAAGCGGGAAAACGGCAGGTCGCGCACCAGGAAGGTTGAAAACTGATCTCGACTGGGCGGGTACATGTCGCCATCGGCGTGGCGTTGTTCAATGTAGCGTTGGTACAGGTCGAAATACTCTTCGCTGAATTGAGGCTTGGCTGGCCGGACCAGAAGATCGGCATTGCGTTTGAAAATGCGTTTCTGCTGGCGATTGGGGACGAACTGGGCCACGGGGATGCGCGCGGGAACGCACGCATTGCAATGCTGGCAATGCGGCCGGTAGAGATGATCGCCGCTGCGCCGAAAGCCCATCTCCGACAGGTCTGCGTAGACATGCACATCCATGGGCTGGCTAGGGTCGAGGAACAGCGTCGTGGCCTGCTCCTCGGGCAGGTAACTGCAAGAATGGGGCTGAGTGGCATAGAACTTCAAACGCGCCAACTCGGTCATGATCGGCCCTCGGGATAAGCTTTGAATTTAATTGTAAGCCAGGAGCGCGAATGTCGCTCAGCAAACCCATGTCGCCTGGTTGGGCAGGTCCAGATGTCCCTTTAGATAGCCCGCAAATTCAGCGCGTGGAATCGAGCGCGCACCCAGGCTATGCAGGTGCTCGGTGGGCATCTGGCAGTCGATGAGTACAAAACCGGCCGCCTTGAGGTGTTGGACCAGCGTCGCGAAGCCGAATTTCGACGCGTTATCGGCCCGGCTGAACATGGATTCGCCAAAAAACAACTGCCCCATGGCCAGGCCGTACAGGCCTCCCACCAGTTGGCCCTGGTCCCAAACCTCCACCGAATGGGCGAAGCCACGACGGTGCAGCTCCAGATAAGCGGTTTGCATGGCTTCGGTGATCCAGGTGCCGTCGGCATAGTCCCGCGGCTCGGCGCAGGCCTTGATGACCGCCGCAAAATCCCTGTCGAACGTCACTTCATAGCGCTGCTTGCGCAACAGCTTGCCCAGGCTGCGGGAGACATGCAGTTCGTCGGGAAACAGCACGGTGCGTGGATCCGGAGACCACCACAGGATCGGCTGGCCCTCGGAAAACCACGGGAAGCAGCCGTGGCGATAGGCTTGGATCAACCGGTCGGCGGACAGATCGCCGCCGGCGGCCAATAGCCCGTTAGGTTCGCGCATGGCTTTGGCCAGTGGCGGGAAATCGAAAGTATTGCGTTGTAACCAAGTCAGCATCGTTATCCGGCTTGCAGTAGGGGAGGGCGGCTCCGCCCGCAAGCGAGAGCCCGCCTAGAGGTTAACCGTCAAGCGACGGGGATGTCATCGAGATACTGCTTCACTTCGCTCATAAAAAACACCTCATAAGCCTTTGTCACAAAAGAGAATGCGTGCTCCAATTGGCGAGTGTGCCCCGCGTATCTGGCGATGCTGTCACCCAGCGCGCGGGCGATGCCTTGGGGCCGACAAACCCGTACAATGCTTGAGTTTTGCACGCAGGATGGTCTAAAAATCAAAAATTTCGGCTACACCTGCGGTTTTCTGGATGCACCTCTCAGTGGTAAAAGTAGTACCGGTTGTGCACATTCACTTTTTTACCTGCTCGTCATGGGCAGTTTTTTATAGTCATTCAACAGATGGACGCGCCATTGGCGCAGGAAAAGAAGCGTTTTGAAGAAATCCACCGCAGCACCCAAAACAGTCGTTCCGCTTTGGCGCCAGCAATTGCACTACCGGCTCAAGGAAGGTGCATTGATCGCCATCGGTGCCTTGTGCCTGTTCCTGATGATGGCCTTGCTGACCTACGGCAAGGACGATCCGGGCTGGAGCCATAACAGCAAGATCGACGACGTGCAGAATTTCGGCGGTCCGGCCGGTTCCTACAGCGCTGACATCCTGTTCATGGTGCTGGGCTATTTCGCCTATATCTTCCCGCTGCTGCTGGCGATCAAGGCCTACCAGATCTTCCGCCAGCGCCACGAGCCATGGCAGTGGAGTGGCTGGCTGTTCTCCTGGCGCCTGATCGGCCTGGTATTCCTGGTGTTGTCGGGGGCCGCGCTGGCCCATATCCATTTCCACGCGCCCACTGGCCTGCCGGCCGGGGCGGGCGGTGCCCTGGGGGAAAGCCTCGGCGACCTGGCCAGGAACGCCCTGAACATCCAGGGCAGCACGCTGCTGTTCATTGCCCTGTTCCTGTTCGGCCTGACAGTGTTCACCGACCTGTCGTGGTTCAAGGTCATGGACGTCACTGGCAAGATCACCCTGGACCTGATCGAGTTGATCCAGGGGGCCATGAACCGCTGGTGGGCGGCGCGCACCGAGCGCAAGCAACTGGTGGCGCAACTGCGTGAAGTCGACGACCGGGTCCACGACGTGGTGGCCCCGACGACGCCGGACAAACGCGAGCAGGCCAAGGTCAAGGAGCGCCTGATCGAGCGTGAGCAGGCGTTGAGCAAGCACATGTCCGAGCGCGAGAAGCAGGTGCCGCCGGTCATCACCATGGCCCCGGCCAAGCCGCCGGAGCAAAGCAAGCGCGTGCAGAAAGAGAAGCAGGCGCCGCTGTTCGTCGACAGCGCGGTGGAAGGCACCTTGCCGCCAATCTCGATCCTGGACCCGGCGGAAAAGAAACAGCTCAACTATTCCCCCGAGTCCCTGGCGGCCGTTGGTCACCTGCTGGAGATCAAACTCAAGGAGTTTGGGGTCGAGGTCTCGGTGGATTCGATCCACCCGGGTCCGGTCATCACCCGCTACGAAATCCAGCCGGCCGCCGGCGTGAAGGTCAGCCGCATCTCCAACCTCGCCAAGGACCTGGCGCGCTCCCTGGCCGTGACCAGCGTGCGGGTGGTGGAAGTGATTCCCGGCAAGACCACCGTGGGTATCGAAATTCCCAACGAAGACCGGCAGATCGTGCGCTTCTCCGAGGTGCTGTCGACGCCTGAGTATGACAACCACAAGTCGCCGGTCACCCTGGCCCTCGGGCATGACATCGGCGGTAAGCCGGTCATCACCGACCTGGCGAAAATGCCGCATTTGCTGGTGGCCGGTACCACCGGTTCCGGTAAGTCGGTGGGGGTGAACGCGATGATCCTGTCGATTCTGTTCAAGTCGGGCCCCGAAGACGCCAAGCTGATCATGATCGACCCGAAAATGCTCGAGCTGTCGATCTACGAGGGCATTCCGCACCTGCTGTGCCCCGTGGTCACCGACATGAAGGACGCCGCCAACGCCTTGCGCTGGAGCGTTGCCGAGATGGAGCGCCGCTACAAGCTGATGGCGAAGATGGGCGTGCGTAACCTCTCGGGCTTCAACGCCAAGGTCAAGGAAGCCGAAGAGGCCGGTACGCCGTTGAGCGACCCGCTGTACCACCGCGAAAACATCCACGACGAAGCGCCGCTGCTGCATAAGCTGCCGACCATCGTGGTGGTGGTGGACGAATTCGCCGACATGATGATGATCGTCGGCAAGAAGGTCGAGGAACTGATTGCCCGTATCGCCCAGAAGGCTCGTGCAGCCGGTATCCACTTGATTCTCGCCACGCAGCGGCCGTCGGTGGACGTGATCACCGGCCTGATCAAGGCCAACATTCCGACCCGCATGGCGTTCCAGGTGTCGAGCAAGATCGACTCGCGGACCATCATCGACCAGGGCGGCGCCGAGCAGTTGCTCGGGCACGGTGACATGCTCTACATGCCGCCGGGCACCAGCCTGCCGATTCGTGTGCACGGCGCGTTCGTCTCCGACGAGGAAGTGCACCGTGTGGTGGAAGCCTGGAAACTGCGGGGCGCCCCTGAGTACAACGACGACATCCTCAACGGTGTCGAAGAAGCCGGCAGCGGTTTCGAGGGCAGCAGCGGCGGCGGTGACGACGATGCGGAAACCGATGCGCTTTATGACGAAGCGGTGCAATTCGTCCTGGAAAGCCGCCGGGCCTCGATTTCTGCCGTTCAGCGCAAGCTGAAGATCGGCTACAACCGCGCCGCCCGCATGATCGAAGCCATGGAAATGGCCGGGGTCGTGACGGCCATGAACACCAACGGTTCGCGCGAAGTACTGGCGCCGGGCCCGATGCGCGACTAACAACCCGGGCGGCCTGGCGACAGGTCGCTCGACCCCCACGACTTCATGAGGACTCCCATGCGCCTGATTCGCATGTTGCTGTTGCCCGTATTGGCCCTGACCACCTTGTCGGCCCACGCCGATGAAAAGGATGTGGCCCGCCTGACCCAGCTACTGGAACGGTCCCAGACCCTGACCGCGCGCTTTTCCCAACTGACCCTCGACGGCAGCGGCACCCAGTTGCAGGAAACCGCCGGCGACATGGCCCTGCAGCGTCCGGGCCTGTTCTACTGGCACACCGATGCGCCGGCTGAGCAACTGATGGTGTCCGATGGCAAGAAAGTCTCCCTGTGGGACCCGGACCTGGAGCAGGTCACCATCAAGACCCTCGACCAGCGTCTGACCCAAACCCCGGCGTTGCTGCTGTCCGGCGACATTTCCAAGATCAGCCAGAGCTTCGACATCAGTGCCAAGGAAGCGGGCGGTGTGATCGACTTCACCCTCAAGCCCAAGACCAAGGACAGCCTGTTCGACAGCCTGCGCCTGTCGTTCCGCAACGGCTTGGTCAACGACATGCAACTGATCGACAGCGTCGGCCAGCGCACCAATATCCTCTTCACCGGGGTCAAGGCCAACGAGCCGATCGCCGCGTCCAAGTTCAAGTTCGACATCCCCAAGGGTGCCGATGTGATCCAGGAATAACGGGGCACCTCGGAACCGAATGTGGGAGCGAGCTTGCTCGCGATAGCGGTGGGTCAGTCACATCTATTTCAGCTGATCCGACGCTATCGCGAGCAAGCTCGCTCCCACAAGGTGCTGTAGTGTTCAATAGAGTCGGCAACAGGACCCAGCGGAGGTTTTGTAAGTAATCATGGACCTGTTTCGAAGCGCCCCGATTGCCCAGCCATTGGCCGCCCGCTTGCGTGCGGCCAACCTGGATGAGTACGTCGGCCAGGAGCATGTGCTCGCTCGCGGTAAGCCTTTGCGCGAAGCGCTGGAGCAGGGCGCGCTGCATTCGATGATTTTCTGGGGCCCGCCGGGCGTGGGCAAGACCACCCTGGCGCGGCTGTTGGCGGAAGTCTCGGACGCCCATTTCGAAACGGTTTCGGCGGTACTGGCCGGGGTCAAGGAAATCCGCCAGGCGGTGGAAGTGGCCAAGCAGCAGGCCGGGCAGTACGGCAAGCGCACGATCCTGTTCGTCGACGAAGTACACCGCTTCAACAAATCCCAACAGGATGCGTTCCTGCCCTACGTCGAAGACGGCACGCTGATTTTCATCGGTGCGACCACCGAAAACCCTTCGTTCGAACTCAATAACGCCTTGCTGTCCCGGGCGCGGGTCTATGTGCTCAAGAGCCTCGACGAGGCGGCGATGCGCAAGCTGGTGCACCGGGCGCTGACCGAAGAGCGCGGCCTGGGCAAGCGCCAGCTGAGCCTCAGCGATGAAGGCTTCCAGATCCTGTTTTCAGCCGCCGATGGCGATGGCCGGCGCTTGCTCAACCTGCTGGAAAACGCCTCGGACCTGGCCGAAGACAACGCCGAGATCGACGTCGAGCTGTTGCAAAGCCTGCTGGGGGATACCCGGCGACGCTTCGACAAGGGCGGCGAGGCGTTCTACGACCAGATTTCGGCGCTGCACAAATCCATCCGCGGCTCCAACCCCGACGCCGCCTTGTATTGGTTTGCGCGCATGATCGACGGCGGTTGCGATCCGCTGTACCTGGCGCGGCGGGTGGTGCGCATGGCCAGCGAAGACATCGGCAATGCCGACCCGCGGGCCCTGAGCCTGTGCCTGGCGGCCTGGGATGTGCAGGAGCGCCTCGGCAGCCCGGAAGGCGAGCTCGCCGTGGCCCAGGCCATCACTTACCTGGCCTGCGCGCCGAAAAGCAACGCGGTGTACATGGGCTTCAAGGCAGCGATGCGCAGCGCCACCGAGCACGGCTCCCTCGAAGTGCCGTTGCACCTGCGCAACGCGCCAACCAAGCTCATGAAACAGCTGGGCTATGGCGATGAATACCGTTATGCCCACGATGAGCCGGACGCCTATGCCGCCGGCGAAGACTATTTTCCCGACGAACTCGAACCTCAACGGTTCTATCAGCCGGTGCCCCGTGGCCTGGAGTTGAAGATCGGCGAGAAGCTCAACCACTTGGCGCAACTGGACCGCTTGAGTCCACGGCAGCGGAGAAAACCTTGATCCCCTTGATCCTTGCAGTTTCCGCCGGCGGCGTGGCCGGTACATTGTTGCGTTTCGCCACGGGCAACTGGATCAACGCAAATTGGCCCCGGCACTTTTATACCGCGACGCTGGCCGTTAATATCGTGGGCTGTCTGCTGATCGGCGTTCTATACGGTCTGTTTTTGATGCGCCCGGAAGTGCCCATCGAGGTACGTGCGGGCCTGATGGTCGGCTTTCTCGGCGGCCTGACGACTTTTTCATCCTTTTCACTGGATACGGTGCGCCTGCTGGAAAGCGGGCAGGTGCCGCTGGCCGTGGGCTATGCGGCCATTAGCGTATTCGGCGGGCTGCTCGCCACCTGGGCCGGCCTGTCCCTGACCAAACTTTGATAACGAGAGACCGACATGCTCGATTCCAAACTGTTACGTAGCAACCTTCAGGACGTAGCGGACCGCCTGGCATCCCGTGGCTATGCCCTGGACGTCGCGCGCATCGAAGCGCTGGAAGAACAGCGCAAGACCGTCCAGACCCGCACCGAAGCCCTGCAGGCTGAACGTAACGCGCGCTCCAAGTCCATCGGCCAGGCCAAGCAACGCGGCGAAGACATCGCGCCGCTGATGGCCGATGTCGAGCGCATGGCGGGCGAATTGAGTGCCGGTAAGGTCGAGCTGGACGCGATCCAGACCGAGCTGGATTCAATCCTGCTGGGCATCCCCAACCTGCCTCACGAATCGGTGCCGGTCGGGGAAGACGAAGACGGCAACGTCGAAGTGCGCCGTTGGGGCACGCCGACAACCTTCGATTTCCCGGTTCAGGACCACGTGGCCCTGGGCGAGAAATTCGGCTGGCTGGACTTCGAAACCGCCGCCAAGCTGTCGGGTGCCCGTTTCGCCCTGCTGCGCGGGCCGATTGCCCGTCTGCATCGCGCCCTGGCGCAGTTCATGATCAACCTGCACGTCACCGAACACGGCTACGAAGAAGCCTACACCCCGTACCTGGTCCAGGCCCCGGCGTTGCAAGGCACCGGCCAGTTGCCGAAGTTCGAGGAAGACCTGTTCAAGATCAGCCGCGACGGTGAGGCCGACTTGTACCTGATCCCGACCGCCGAAGTCTCTCTGACCAACATCGTGGCCGGCGAAATCGTCGACGCCAAGCAGTTGCCGATCAAGTTCGTCGCCCACACGCCGTGCTTCCGCAGTGAAGCCGGGGCGTCGGGCCGTGACACCCGAGGCATGATCCGCCAGCACCAATTCGACAAGGTCGAGATGGTGCAGATTGTCGAGCCGTCGAAATCCATGGAAGCGCTGGAAAGCCTGACTGCCAACGCCGAGAAGGTCCTGCAACTGTTGGAACTGCCGTACCGCACCCTGGCCCTGTGCACCGGCGACATGGGCTTCAGTGCGGTCAAGACATACGACCTGGAAGTCTGGATCCCGAGCCAGGACAAGTACCGTGAGATTTCGTCGTGCTCCAACTGTGGCGACTTCCAGGCCCGTCGCATGCAGGCGCGCTTCCGTAACCCGGAAACCGGCAAGCCGGAACTGGTCCACACCCTCAATGGCTCCGGCCTCGCGGTGGGTCGTACCCTGGTGGCCGTGCTGGAAAACTACCAGCAGGCCGACGGTTCGATCCGCGTGCCTGAGGTGCTGAAACCGTACATGGGCGGCATCGAGGTCATCGGCTAAATGGACTATTTGCCACTGTTCCACAACCTGCGCGGTAGCCGCGTGCTGGTGGTTGGCGGCGGGGAGATTGCCTTGCGCAAGTCTCGCCTGCTGGCCGATGCTGGCGCGCTGTTGCGGGTGGTCGCGCCCGAGATCGAACCGCAGTTGCGGGAATTGGTCAGTGGCAGCGGTGGCGAATGCGTCCTGCGCGGTTACCTGGAAGCAGACCTGAACGGCTGTGGCCTGATCATTGCCGCCACCGACGACGAACCCCTCAACGCCCAGGTGTCGGCCGACGCCCATAAGCGCTGCGTGCCGGTCAACGTGGTGGATGCGCCAGCCCTGTGCAGCGTGATCTTCCCGGCGATTGTCGACCGCTCGCCCCTGGTGATCGCGGTGTCCAGTGGGGGCGACGCGCCGGTGCTGGCGCGGCTGATCCGGGCCAAGCTGGAAACCTGGATTCCTTCGACCTACGGGCAATTGGCCGGACTGGCGGCGCGTTTTCGCAGCCAGGTCAAAGGCCTGTTTCCGGACGTGCAGCAGCGTCGGGCGTTCTGGGAAGAGGTGTTCCAAGGGCCGATCGCCGATCGTCAGTTGGCCGGGCAGGGCGCCGAGGCTGAGCGCCTGCTGCGGGAGAAAATCGCCGGCCAGGCGCCGAACGCGCCGGGTGAGGTTTACCTGGTGGGCGCCGGACCGGGTGATCCGGACCTACTGACTTTCCGCGCCCTGCGCCTGATGCAGCAGGCCGACGTGGTGCTGTACGACCGCCTGGTGGCGCCGGCGATCCTGGAACTGTGTCGGCGTGACGCTGAACGGATCTATGTCGGCAAGCGCCGCTCTGAGCACGCCGTGCCTCAAGACCAGATCAACCAGCAACTGGTGGACCTGGCCCGACAGGGCAAGCGCGTGGTGCGATTGAAAGGCGGTGATCCGTTCATCTTCGGTCGCGGTGGCGAAGAGATCGAGGAGCTGGCGGCCCATGGCATCCCGTTCCAGGTCGTTCCGGGCATCACGGCGGCCAGCGGTTGCGCGGCCTACGCCGGGATCCCGTTGACCCATCGTGATTATGCCCAGTCAGTGCGGTTCATCACCGGCCACCTCAAGGACGGCACCAGTGACTTGCCGTGGGCGGACCTGGTGTCCCCGGCCCAGACCCTGGTGTTCTATATGGGATTGGTGGGGTTGCCGGTGATTTGCAACGAGCTGATCAAGCACGGTCGCGCGGCGGACACGCCAGCGGCATTGATCCAGCAAGGCACCACGTCGAACCAGCGGGTGTTCACCGGTACCCTGGCGGACTTGCCGCGTTTGGTGGCTGAGCATGAGGTGCATGCGCCAACCCTGGTGATTGTTGGGGAAGTGGTGCAACTGCGCGAGAAACTGGCGTGGTTCGAAGGGGCTCAGGGGCAGGTCTAGGAAGACTGCGTCGCGCCCAATCGCGAGCAAGCTCGCTCCCACACTGGCTCTCCAGTGGGCACAAAACCTGTGGGAGCGAGCTTGCTCGCGATGAGGCCCTTATATTCAGCACACGCTCGGGATCAGTCTCGGGCCCCACGCCAAATCCCTTTTCCGCTCAACCGCCCCCGATCATGGGCCGCCATGAAATCCTGCTTCGGCCCCTTGGGCACGATCCCATTGGGGTTGATGGTCTTGTGGCTGCCATAGTAGTGGCCCTGGATATGCGTGAAGTCCACGGTCTCGGCAATGCCCGGCCATTGATACAACTCCCGCAGCCAGTTCGACAGGTTCGGGTAATCGGCGATGCGCCGCAGGTTGCATTTGAAATGGCCGAAATACACCGCATCGAAACGGATGATGGTGGTGAACAGGCGGATATCGGCTTCGGTCAGGTGTTCGCCGGCCAGGTAGCGCCGGCTATCCAGCAAAGCTTCGAGTCGGTCCAGCTCGGCAAACAGCCCATCGAACGCTTCTTCGTACGCCGCCTGGGTCGTGGCGAATCCAGCGCGATACACGCCATTGTTCACCGCCGGATAAATCTGCTCGTTCAACGCGTCGATGTCGCTGCGCAGGTGTTCGGGATAGAGGTCCAGGCCGTTGCCGGTCACGCCGTCGAAGGCGCTGTTGAACATGCGGATGATTTCCGCCGATTCGTTGTTCACGATGCGCTGTTGGCGTTTGTCCCACAGCACCGGCACGGTGACGCGACCGGTGTAATCGGCGGTGTCGGCCGTGTAGCGCTGGTGCAGCAAGCTTAGATTGCCCAGTTTGTCGCCGGTGGAGCCGTGGGCTTTGTCGAAGGTCCAGCCGTTTTCCAGCATCAGGTAGCTGACCACCGAGACATCGATCAGGTCTTCCAGGCCTTTGAGCTTACGGAAAATCAGCGTGCGGTGGGCCCAAGGGCAAGCCAGGGACACATATAAATGGTAGCGCCCGGCCTCGGCGACAAAGCCGCTCTCGCCCGTGGGGCCGGCGCTGCCGTCGGCGGTGACCCAGTGACGGCGTTGCGCCTGTTCGCGCTGGAACGTGCCGTCCTTGCTTTCATACCACTGATCCTGCCAGCGGCCTTCGACTAACAAACCCATCTCGGTCTCCTCGGCCAATAAACGTTGGAGACGAGTCTATTCCGATAGGTTCGAACAAAAAGCGCAAAGGTTAGGCGCTAATGATCGGTTAAATCGAACGGTCCCGGGCCGCCCAATACTGTTGGGCGCGATCGAAGCCTTCGTCGCGAGTCAGGCCCAGTCCGCGCAAGGCCAGGGCCATGGTGGCGATCAAGGCCAGTTGCGGGTAGCTGTCCTCCACGTCACCGCGCCAAATGGCTTTCAGGTGTTCGGCGTCGAGGCTTTCCGGTTTGACATGGCGCTGCTCGGCCAGGCGTGGCCATTCTTCGTCCCAGTTGGCGCCGCCGGTGGTGCCGTACAGGTGGCTGTCGGCGTCCGGGTTGATCTCGATCTCGCCGCCGTCGCCCTTGATCACGATGGCGGTGTCGCCGAGCAAGCCGCTGGCGTCGCGATGCACGGCCTGGTAGCCCGGATGGAAAATGCTTTGCAGCCCGCAGCGGGCGCCCAGTGGATTGAGAATCCGCGCCAGGGAGTGGATCGGCGAGCGCAGGCCCAGGGTATTGCGCAGGTCGATCATCCGCTGCATCTGCGGCGCCCAGTCCACCAGCGGCATGAAGGCCAGGCCGCCGTTGTCCAGCGCGGTGCCAACTTGCTGCCAGTCGCGGCACAGCGGGATTTGCAGAAACCCGAGCAATTGCTCGCTGTAGAGCCGGCCCGCCGTGTGAGCGCCACCGCCGTGCATGAAAATCCGCACGCCGTTCTGTCCAAGGCACTTGGCCGCCAGCAGGTACCACGGCAAATGACGCTTCTTGCCGGCGTAGGTTGGCCAGTCGAGGTCCACCGTCAACGCCGGGACGACCAGGCGTTCACGCAGGGCTTCGGTGAAACCGGCCATTTCCTCGGCGCTTTCTTCCTTGTGCCGCAACAGCATCAGGAAGGCGCCGAGCTGGGTGTCCTCGACCTTTTCGTCCAGCACCAGGCCCATGGCCTCGCGGGCTTCTTCGCGGGTCAGGTTACGGGCGCCGCGCTTGCCTTTGCCCAGGATGCGCACGAATTGGGCGAACGGATGTTCGGCCGGGGTTTCCAGGGTCAGCGATGGGAAGTCGGTCATAAGCAATTCGTCGGTTTGGGCAGGCCCGCCAGCTTGGCGGCGAGTTTGGCGGGAGTGCCTTTGAACAATCGGTTCAGGTGCAGGCTGTTGCCCTTGTCCGCGCCCAGTTTCAGCGCGGTGTACTTGATCAGCGGCCGGGTCGCGGGGGAGAGCTGGAATTCATGATAGAAGCCGCGCAGCAATTCGAGGATCTCCCAGTGCTCGGGGCTCAACTCGATGTCTTCGACGGCGGCCAGGGCGGTGGCGACGTCGGCCGACCAGTCGTCAAGGTCGGCCAGGTAGCCGTCCTTGTCCAACGCGATGGTGCGCTCGCCCAGGTTCAGCGTCTTCATAGCCAGGTGTTGACCTTGTCGTGTTCAATCGACAACTCGACGAAACCCGAGTAGTTGATGGCTTCGGCCCAGTCTGGCGTGTCCAGGGCGCGGGCCTGGAGATCTTCGGCCAGCACGAACAGATTCAGGCCGGCGGCCTGCAGCCGTTCAAACGGTGGGCTGCCCGGTTGCAACGCGTACGTCGCGTCGCCGCAGAGCAGCAGCGCATCCTGATCGCCCAGTACCCGCAGGCAACTGGCGAGACGGTTATCGCCGAAGGGCGAATGAGACAACACATGCAGAGTCGACATCAGAGGGTAATCACTTGGTCGTAACGGTCGATGAGCGCGGCGATTTGCGGCGCGCTCAGTGCTTTCATGTCGGCCAGCGCCAGGGTGTCGATGGCGACACCGCGTTCGGCGGCGCTGTCGCTGCAGACAAACAGGTCGTCGACGCCAAACATCGGCAACGCCTGCAGGTTCGCGCTCAGATCTTTCTGCTGGACGGCCTTGGCGTTTTGGCCGCTCGTCAGCTGGAACACCCCGTCATCGAGAAACAGCAGGCCGATGGGCAGGTCGAACGCGCCGCCGGCCAACACGATATCCAGCGCTTCCCGGGCGCCGGGGCCGGACCAGGGGGCCTGGCGACTGATCAGCAACAAAGACTTGGCCATCACGCGCCTCCAAAACAGATCAAACGGTCGGCGTCCTGAATCGCATCGTGCAACTGACCCAGCCCGGACAAGGCCCAAGGGGCCTCGACGCTGACCGCCGAACGCTGGTAGCGCTGGGCTTCTTCGTCGTTCAGCACACCCCGGCGCAACGCCGCCGCGATGCAGACCACGCCGTCGAGCTGGTGGTCGCTGACGAACGTGCGCCATTGCTGAGGCAGATCCTGCTCGTCCTGGGGCGTGACGACACTGGCGCAGGCGTTGTAGACGCCGTCCTGATAGAAAAACAGCCGCACGATTTCATGCCCACCGGCCAACGCGGCCTGGGCAAACAGCAGGGCACGGCGCGAGGAGGGCGCATGGGCGGCGGAAAACAGCGCGATGGCGAACTTCATGACAGACCCGATCAGCAAAACTGCGGCCATGATAAAGCTTTATGGGCGGTGGGGCGATTGGCAGCAGAGGCGAGCCTCTGGTGGCGAGGGAGCTTGCTCCCGCTGGGCTGCGCAGCAGCCCCAACTCATCCGCTGTGGTTTGGCTGACACACCGCGTTGGCAGGTTTTGGGGGCGCTACGCGCCCCAGCGGGAGCAAGCTCCCTCGCCACAGGGGGCTGTGCTAGACCTTGAGACCATGCAACTCGCAATACTCCGCCCACTCCATCCCCGCCATCTCCGCCACTTCCCTGTGCACCTCCAGGCGCTGGGCCTGGTACTCCTCGGGCGAGGCGGCGGTCAGTTGCAAAGTCAGTTCCCAGGCAAACAGGCCCAGGCGCTCGGCCTCGGCTTCGAACGCTTCATGCAACCGCTCGGCGCGGTACTGCGCCGCGGTCTCGCCCTTGGCCTGGGCCAGCAGCGGGTTGAGGTTGTCCAGCTCGACGCGTAGCTCGGGGCGCTCATCGAGGAATTTTTCCAGGGCCCGTTCGTGTTGCTGTTCGGTTGCCGCCATGGTTACTCCTTGGGTGACTGCTTCTTGCTGGCCTTGGCCGCAGCCGCCAGGCATTCGAGGGCGAATTGTTCGGGGTAGGTCATCTGGATCGGCGTGGTTTCGCCCTTGACGGTGCGTTCGCCATCGAGGATGTAGCGAATCCGCTTGTCGGTGACGCCGATTCGCTTGGCGATCCAGGCCGGCGTCTGGCCGATCTGGCTGATCAGTTTGTCGGCATATTCGGCGGTGGGTTTGTAGAACTCGGCGTTGGGTGTCATGGGGCTGTTCCGCAGTGGCTGGTGGCAATGGCGCGACAGGGTGCGGGAATCGTTGGCCGATGTCGCGTGTAAATTTCAGTAAAGCAGCATGAAGGCGGGGGCCGCAGTGCTAAAGTCCGTTTTTTTCTCGATGAGTGAATGCAATGCGTATGTTGACAGTGGCCCTGGCCGCCACCTTGCTGGCCGGCTGCGCGGGTTCGGCGATGAACCAGGCCCGGACTCAAGCCCCTTACAAGACCCTGGCTTCGGACAAACCCGAGCAGGTCGTTGCCCAGTGCATACAGTTTTCCTGGCAGGACGAAGCGGTGTTCGGGGTCGATGCCGGCGCTTACCTGCAACCGGGCAAGAAGGGTGGATCGACGGTTTACACGCGTTCTGCTGAGTCCTTTGTCGATTTGGAGGCCAGTGCGACGGGCACCGCGTTGAATTATTACGCCAAGCATGACGACTTCGTGGCCAAGCGCCGGTTGGCGGCGCTGGCGACCTGCTTGTAAACAGCTTGCACTAACGCCCCGGATCCTATGTGGGAGCGAGCTTGCTCGCGATAGCGGCGGGTCAGTGGACAGAAATATTGACCGTTAAATGGCTATCGCGAGCAAGCTCGCTTGTATGGTAGGACTTGAAGGGAGGAGGAGGGACAAAGCTCGATTCTGACTGTTAGCCGCAGTACAGACCGTGGGAGATTTCACCCCTCCTCCTTTCACCCAAGCGCCGATAAAGAATGCATCTGGCCTAGACCGACGATAGGAACAAGCCTGCGCCTCTGGGTGAACCCTTCAAGTGTTCAAACCTTAGCCCGGAGGATTTTCAATGGCAATGCCGGTTTCTGTCGCAAAGCCGATCGTGGGTGTTGATGTCGCCAAAGATGAGTTGGTGATTTATCACGCAGAAACAGATCGACTGGAAGCGATCCCCAACACCAAGGCAGCGATCAAGAAGTGGCTCAAGGAATTGTCCGCGCCAGTGGATGTCGCCATCGAAGCCACCAATATCTATCATCAGGAATTCGCCGATCTGGCTTATGCGCAAGGCTGTGTGATCTACATGATCGGCGGCTACGAGCTCAGCCATTACCGCAAAGGTGTGAAAGTTCGCGCTAAAACCGATGCGCTGGATGCTCGGTTGTTGGCTCGCTACTTGAACAACGAAGGCCACCAGTTGCACCCGTGGACCCCGCCATCGCCCTTGTATTGCCGGCTTATAAGCCTCTTCCGGCGTCGGGCAGCCTTGGTCCAGGCGCGTGTCAGCCTCAAGCAAAGTTGGTCCAACGAACCGTTGCTCAAAAGGGCCTTTGAGAACCAGATAAAGGCCATGCAACGACTGGAGATCTTGCTCGAGAAAACAATCCAGACGCAGTTGGAAGCCGCTGGCTTGGGCGCTCAGCTCAAGCGCTGCATGAAAGTCGAAGGCATTGGCCTGTTGAACGGTGCCCGTTTGCTCACGTCGTTTCAGCGTGGGGATTTCAGAAATGCCGATGCCTTCATCGCTTTTCTGGGCCTAGACCTGCGTATATCGGACTCAGGGAAAAAGAAGGGACGCCGCTGCCTGTCTAAGCGAGGTGACCCAGAGGCCCGTCGATTGATGCACAACGCCGCGATGTCGGCGAGGCGCACAGCGGCATGGAAGGGTTTTTATGAGGCACTAAGGGCCCGGGGACTCAGCACAACCGAAGCATTAGTGGCACTGGCCCGCAAGCTTGCCCGAGTGGTATTCGCCCTGCTGAAGAATCAGAGCGAATACTTACCGAAAGGCATTTAGGGGGTAGCCCTGCACCATAGAATCTCCCACAGGGCCCGCGTTTCAACCAGGGATGTCCAGGCGCTTCTGGAAGAAGAAGTGCTGGTGGCCTGGTGGATAATCGTCGATCTGGCCGATCTCCGTGAAACCGTGCTTCCTGTAGAACGCCGGCGCCTGGAAGTCGAAGGTGTCCAGCCAGATGCCCACGCAGTTTTTCTCCCTGGCCAGGTCTTCGGCCATCTGCATCAACGCCGACCCCGTGCCTTGGCCTCGGGCCTGTTCCGGCACCACCAGCAACTCGATATAGAACCAACGGAAAAACACTCGCCCGTAGAGCCCACCCACGACCTCGTTGCTGTGTTCGTCGCGCACCAGCCAGGCGACCAATTCAGGCGTTGTTCCGCCGGTCTTGGCCGTATTGTAGGCGCGCAGCGGGGCGAGGATGGCTTGGCGTTCTTCGTCGGTCGGGGCGTCCGTGCGTTCGATTCGCAGCGTCATCGGCGATGTCCTTATGCATGTATGGATGAGCCGCCGAGCCTATCGCAAAGGGAAACCTGAAGTCACCCGGCTGTCAGGAAACAGGCGCATTACGCAAACCGGGCCATACTGCCTAATGCTCTTGATGCGATCCCCTTTAAAACAAGAAGAGACCGACTCATGAAGTTCGAATCCTTTGCGCGGGCCCTCGTTGCCACTTCCCTGACCCTCGGTTGTTTGTATGCCCAGGCGGCCTCCCAGGCGCCGGTCGCCGCCGAGAACGGCATGGTGGTCACCGCCCAGCACTTGGCGACCCATGTGGGAGTCGACGTGCTCAAGAACGGCGGCAATGCCGTGGATGCGGCGGTGGCGGTGGGGTATGCCCTGGCGGTGGTGTATCCGGCGGCGGGGAACCTGGGCGGCGGTGGGTTCATGACGCTGCAACTGGCCGATGGCCGCAAGACCTTTCTGGACTTCCGTGAAAAGGCTCCCCTGGCCGCCACGGCCGACATGTACCTGGACAAGGACGGTAACGTCGTCCCCGACCTCAGCACCCGCGGGCACCTGGCGGTCGGTGTGCCAGGCACCGTTTCCGGCATGGAACTGGCGTTACAGAAGTACGGCAGCAAACCCCGGGCCGAGCTGATCGCCCCGGCCATCCGGTTCGCCGAGGACGGCTTCACCCTGGAGCAGGGCGATGTCGATCTGCTGGACACCGCCACCGATGTGTTCAAGAAGGACATGCGCGACTCCGGCGCGATCTTCCTGCACAACGGCGAGCCGATGCAGGTCGGCCAGAAGCTGGTGCAAAAAGACCTCGCCAAGACCTTGCGGGAAATCTCCGCCAAGGGCGCCGATGGCTTCTATAAAGGTTGGGTAGCCGATGCCCTCGTCACGTCCAGCCAGGCCAACAAAGGCATCATCACCCAGGCCGACCTGGACAAGTACAAGACCCGCGAGCTGGCCCCGGTGGAATGCGATTACCGTGGCTACCACATCATTTCAGCGCCGCCACCCAGTTCTGGCGGGGTGGTGCTGTGCCAGATCATGAACATCCTCGACGGCTATCCGATGAAAGACCTGGGCTTCCATTCGGCCCAGGGCATGCATTATCAGATCGAAGCCATGCGTCATGCCTACGTGGACCGCAACAGCTACCTGGGTGATCCGGACTTTGTACAGAACCCCATCGACCATCTGCTGGACAAAAACTACGCCGCCAAACTGCGGGCCGCGATCGAGCCGCAAAAGGCCGGTGAGTCGCAGAAAATCAAACCTGGCGTGGCACCCCACGAGGGCAGCAACACCACCCATTACTCCATCGTCGATCAATGGGGCAACGCCGTTTCCGTCACCTACACCCTCAACGACTGGTTCGGCGCTGGCGTCATGGCGAGCAAGACCGGGGTCATCCTCAACGATGAAATGGACGACTTCACCGCCAAGATCGGTGTGCCTAACATGTATGGGCTGGTGCAGGGCGAAGCCAACGCCATCGCGCCGGGCAAGGCGCCGCTGTCGTCCATGAGCCCGACCATTGTCACCAAGGACGGCAAGACGGTGATGGTGGTGGGGACTCCGGGCGGCAGCCGCATCATCACGGCGACCTTGCTGACCATCCTCAACGTGATCGACTACGGCATGAACCTGCAGGAAGCCGTCGACGCGCCGCGTTTCCACCAGCAGTGGATGCCCGAGGAAACCAACCTGGAGACCTTCGCGGCCAGCCCGGATACCCTGAAACTGTTGGAGAGCTGGGGCCACAAGTTTGCCGGCCCGCAGGACCCCAACCACATCGCCGCGATCCTGGTGGGCGCCCCGTCGTTGGGCGGCAAGCCCGTGGGCAAGAACCGCTTCTATGGCGCCAATGACCCCCGTCGCAACACTGGGTTGTCGCTGGGTTATTAATGGACTGCGAGCATTCAACACCGCTTGAAGAGGGAAAGTCATGAACACCGCATTGCTGATCATCGACGTCCAGAACGGACTGTGCAGCGGCGAAGAGGAATGCTTCGACATCCAGCGCATCATCCGGACCATCAATGACCTCGGCGCCAAAGCCAGGGCCCTGGGTTTAACGGTGATTCTGGTCCAGCACGAAGAGCTGGAAGGCTCGCTGACCCATGGCTCTGCCGCCTGGCAACTGGCCGACGACCTGCTGACCGCCGCAGATGACCTACGGGTGCGCAAGACCACGCCGGACGCCTTCTACCAGACTGATCTGCTTTCGCTGTTGCAGGCCCGAGGCATCGACCGCCTGGTGATCTGCGGGCTGCAAACCGACTATTGCATCAACGCCACCGTGCGCCAGGCCCATGCTTTGGGGTATGAGGTGGTCCTGGCTGCCGACGCTCACTCCACGGTGGACAACGGCAGCATGGCCGCCGAGCAGATCATCGCTAACCACAACAACCGGCTGGGGCGCTTGAGCAGCGCGGTGTCGCGGATTGATATTGTGCCGGCGGCGCAAGTGCGCCTGTAGCTGGGGCATCGGCACGATACAACTGTGGCGAGGGAGCTTGCTCCCGCTCGAGCGCGAAGCGGTCGCAAAAATTGGGGTCGCTTCGCAACCCAGCGGGAGCAAGCTCCCTCGCCACAATGGGGTTCAGTCAGTTCAATTGTGCTCAGCCACCGGCACCTTGACCCGCTCAACCTTGCGATAAGTCAGCAATACAATGCCCGTCACTACAATCACTCCACCCATCACCTGACCCGGGTTGAGCATTTGGTCCAGCACCAGCCAGCCGATCAACAGGGTCGCCAGCGGTTCGATGTTCATCACCGGGGCGTTGCGCGGCATGTCCAGGCGGGGCACGGAAATGAACAGCACGATAAACCCGGTGCCGTAGAGCACCACCAGGGTTGCCAGGGCATACCAGCCGGTGCTGGTGGCCGGCAGGTCGAAGCCGCCGGGGAGGGCGCCGGTCAGGCCGGCGAGGTTGACGCTGCTGAAGACAATGAAAATCGTCAGCAGGCTGCGTACCGAACCGCGCACCTGGGACAGCTTGTGATCGGTGATCCACAGTGCGCAGGCGAAGACGCAGGCGGCACAGAAGGCCAAGCCCACCCCCAGCAGCCATTGCGGACCGACACTCTGTTCAGACGATAACCGGGCCGGCACTTCCAGCACGAACACCAGCCCCACGAGGATCATCCCCATCAACGCGGCGGTGCGCGTGGTCGGTCGTGGCCCGCCCAGCGCCCAAGTCAGCAACGCCAGCAGAATCGGAAAGACATTCCCCACCAACAGAGCCAACGCGACCGGCACCCGCGCCACGGCGGAGTACAGGCACAGGCTCTGGGCGCCGATCAACAGCCCCAGTGTCAATTGCCAACGCCATGCACCGGGCGGCAGGCGCAGGCTTTGGCGTTGCCACAGGACCATCGCAGCCAACACTAACAGTGTGCCGCCCGAGCGCAGCAGGATCGCCAGCAACACACCGGCGCCGTCATCGAAGGCCGCCCGGGCAGCGACGTGGTTGCCGGCGAAGGCGCAGCCCATGCACAGCAGGACGAGGACCGCGAGGTGGCGGGGTAATGGAGCGGGGGCGTGATGTACAGCGGTGGAGCGAACCATGGCAGATGTCTCAAAGGATCAATATTTTTTAGTTATAGGTTGTCGTACAACTATAGGTTTTTACCTTACGGCGTCGGAAGAAACAAGGTCTGGATCCCCAGGGCGGGGTGCTGTCGAGGCGACGATACTTCGTGAGACCTCGCACGTGATCCTGCGGTTTGCTGTACAACACCGCACTGGTGTGCTGTTTACAGCATCGTCCCTATTGCGGAGTGACCCATGCGCCTGGCCGATTTCATTCTCGATAACATCGAGCCGATACTGCAGGCGTGGGAAGACTTCGCCAAAACCATCACGCCTGCCTCCCATGGCATGGATTCCGCGGCCCTGCGTGATCATGCCGAGCAGATGCTGCACACCATCGCTGCTGACCTGCGCACCTCGCAGACGCGCAAGGAGCAGATTGCCAAGTCCCACGGCGACGCCCCGTCGACTGAGGCTGAAACCGCTGCCGAAACCCATGCGGTCATTCGCCAGTCGTCAGGGTTTACGGTGGAGCAAATGGTCTCGGAGTATCGAGCGCTGCGTACCAGTGTGCTGATGCTCTGGATGCCCCATACGCAACTGGATCACGATCAGGTCATGACCGACCTGATTCGCTTCAACGAGGCCGTGGACCAAGCTTTGGCAGAGTCGGTCGTCAGTTACTCGGGGGCGGTGGATGCCTCGCGCAATATCTTTCTCGGGATCCTCGGACATGACCTGCGAAGCCCCTTGGGGGCGATCCTGCTGAGTTCCGAGGTGCTGCTGCGGGCCGGAGACCTGCCCGCCAAAGCCACCAAGATCTCATCGCGCATCTACACCAGCGTCAAGCGGGCCAATAAGATCGTCGGCGACCTGCTGGATTTCACCCGGACCCAACTGGGATCGGGCATTCCGGTGCAGCGCTTCAACGGTGACCTGGTGGCGGCCTGCGAAGGCATGGTGGAGGAGGCGCGGGCTTATCACCCGGAAAACACCATCCTGTTTGAAACCACCGGTCCTCTGGAAGGGCTGTTCGATCAGGCACGAATGGAGCAGGTGTTCTCTAACCTGATCGGCAACGCCGTCCAGCATGGCACCGAGGGCACGCCGGTGACTGTTTCGCTGAGCACTGAAGAAGATATGGCGGTCATCGCGATTAACAACCAGGGCAAGCCTATCGAGAAAGACGCCATTGCGAGCATCTTCAACCCAATGATCCGGCATCTGCGCAGCGGTGACTTGCAATACGGTTCTGCGGCCGGATTGGGACTTGGCCTGCACATCGCCTCGGCGATCGTGTCGGCGCATAAGGGCACCATCGAGGTTCACTCCAAGGCGCGAGCGGGCACCACGTTTACCGTTCGTATCCCGCTGCACCCTGACTGATTGGTTGCTTTCGTGAGCTGATGCTCATGCTTGTACGATGTCTTATCACGTAGTAAAACTGTCGTGCCGTCCAATAATAATTAACGGAGACGCACGATGGATGCTTCGCAATCTGCAACCGCCGCCGATCAGGGCCGCCGGGTATTCCTGAAAAAATCCCTGGTGGTCTCGGCCGCTGCCGCCACCCTGGGCAACTTGCCAGGGCTCGCTCAGGCAGAGCCCTTGACCCAGCGTTACCCCGACCCGCTGATCAATATCCTTGACCCAAGCTTCATGGACTTGCGCCTTTTCAACGCCAGTGTGGAAAAGCTCGCCACTGGCTTGCGTTGGGCGGAAGGGCCGGTGTGGATTGGCGACGGCCGTTATCTGCTGGTCAGTGACATTCCGAACAACCGCATCGTGCGCTGGGACGAAATCACCGGCGGCCTGTCGGTGTACCGTGAGAATTCCAACTTCTCCAACGGCATGTGCCGCGATCGCCAGGGGCGGCTGCTGGTGTGCGAAGGCTCCACCACCTCCAGCGAAGGCCGGCGCGTCACCCGCACCGAGCACAATGGCACCGTTACCGTGCTGGCGGACAGTTTCGAGGGCAAGCCTTTCAATTCGCCCAATGACATCGTGTGCAAACGGGACGGATCGGTCTGGTTCACCGACCCGCCGTTCCAGACCGGCAACAACTACGAAGGACACAAAGTCACCCCCGCCCAACCCCACGCGGTGTACCGCGTTGATGGCGAGACCGGCAAGGTCACCCGGGTCATCGACGACCTGGCGGGGCCGAACGGCTTGTGTTTTTCCCCAGACGAGAAAACCCTCTACGTGGTCGAAGGCCGGGCCAAACCCAACCGCTTGATCTGGGCGATCACCGTCAAGGACGACGGCACGTTGGGCGACCGGCGCAAGCACATCGAAGGCCTGGATTACGCGGCTATCGATGGGATCAAGTGCGATGAGAGCGGCAACCTCTGGTGCGGCTGGGGCGGCAATGGTGATCCCAAGGCCGACCTGGAAAAACTCGATGGCGTACGGGTGTTCAACCCGGAAGGCAAAGCCATCGGGCATATTTCCCTGCCGGAGCGCTGCCCTAACGTCTGCTTCGGTGGCCGGGAAGGCAATCGGTTGTTCATGGCCGGCAGCCATTCGCTGTATTCGCTGTTCGTGAATACCCGGGGGGCGACATTTGCCTGAGGGTGGCGAGGGGATTCATCCCCTCGCCCTATTCTGCGCGAGAGTATTACGCTGTGGGGTTCAGGACTGTCCGCAACTCCACAGCTCCACGGTTGGCTGACGTGTTGCAGGCGGCCCAAGCCAATGGCTCATCGGCCTGCAACCGCCATCGAAGCACAACTCGTAATCGCCGGCCTGCGGGGTGCGGCCCAGTTTCAACGGTTGCAGGGGCGGCAACGGACGCTGGTAATGCCAACTGCCGTTTTCCAGCCGGGCACCGTCGGGAATGTCCATGCCTGCGCCATTGCCTTTGACCCTGGCTTCACCCAAGACCAGTCCCTGTGCGGTCACGCGATAGTCTTCCTCCCAGCGGACCTTCTCGATGGTGTGGTTCCACGCCAGTGTGAAGCTGCTGATCTCAAGCTGTGCCCAGACCACCCCGGCCAAGCCCAGGCACAAGCCGATCACGCCAAGGCCCGCCCGGTGCGCCGCGAGCGCCAGATGTGTTGGAAGATCATTAGTCCGGCCAGCACGAAACCGATCTCATCGGTCAGCGGTAGCGCCACCACCAGCAATGCGCCGGCGGCAAAACACATCAAGCGTTCCCAGATCGGCATCTTCTGTTGCAGATAGCCGGTGGACGCCATGCCCCAAAGTCCGACCGCCAACAACGTCTTGATCAGCATGTACGCCGTCATCCATAAATTGTCACCTTGGAGCATCAATGCCGGGTTATAGACCGCCATGAATGGAATGACAAAGCCAGCAAGGGCGATGCGCACCGCCCAGAAGCTGATTTTCAGGCCACTTTCCCTGGCAATTGGCGCGGCGGCGAAACAGGCCAGCGCCACCGGCGGCGTCAGGTCGGCGAGGATGCCGAAATAGAACACGAACATGTGCGACACGATCAGCGGTACGCCCAGTTCCAGCAGGGCAGGCGCGGCGATGGAACTGGTGATGATGTAGTTGGGAATGGTCGGGATACCCATGCCCAACACCAGGCAGGTGAGCATGGTCAGGATCAGCGACAGCAGCAGGTTGTCCCTGCCGATGGCGAGGATGTAGCCGGCAAAGGTGGACGCTACGCCGGTCAGTGACACCACGGCGATGATGCTGCCCACCAATGCGCAGGCGATCCCCACCGGGACGGCGTGACGAGCGCCGTCCACCAAGGCGTACAGGCAAATGACGAGGGTTTCTCGAGTACCCTTCATGAACCAGCAGGTCACCACCAGCACGGCTATTACCGCAAAGACCACACCGATGCCCAGCCGGAAAAAACCGACGCAGAGCACCCCCAGCGCGATCCAGAATGCACAGCGCAAGGCGTAGTTCGAGACCTTGAGAATGATCGCCGAGCCGAGAATCACAATGGCCGTCAACGCCAGGCCGACCATGCCGGAAAACAGCGGCGTGCGTCCGGAAAACAGCAGGTAGACCAATACCCCGAGCGGGATCAGCAGGTACCAGCTCTCCTTGACGGCGCTCCAGGCGCTGGGACACTGGTCCTTGGGCAAACCCTTGAGGTCGGAGCGCTTGGCTTCCAGGTGAACCATCCAGAATACCGAGCCGAAGTACAGGCACGCCGGTATCAGCGCTGCCTTGGCGATTTCAACAAACGGCACATTGATGGTTTCGGCCATGATGAAGGCCACCGCGCCCATCACTGGCGGCATGATCTGGCTGCCCATGCTGGAGGTGGCTTCCACCCCGCCGGCAAACGCGGCCTTGTAGCCGAAGCGCTTCATCAGTGGAATGGTGAATTGCCCAGTGGTCACCACATTGGCGATACCCGAACCGGTGATGGTGCCCATCAGCGCTGATGACACCACCGCCACTTTCGCCGGCCCGCCAAGCTTGTGGCCGAACAGGCCCATGGCGAAATCGGTGAACAGCTTGATCATTCCGGCCTTTTCCAAAAAGGCCCCGAACAGGATGAACAGGAAGATGTAGGTGGCCGATACGTAGGTCGGCGTGCCGTACAGCCCTTCGGTGCCGAAGGACAGTTGGTTGACGATTTGATCAAAGCCATAGCCGCGATGGGCCAAGTCCCCCGGCAGATACTCGCCGAACAGGCCATAGGCGAGGAACAAGCTGCAAATGATCGGCAGCGCGATGCCCATCACCCGTCGAGCGGCTTCGAATACCAGCGCGATCAGCACAACGCCGATCACCATGTCGGCAGGGGTCAGATCGCCAGAACGCTGGATAAGATCGGCCTCGAACACCCACTGATAGAGCGCTGTCGCCACGCCCGCCAGACTCAAGGCCCAGGCCAAGGGTTGCCACGGACGTTGCTTGCCGTAGGCCGGGTAGCTGAGGAATACCACCCACAGCAGAAATCCGACGTGCACCGCCCGAAGCACGATGCTGGAGACCGGAGAAAACGCAGCGGTGACGATCTGGAATACGGAAAACAGCAAGGCCACGTAAAACAGGGTCTTGGGCCAGTCCCGCGGGTCGGTGGCGATGCCGTGTTGATCTTCACTCATGAGGTGCCTGCCTTCTGTTCACATTCAAAGTGCGAAAACGCGACGCATCAACGGCGACCAGCACCGCTGATGCGTGAGAGGCTACAGCGCGCCCACTTCCTTGTAGTAGCGCTCGGCACCGGGGTGGAGTGCGATTGGCAGGTTTTTCGCGGCGTTTTTCAGCGTTATGTCCTTGGCCGCTGAATGGGAGGTACCCAGGCGATTGAGGTTATCGAAGATCAGCTTGGTCATCTGGTAGGCCACCTCATCCGGCACATCCTCGCGGGTGACCAGAATGTTGGTGATGGCCACCGTCGGTACGGCATCGGTTTGCCCGTCGTAGGTGTTGGCCGGAATCATCGCGCTCTGGTAGGCCGGGTTGCCGATTTTCTCCACGACATCGCTGGGAACCGCCACATAGCTCAACGCCATGGTCGAGGCCAGGTCACGAATGGCGGCCATCCCCAGGCCGGAGGACTGAAGCGTTGCGTCCAGTTGCCGGTTCTTGATCAGGTCCACTGATTCGGCGAACGGCAGGTACTGTACCTTCATGTCCTGATAGGTCAGTCCCGCCGCTTTGAAGATCGCCCGGGCATTGAGTTCGGTGCCGGATTTCGCTGCGCCAACCGACACGGTCTTGCCCTTGAGGTCGGCCAATGTCTTGATCCCGGACTCTTGGCTGGCGACGATCTGGATGTAATTGGGGTAGGCCCCGGCGATGGCGCGCAGTTTGGTCAAGGGAGCCTTGAAACCGGCATCTTCCACGCCGTTCTTGGCGTCGGCCACGGAGTCGCCCAAGGCCAACGCCAGTTCCCCGCGTCCAGCCTGCAACAGGTTCAGGTTTTCCACCGAGGCCTTGGTGGCCTGTACCGACGTCTTGGCATCCTTGATCCCGCTGCTGTAGATCTGCGACAACCCGACCCCTATCGGGTAATAAACGCCGCTGGTGCCTCCGGTCAGGATGTTGATATACACCGGGGCCGCCTGGGCCGCGGTTGTGACCACCAAGGCCGCCGCGGCGGCCAGAAGGGTAAAGCGCTTGTCGACTCGCATGGGAACTCTCCGTCTTGTTATGGCTTTATGCAGAGTCCTTCCACTGTAGTTCAAACGGGGATGATGGCGAGTCGAGGCACCGCAAAGGCGTTTTGTGGCGAGGGAGCTTGCTCCCGCTGGATGCGCCAGCATCCCCTACGGTGTGATGACTGGCAAAGCAGGGGCCGCTTCGCAGCCCAGCGGGAGCAAGCTCCCTCGCCACGGGTTCCTGGTTATGCCGAGGGGGCCGTGCTGCCACGCACCGTCAACTCAAAGGGCAGCAACACATGCCGTTGGGCAATCGGCTTCTTCTCGATCAGGGCGATCAACATTTCCACCGCTTTTTGGCCAAACGCTTCGGCAGGTTGCGAAATGGTGGTCAGGGGTGGGTCGCAATAGGCGGCGAAAGGAATGTCGTCAAAACCCACCAGGGAAATATCCTCGGGCACCCGCAGGCCCATTTGCTTGATGCGCTTGAGCGCGCCGATGGCCATTTCATCGTTTTCACAGAACAGCGCGCTGGGGCGATCGGCCCGCTCCAGCATGGTGCCAGCCCCCTCATAACCGGCCTTCAATGTGAAGTCGCCATGGCAGATCAGGTTGGGGTCGGCCGCGATGCCGGCCTGCTGCAGGGCTTGCTGATAACCGGCTACACGGTCCAGGGTCAGCGGGCTGCTGCGAGGTCCCTTGATGATGCCGATCCGGCGGTGACCGAGGTCAATCAGATGCTGGGTCACGGCCTGGGCGGCGGCCCGGTTATCGAGGCTGATGGTCGGGTAGGGGGCGTTTTTGACCACTTCGCAAGCGTTGACCAGCGGCAGGGAATCGACGCCCAGGGGAAGCGACTCGAACGGGTCGCTGGCCCGCAACTGGATCACCCCGTCGGCCTGGTGGGCGTAGACCAGGGCGGCGAACTCCCGTTCGATTTGCGCCCGGCCCTGGGTGTCGCACAACAGTAATCGGTAGCCCGCCGCCTGCGCCGCCTGCTGGGCACCACTGATGACCCGGGCAAAAAAAGTATTGGCGATGGTCGGCACCAGGATCACCAGGTTACCGGTCCGGCGGGAGCGAAACTGCACGGCCATCAGGTTCGGTCGATAGCCGGCCTGTTCCACCGCTGCATTGACCTTGTCCCGCGTTTCGGGAAGCACCCGCTCGGGGGATTTCAGCGTTCTGGACACCGTGGCCACCGACACACCGGCCAACCGGGCCACTTCACGGATATTGGACAAGATCACCTCGATTCGGCGCCAGGAATGTCGGCACGGAGGGGGAGCTTACCGCAGGTTGCGCGCCTCACAAACGCCCATTCATGACGCGTGGGGTTTGACACGACGGAAAACTGAGCCTAGATTTCCGCCATGATGTAACCGGTTACATCGTCAGCGGCCACAGAAGAGAATCGCGATGAATCCTGTAGCACCGAAAATAAGAATCGGCTTTGTCGGCGGAGGAGAGGGCGCTTTCATCGGCCAGGCCCATCGCCAGGCCGCTGGCCTGGACGGCGGTTTCGAGCTGGTGTGCGGCGCGTTCAGCCGTGATGGACAGAACAATCAGCAAACCGGCGCGGCCCTGGGCCTGCCCGCGTCCCGCTGCTACAGCGGCTGGCAACACATGCTGGACACCGAAGCGGCGCTGCCGGCGGACCGGCGTATGGAGCTGTTGGTCATCGTCACCCCCAATCACCTGCACGCACCCATCGCCAGCCAGGCGCTGAAGGCCGGTTTCCATGTGTTCAGCGAAAAGCCCGCGGCGCTGAACTTGAATGAATTGCTCGCCTTAAAGGAAGTGCTTGAAAGCAGCGACCGGCTCTACGGCCTGGCCCACACGTACCTGGGTTATCCCATGGTCTGGCAGGCCCGGGACATGGTGCGCTCGGGTGTGATCGGCGCGGTGCGCAAAGTGCTGGTGGAATACCCTCAAGGCTGGCTCAGCCAGGACATCGCCGGGCAGGGCAACAAGCAGGCCGGCTGGCGCGACGACCCGCAACAGTCGGGGCTGGGCGGCTGTATTGGCGACATCGGCACCCACGCGTTTTCCCTGGCGGAGTTCGTTGCTGACCAATCTGTGGAGCGGATCTGCGCGACGTTGGGCACCCACATCCAGGGTCGGCAGTTGGACGATGATGTGTCGATGCTGCTCCAAATGACCGCTGGTGCCAGTGGCGTGTTGATTGCCAGCCAAGTCTGCGCCGGTGAAGAGAATCCGCTGAAGATCCGCGTCTATGGCGACAAGGGCGCGCTGGAGTGGCGCCAGGAAGAGCCGGCAAGCCTGATCCATCGCGCCCTCGACCAACCCCTGCGCATCCTGCGCTCCGGTGTCGGCCAGCCCTGGTTGTGCGAGGCTGCCAACCAGCGCATGCGCCTGCCGGCCGGACATCCCGAAGGCTATCTGGAGGCCATGGCCAATCTCTACGGCGATTTCGCCCGCGCCATTCGCGGTAATGTCCGTGGCCACGAAGCCCCCGGCGTACCCGGCATCGAAGTCGGTTTGCGGGGCATGGCGTTCATCGAGGCGGCCGTTGCCAATCATCGTGGCGAGGCCAAATGGACCGCTCTGGCCTGCACCCTATGAATCCGGAGAACCCTATGACTTCCCCTCTCGAAGCACCCGCAGGCCTGCGCGGCCCGGGTATTTTCCTGGCGCAGTTCATGTCCGCCGAAGCGCCGTTCGACACCCTGGCCAACATCGCCCGGTGGGCCGCGTCGCAAGGCTACAAGGCTGTGCAATTGCCGACCTCGGGCACGCAGTACATCGACCTGGCCCGGGCCGCCGAGAGCCAGGACTACTGCGACGAACTCAAGGCCACTTGTGCGCAGTTCGGTGTCGAGATCAGCGAGTTGTCGACGCACCTGCAAGGCCAGTTGGTGGCGGTGCACCCGGCATTCGACGCGCTGTTCGACGACTTCGCCCCGGCCCATTTGCGTGGCCAGCCCGAGACACGGACGGCGTGGGCGATCGAGCAATTGAAGCTTGCCGCACGCGCCAGCCAACGCCTGGGCCTCAAGGCCCACGCGACGTTTTCCGGTGCGCTGTTGTGGCCGTACCTGTACCCATGGCCACAGCGCCCGGCTGGTTTGGTAGAGCAAGGTTTCGCTGAACTGGCCCGGCGCTGGTTGCCGATCCTGGACGCCTTCGATGCGGCCGGTGTGGACCTGTGCTACGAAATCCACCCCGGCGAAGACCTCCACGACGGCGCCTCGTTCGAGCGCTTCCTGAAAGCGGTCGATCATCATCCGCGAGCCGCGATTCTCTACGATCCCAGCCATTTGCTGCTGCAACAGATGGATTACCTGGGCTTCATCGACCGTTATCACGAGCGCATCCGCATGTTCCACGTCAAGGACGCCGAGTTCCGCCCCGATGCCCGTTCTGGCGTGTACGGCGGTTACCAGGGCTGGGTGGATCGTCCCGGCCGGTTCCGCTCGCTGGGCGATGGCCAGATCGATTTCAAATCGATCTTCAGCAAACTGACTCAATACGACTTCAGCGGCTGGGCGGTTCTGGAATGGGAGTGCTGCCTGAAGGATTCGCAGCAAGGCGCCGCAGAAGGGGCGGCGTTTATCCAGCGGCACATGATCAGCAAGACCCGCAAGGCGTTCGATGATTTTGCCGGGGTGACGGCCGATGAAGACTCCAATCGACGGCTGTTGGGCCTATCAAGGTAATCGATCCAACACTGTGGTGAGAGGTTTATCCCCGCTGGGCTACGAAGTAGCCCC